>NZ_JBLLLQ010000023.1:0-96432 GCF_047737915.1 Lysinibacillus sp. NPDC056185
GTACACAGGACATGGCAACACCATCTGTGGAGAGCTTTGTAACGCTTCTCTTAAGTACATAAGAACCCCACTGCTTTAGCTGTGGGAGTAGTCAGCTCCTGAAATTAGTCTGTACAGAAGATGATTTATTATCCGTAGATTAGTTTTAATAATGAAGTAGTATTCACCAAGCGCTTTTTATTATGTCTTGGGAGGTTGAGAATGATATTGAAAGAGGAAATATTAAAGGGTCACCGGAGGATTGTGACCCTTAGTACCGATTTGAAGGTGTAAGGTTTAATTAGTATTACCTTACAATAGTTATGAGCATTAAAGGCGGTATTAGGTATTAATAACCTTTAGTCATGAAAGTAGCGCCTACAATAATTAAAAGAATGAATAGAACAACAATTAGCGCAAATGCTGAACCTGTGCCACTACCACTACCATAGTATTCAGACATAGTAATTTCCCTCCTCTCTATAATTTTATAATATGTAAAGTTTTCAAAAGGGATTGCGATATTTATCTACTTACAAAATTTAATTTTAAAAATAATTTTCAAATATTTTAATGATAAAGAGTTCACTCTTGTAAAAGTGACCATTAAATAAGGTGATTTAAAGCTAAATAAGCTTTACCCATTATTCTCGCTATTTGTGATAGGTATTAACAATGGCTCTTTAGATTAATACAAGAAAGTAGCGCCGATAATAATTAAAAGAATAAATGGAACGACAATTAGAACGAATGATGAGCCACCATAATCTTAGATGGCACACAGTAATTGTTAAGTCTATAGTAGTTAAAATCGGAAATTAGAATATACTATTTTTACTATATATATACTCTTCGGCAAGTTGGGTATGAAACTAAACTACTGTATTTTAAAAATTAATTTCGTGGTATAATTTCCTAAAAAAGGAGTGGTTTTTTGGGAATTCGAAATTATTTTAAAGTAATAAAAATTCTAGTATGTTTATCTGTTAGTTTATGCATCATTAATTACCCGATTATTTCCTTTGCTGCAACACTTGATCCTAATGTAGCTAGTGAAAAAAGCAACTCTAATGACATTGATACTGGTATAGCAAACTTGAACTACAATAACAGAGAAGTTTTAGCGGTGAATGGTGACAAGGTTGATAGTTTTGTCCCAAAAGAAGGTATTAACTCAAATGATAAATTTATAGTGGTTGAACGTAACAAAAAATCACTTACAACTTCACCGGTAGATATTTCAATTATCGACTCTATGGCGAATCGTACATATCCAGGAGCATTACAACTTGCCAACAAAGCTTTTGTGGACAATCAACCTAGTTTATTGGTGGCAAAAAGAAAACCGCTAAATATTAGCATAGATTTACCTGGCATGAAAAGGGAAAATACTACGACTGTGGACAATCCAACATATGGTAATGTATCCGGGGCAGTAGATGAGTTAGTATCTACTTGGAGTGAAAAATATTCAACAACCCATACTTTACCTGCAAGACTACAATATTCAGAATCTATGGTTTATAGCAAATCTCAAATAGCAAGCGCTCTGAATGTTAACGCCCAAGTTCTTGATAATTCTCTGGGAATTGACTTTAGCGCAATTGCGAGCGGAGAGAAAAAAGTGATGGTTGCGGCATATAAACAAATATTTTATACCGTAAGTGCAGAACAACCGAACAATCCATCAGACCTTTTTGATGATAGTGTTTCTTTTGAAGAGTTAACTCGTAAAGGGGTAAGTAATAATGCTCCTCCCGTTATGGTATCAAATGTAGCGTATGGCAGAACAATTTATGTGAAATTAGAAACAAACTCTAAGAGTAAGGATGTACAAGCTGCTTTTAAAGCCTTACTGAAGGATGTCAATACTAATGTAGAAACTAGTGGGCAGTATAAAGATATTTTTGAAGAAAGTTCCTTTACTGCTGTAGTATTAGGTGGAGATTCACAAAAGCATAACCAGGTTGTCTCAAAAGACTTTAATGATATTAGAAAAATAATTCAGGATAATGCAGAATTTAGTCTTAAAAATCCAGCATACCCAATATCCTATACAAGTGCTTTCTTGAAGGATAATTCAATTGCTGCTGTTCATAACAATACAGATTATATCGAGACGACAGCTACAGAATATTCTAAAGGCAAAATCATCCTTGATCATTATGGTGCATATGTTGCTCAATTTGAAGTAGCTTGGGATGAATTTTCATATGATGAAAACGGGAAAGAAGTACTAACCCATAAAACTTGGGATGGAAGCTGGAAAGACAAAACAGCTCATTTCTCTACAGTAATACCACTTCCGCCTAATTCAAAAAATATAAGAATTTATGCAAGAGAATGTACAGGTCTTGCATGGGAATGGTGGAGAACGATTATTGATGAATACAATGTTCCATTATCTAATGAAATAAATGTTTCAATTGGAGGAACTACATTATACCCAACAGGTAATATTAATTAGGTATAAACTTCGCCCTGGAAAAACAAACGGCTGAGGCTCTTGTTACACAAGAACTTCCGCCGTTTTTATTTCCTCAAACATCTAGCCGGATTTATGAACACCAATGACTCCACCGAGTGCAATTCCACCATAATGGTAATCCCTTTTTTCTATGAACTGAATATGAATTTAATACTCGATTTATTATCAAAAGATTTACTCCGGGATATATTTAAACCTTAAATGTTCAATAACTCTTGTTTAAATTTATTGAAACTAAAGCTTACAAAATTATAAGTTTCATGTAACCAAATTTAATTGTTAAAACTAAAATTGTGTTTTAAAATTGCTATTGTTGAAAATAATGAGGTATTCTTATGGTTTAAAATCCCCCGTAAATGTTAGTTGAAAAACGCATATGCGGAGTTTTTTTACGAAAGGTGATTTACACTAGTAGGGAGAAATGTACTAGCTGTCTTCAATTGTATTTAACAACTTGACAGAAGTCTATATGGGGAGTAGTATACAATAGCTACGAAAAAGATACTGTGAAATAATATATTTTGAATGCAATATATACTTATAATCTAAGTTAATATACATCTAGATTTAAAGTAAGTAAACGAGGTGCAAAAATGAAAAATTTTTTAAGTAAAAAAGATAACCTATTAAACAAATTTTTAGGGATATATTTATTAGCTGTTTTAATGTTATGGATTAAAACATACATCGCTCAAACAGCACAATTTAAACTGGGAGTAGAAGGATTCCTTCAACATTTCCTTTTACTATTAAATCCACTAGGTTCAGCAATGCTGTTTCTAGGAATATCATTTTTATTTAGAGGAAAGAGAAAATATACATCACTAGTTGTAGTGTATACTCTGATGTCTATTCTTTTATATGCAAATATTGTGTATTACCGATTTTTTAGTGATTTCATTACATTACCTACAGTTACCCAAACGCAGAACTTCGGAGATTTAGGTGGTAGTGTTCTTACTTTAATAAAGCCTTATGATTTCTTGTTCTTTGTGGATGTATTCGTAATGTTTTACTTACGATTCTCAAGAAAAATACAAAAAGATAGCAATCGTTTTGGATATAAAAAAGCAACGGCAATCATTACTTTTGCATTAGCAATATCAATCCTAAATTTAGGACTAGCTGAAGCTGATCGTCCGCAACTATTAACTCGAGGTTTTGATAGAAACTATATTGTGAAATATCTCGGAATGTATAACTATACGATTTATGATTCAGTAGAAACGATGAAAGCATCTTCACAGAGAGCTTTGGCGGATAGTAGTGATATTACAGAAGTGATGAACTATACAAAATCCAACTACGCCAAACCTAATGCGGAATATTTTGGTAAAGCAAAAGGAATGAACGTTATCTATTTACATTTAGAATCATTCCAAAACTTCCTTATCGACTATAAGTTAAACGGTGAAGAAGTTACACCATTTTTAAATTCATTAACAAAAGATAAGAATACATTGTATTTTGATAATTTCTTCCATCAAACAGGTCAAGGTAAAACTTCCGATGCAGAATTTATGCTGGAAAATTCTTTATTTGGATTACCACAAGGATCTGCTTATATTACAAAAGCACAAAATACGTATCAAGCAGCCCCTAGTATTTTAAAAGATTATGGTTATACATCTGCTGTATTCCATGGTAACAACGGAAGCTTCTGGAATCGAAATGAGATTTATAAATCATTTGGATTCGAGCACTTCTTTGATGCTAGTTATTATGACACGGGTTCTTCAGAAAACATGGCTGAATATGGATTGTTAGATAAACCATTCTTTAAACAATCTGAAAGTATGTTAAGTTCGTTACCACAACCTTTCTATACGAAATTAATTACGGTAGGGAACCACTTTCCATATAAAATGGATCAAAGCTTAGTTACAATTGATAAAGCTAATACTGGGGATTCAAGTGTAGACAATTATTTCCAAACAGCTCGTTATGCAGATGAAGCAATCAAACAGATGTTCAATCAATTAAAAGAATCAGGATTATATGATAATTCGATGATCGTTCTTTATGGTGACCATTACGGTATTTCAGATAATCATAATGATGCGATGGAACAAGTCATTGGAAAAGAAATTACACCATATGAAAATGCTAATTTGCAACGTGTACCATTATTTATACATGTTCCAGGAATGCAAGGTGGAACTAACCATACTTATGGTGGCCAAACAGACCTTCTCCCAACATTATTACATTTACTAGGAATTGATACACAAAAATTTGTTCAATTTGGTTCCGACTTATTATCAAAAGAGCATGATGAAGTTGTACCATTTAGAAATGGCGGTTTTGTCAGTCCTACTATTTATTCGGTTAATGGGAAATTTTATGATAATAAAACAGGTTTACTACTAGATGATAATCAATTAGAGTATGCGAAAACTATTAAAAATAATGTGGATCGTAAATTAGAATTATCTGATAAAGTTGTGAATGGTGACTTATTGAGATTCTATACGCCAACAGATTATACTCCGGTTGATCGTTCTAAGTATAATTACTCGAAAGATAAGTAAACTTTTACAGCGAAATTAGGAAATTTTACATCAGAAAAGCGCGGGAAATCAACGTTTCTAAAATTGATTTCTCGCGCTTTTTAAAGTTTGACCAGCTTTATTTCAGCTTATTTTTGGAGGTTTTCAATGAAAGAAAAGTTAGGAATATAGCATTGGTTTTATGCATTAAAGATTCCTTTGTTGGCGTTAGGCTGTTCAATATGTCTCTTTGGGAGCGAAATGGCCGATTCCCTTTAATTCAAAGTCAAAAAATTTAAGGATTAGTTCATTTTCAGTTTCAATACAGTAATATTTATCAATGTTGGCTTTTCCTCCTTGTAGAATATTTGCAAGTATAGGAGAGAAAAGCGGTAAATCGGTTAAGCTTAAATGTTTTGCCCCTTTAAAATGAGTAGTATATGCTCCTTCGAACTGTTTATTATTGAGTTTGTTCGCTACATAAACAGGAGTACGATTCAGTTGACGCCAAACATCGTCTGAATAA
Organism: Lysinibacillus sp. NPDC056185; assembly: GCF_047737915.1. Taxonomy (NCBI): domain Bacteria; kingdom Bacillati; phylum Bacillota; class Bacilli; order Caryophanales; family Bacillaceae; genus Lysinibacillus; species Lysinibacillus sp. NPDC056185. Next base: position 5,483 of record NZ_JBLLLQ010000023.1, read on the forward strand.
ATGTTAAAAAGAGGGGTTGTGTAGGCTTTGCTGCTTGCCATAAAATTATCATCAGCTTTGTTATAAATAAGTTCACTAAAGAAAGGGGCATCGATATTTACTACTGCACTTACATCATCGCGTTCTCTACCTAGCAACACACTTGCAGCACCTCCCATTGAGTGCCCAAACACACCAATTTTCTCTGTATTGATATGTTGATAAATAGGGTCATTGTCACTTTTAGTTTTTGTAAGTATTGTATCAATGACAAAATTCATATCGTCTGTTCGCAGTTTCATCCATTTTTGAATGATATTGTACCGTTCTTCGTTCGAATAAAGACCTTTATTCGTATCTTCGACTTCATTTTTAAAATCAGGACTGATCATAGTTACTATCCCATCCTCTGAACGAGTATAGAAGGAATGATAAGGATGGTCGATGGAAACGACTATATAACCGTGGCTTGCCAGTTCAGTATAAGTAGAACTGTTGCTTGTCTTGATACCATATGCTCCATGTGAGAATACTAATAAAGGGTATGTTCCATCTGCGTTTTTGGGATACCAAAATTCCACATTAACAATTCTGTTGTCCCCCTTGTCAGAAAACTCCTCAATACGGCTCTTGTCGATAAATGTGTCAGTAGCGGTTGCGACTTCATATTCTCCTGTCACTTTTGGTGATTGATACTGTGGAAAAATAATGACAGGTGAAAGTACAAAGACAAATATCAATATCATCATAATGGACTTCCACACAATGGTAGAAGTTTTGTATTGTTTGATATTTTTTTTCTTAAGGATAAGAGATACTGTCCCATATACGGCTAATAAGAAAAGTAGGAAAGCAAGCATTATCCAGCAAAAACTCCAGACAATCACCGATGAAACAGTAAGTATCACAAATACAATAAATACAGTAATCCTAATCCAATTCTTTAATTTTTTATGGTTTTGCTTAGTTGCTATGCAGTAGATTGCAAAAGCAATCTCGAAAATCACAGCTGTTAATAATAGTAAAATTCCCATAGTCGTTCCTCCATCTCATTGGAAAAATTTTTATGAAATTATCATAATAAACAGATGAAAGGATGTATATGGAAAAACGGTAAGCTGTATTTATAAGCCAATAAGATGCAAAAAAAGGTAAGCTCAAATGCTTACCGTAAGATCAATTTCGCCTTGGCGTAATTGCCGCTGACGCTCCGCTTTCGCGCAGTAAACATTTGTAGCTGTCGCTTTGCTTTCGCTACCGATAAACAATGTGTCCGGATTTTGAATTGTGCCCAGGCCTGCACGAGGGCCGACACGATGTCGGTCATTTCGGTAATGCCACAGGACGTGGCGTTTTACCGATGCAGGTCAGTTAGCCGTTTTTGCAGGATGCGAAGGTTTTAGGCTAACATCCTTTATTCATTCCTTTGAAAATCCGTGACACCCGCCGGAGGCTTTATCTTCATTCAATAGGTGTTTGGATACCCACTGAAAAAGTAATTAAAATCGCATTCATCTTACCACCTATAGAGGTGGGAGTCTTTCACTGAATGAAGATAATCTGTTGCAGCCAACTACTGTACTGCTTATTGAATTTCTTGACTACTCACCAAAGTCTTTCTTAAATGTCTTTAGTTTTTCATTGATTTTTTTTGCATCTTTTTTATCATTTTGCCATGACAGTAGATGAACAATGATATAGATTACCGCAATTTGCAGTGCAAGAATGATTAGCCCCGTACCAGTTACAAGATTCATAGCGCTGCCAAGGACAATCAATAAAATCTCCAAAGTGAAGAAATGAATAATAATCCTTATACGCATTTTCTTCTCACTTAGATCATCAGGAGAATATAAAATAAATCCCGTTAATGCACCTAAAAATGAAAATGCCATAAGGATATAAATTGACTTCAAATCGAAGGCCATGTCAGGATCATAAATTTGTCGCAATATAGTAATAATCATGATTATGGATCCGAAGATAATAAAGAAATTCTTAATTATCTTTTGTACAAATTCAAAAAAATTCATATGTATCCCTCTTTACAAACCAAGCATATTTTTAAGGACAGGTACATACTGCCTTGATATAACAGTACGTTCTCCGTTATCCAGGACAGCTTCGAACCGACCACTAATAGTCGGATGAACAGATGAAATTTTGGCGATGTTCAAAATAGTTGATTTCGATGCGCGAAAACAGTTTTTTCCTTTACATAATTCCTCTAACTCGTATAGTTTTTGTTTCACCTCAAAAACGTTGTTCCTGCAGTACATAAAAACTTTTCCATCGACTGCCTCGAAATAATAAATATCACTGAGCCTAATGCGGTGAATACTATCTTGTTGATGTCCGAGTAAAATAGGATTTTCAGATTTCAGCTTGTTTAAGATTTCATTTATTTCTTCATCAACCTCATGACACCTAATAAGAATCTCTTCTTCTAATTCTAGGCTTATTTCTTCTATTGAAATTTTGATATTATCACCCACAAAAATTCAAATTATTTCAGTTTTACTCGAATTCTGTATAAATTTGCAAATGAAACATAGCTAAAGAAGGTTTATTTATTCTAATGATAACAACTTCATATACAATCCTTTTTTACATTTTATCAGGTTACCGTTTTGATTTTATTTTATGATAGTATCCAGAATCTGCTAAGTCAAGTGCAGGAGAAAGGACTCATTAATAGTTATAACTATAATAAGGATAAAGAAACTTTCACTCGTTATGATGAGTATCTTTTCTCTCCAAGTTCTCCACTTTTCGTTTTAATTGCTCTATATCTCTTATTTTAGTTATTATGAATTTAATTGATAAATAAATAGCGAATATTAATAAAATCAGTATAATTGCGATAATAATTGACTCCAACATTAACATCACATACCTTTCTTACTTTTTCACTTTTTTTAAAACATATTAAGTAATGACCCCTTACAGTTCAATATTACTAAACAACAACATGCAAGTAAAATGAATATACAGAATTGTTCTGTATTTGTTTTATAAATGAACGAAGGGGGAGAGCGTGATAGGATTGAAGAATATATTTATTTTTGTGGGAGGGAAACTAAGTAACAATATTTGGAATAAGTTAAAAAGTAACCGCTGTCTTTAAGGATTTACTTCGAAGTGAAATGAAACCATTTCCTATAGAGGATGTAAATATCTCAAACAAAGTATTATTAATTGATTAATATAAATAATGTCTGCTTATGAGGGAAAGCAGACAGGAAATTATATAATGATAGGAGGGTACTAACAGTTTAAAAAACAATTGAACTTATTCGTTATTTCCATAAGAATTCGATTTAAAATACCCTGATTAAAAAACACCAACTATCATAACAATTAAACCAAATATTTGTATTGGTTTAATTTGATTTTTCGAAGAGTTAAATAATCCGAATTTTTCTACCATCAGGCTACCAGTGATTTGACCAAATAAAACAAGGACTACAGTTTGCCCGTTTCCGATTTGATCAACGAGAAATACATTTATTAGAACATAAGCCCCCCCTAAAATACCTCCAATCCATACCCACCAAGGAGCCGACTGTTTAATAGGCTCTTTAATATTTGTGTAAGAACGATCCATGACCCCAACGACGATAATTAACGTAATGGTACCTACCAAAAATGAAACAAAGGCTGCGTGGGAAGAAGAATTCAGAACTTTTCCTAACTGACCATTGATAGCAATTTGTATAGCCAGTAATATTCCTGACATTATTCCTACTAAACGCCAAATCCATTGATTTAACATGTTTTTCTTAGTTGCTTCGGAAGGGTCTTGGTTAGTTTTCATACTCGGTAAAGCCACAGCTAAAAAAACGCCTATAATGACTAATAATACTCCAAAAACTCGGTTCAAACCGAAAGAATATTGCCTAGAGTTAATCCAGCCATAATTGTCTATTAGCATACTCATCAAAGTCATTCCCAAGATTGGCATTATCGCTGTTTGTACACTTCCTAATTTAGGGAATAAAAGTATATTGGTAGTTACAGCAACTGCACCACAGATTCCTCCTAGCCATATAAAAATAGGTTGGCTTAAGAATAAATCAAATGGAATACCTAATGGTAAACCACTAACTAATATTGTAATCGCTAAAAAGATTACCCCTACAGAGAAGGAGATCATTGAAGCTAAAAAAGGGGAAATCACGAATTTTCGTAATTGAGCATTGATCGCTGTTTGCATAGCAAAAACAACTCCAGTGCTTATAGCTAGCAGTATTGCAAACATAAGAATTCACCCCAAATCTTGTTGAATAAAATTTAGTTTATTTTACTGAGATATTGCCCTTCTCATCACTAATAATGAAAAACGCCGGTATCGACTAATCAAAACCGCCGTTTGGCATATTGAATAAATTTTTGGCACGAAAGTTCAGCTGTTTTACTAAAATCCATTTTATTAAAAGGTAATAGTTAATCTATGATTGTTCATGTAATAAGATTATAAAATGATTACACATTTTAATGAAGTGAAAAAAGACTGAATATTGGTTTCAGTCTTTTTTTGTTAAACAGAACTTTTTAAATTCATTATATTCAGGGGATGTATCTTTCTGCTTTTAAATTTAATGGATAAACTTTACAAACGAACAAATAAAATATATAATCAATAATCATATTAACAATGTTTATATGGTTGTTGATTATATTTATTATGTGAGGTGCTTATTTTGAAAGGAAGAGATGTTGTTTTAGGATTACTTATGGAAAAAGAATTATCTGGTTATGATATAAAAATTGTTTTTGAAGATGTATTCACGCATTTTTTTGATGGCAGTTTTGGAATGATTTATCCGACTTTAAGACAGTTGGAAAAAGAGGGGAAAATAAAAAAAGAGGTTGTCATGCAAGAAGGTAAGCCAAATAAAAAAATGTATTTCATAACAGATGAAGGAAGAGAAGAGTTTTATCAATACATGAAGACAGATGTAGAAAAGGATGTTCTACGTTCTGACTTTTTAATGAGGATGTATTTTGGGAATTATAGCGATAGCAATTCAATGAAAAAGTGGATTGAAGAAGAAATTGAGAGAAAAGAGGCGTATGTTGCAGATCTTCTCTTAAAATATGAAAAATGGAAAGAAGGCATTACATTTGCGGAAGAGATTTCATTAGAGGTTGGGATTGCATCTTATATGGCTCAAGTTAAAACATTAAAAGATAAATTAGCGCAATTAGTAATACAAGAAAAAAGAGATGAATTGTAAAGTTTCGTGAAAGTGGGGGGATTTATGGAACAACCAAAAGGAATCAAAATCGTTTTCTTAATGTGTTTAGGGATTTTCTTGTGTATGATTGATACGACAATTATGAATATTGCCTTACCAGCAATACAGACTGATGTGAACACATCTTTGGAGAAAATGTCTTGGATATTGAATGTCTATACGATGTCTATTGCGGTATTAGCGATACCACTAGGGCGAGTCGCTGATATCTATGGAAAGGCAAAATTATATATTATAGGCTTAATAGTTTTTGGAGTTGGTTCAGCGTTATGTGCATTTGCAAATACGGGGGATTTTCTTATTTTTTCTCGTTTTGTTCAAAGTATAGGAGCTGCTGTTTTGTTTCCAACAAGTATGGTAATTGGCGTCTCGGCAGTTCCGCTGGCAAAAAGGCATGTTGCGTTGGGGATTTTAGGGGTGACACAAGGGGTATCGGCAGCTATAGGTCCTGTACTAGGTGGAGTTATTACACAAAATTTAGGATGGAGATGGGTATTCTTTGTGAATATTCCGATTTGTGTAATTGGTATTGTGTTATGTTTCATTATGTTAAAGATAAAGAATGAGGAACGCGTAGTTGCTAAAATTGATTGGACTGGATTAGTACTTTCTAGTTTTGCTATTTTCTTTTTCACACTTGTTTTAGTTAAAGGGAATACATGGGGGTGGATGAGTAACTTTGCATGGATGTGCTATATCATCAGTGCTACTTCTTTTATTCTATTTATCTTAGTTGAATGAAAAGTTACATCACCGATGGTAAATTTGCAGCTATTTAAAGATCGAATTTTTGTTGGAGCTTCTATTGTAGTTATACTTAGTAATTTATTCTTAATTGGTGTAACTGTTTTGCTTCCAACGTTTCTCACAAAAATACAACACCGAACAGAAATGGAAGCAGCTTTTTTAGTGACACCTATTTCTGCTATGATATTTTTAGTTTCTCCGTTTGCTTCACTCGCTATGAAGAAACTTGGCAAGGTTCAGGTTATTTTAGTGGGGTTTATAGTTATGAGTTTTGCTTATTATTGTTTACAGATGATAGGAGCTGAATCAACAAATAAAGAAATTATCATTCCGTGTATGATTTTAGGTGTTGGATTTGGTTTAATTGTTGGGCCAATTACTATGTTAACAGCCTCCACATTTGAGGGGGAATTATTAACCGCTTCTCAAAGTGTTGTATCCATGCTCAGACAAATTGGAATTGTCTTGGCTGTAGCTATTTTTGTCTCAGGCTTAACTCATAATTTATCCATAAATAAAGAAAATGTTTATCACTATGCGGAAAAAAAGGTGCATGAACTTCATGTTGATCAAGCGGAGCAAGAGCAAATATTAACAGTAACAAAGGAAAAAATACAAAACAAAGACTTAGAGTCGAATATAGAAAAGAATCAGGGAACTGATCATATTGGCATAAATCAACAACAAAAGGAAAGCATGATTAAAGAGAAAGTAAATAATGCTTTAAATGAGGTTCCGGTAGAATACAGAGAAATAAAACGGGTAGAAATTACAAACCAAGTAACAAAAGCGGTTGGAGAAAAAATAGAGGACATAAATAGAGAAATTAATACATTCTCGAATGATATTAGTCATTATGCTGAAAAAGAGATGGCAAAAAGTTTCACAGATTTATATAAAGTAAGTGTACCAATTATTTTGCTCTGTAGTTTAGTGTCTTTTATGTTTCGCAATAGAAAATTTGAAGTTAATAACAGAAAAAGACAAAATGTATAGTAAAATTGTTGCCCCATGATTTTGCAACGAAGTTTCAATCTTATAACTTTAAAGGGGTTACAGAAATAATTTGGAATCGATATAGATGCTACTTGTGTCAGAAACAGTACTTTTGGGTAAAAATGATGTTTGAATTGTATTTCAGGGAAAAATTTGTTAATATACAAATACAATGATGAGAGGACTGATGGATGGACATGATTAACTAATCTGTATTTTTATTTGAAATGAAAAACTTCAAACTACAAAATATAGGATTAGTCTGTCCATTTTTATAAATCAGTTTACACTTTATTTGTCATGGTTCCAATGGCAAATAAAGAGCTTATTTAATATAAGTAAAAGACTAATCCTTCCAATTTACAAATTGGGAGGATTTTTTATTCTCTCATGGTTAAGATCTATTGATTTCTGTACCTTAATTTAATAAATAAAGGGGAGTGGAAAATGAGCGATTCAGACACTATTGTTACGCATGTATTACTCCGTACAAGTCGTTAATATCCATCAAACTTATACGGAGAAATTTAGAATGGATGGATATGCCGACTTTGTATAAAAAGTAAAAAGTATTGATATACAAAGGAGGAATTATCATGTCAATGATACAAGTTCAAAATTTAACTTTTTCTTATCCAAGTAGCTTTGACAATATTTTTGAAAATGTAAACTTTCAAATAGATACGGATTGGAAACTTGGATTTATCGGTAGAAATGGACGAGGAAAGACAACATTCTTTAATTTATTATTAGGGAATTATGAGTATAGTGGGAAAATCAATTCTTCGGTGGAATTTAATTATTTCCCTTATCCAGTTTCGGATAAAAACAAGTATACTCATGAAATCATGGAAGAAATTTGCCCCCAAGCAGAAGATTGGGAAATTCTTCGTGAAATTTCCTATCTAGACGTTGATGCCGAGGTCATGTATCGACCTTTTAAAACATTGTCAAATGGAGAACAAACAAAGGTGTTGCTTGCTGCACTTTTTTTGACGGAGGGTCAGTTTCTATTAATTGATGAGCCAACTAACCATCTAGACACGGAAGCACGAAAGATGGTCTCTGAATATTTAAGGAAGAAAAAAGGGTTTATATTAATTTCACATGACCGAAACTTTTTAGATGGATGCGTTGACCATATCCTATCTATAAATAGGGCCAATATTGAAGTTCAAAGTGGTAACTATTCTTCTTGGAAATTAAATTTTGATAGACAGCAGGAACACGAAGAGGCAACTAATGAGCGTCTACAAAAAGACATAGGGAGATTAAAACAGTCTTCAAAGCGTACATCAGGTTGGTCAAATCAAGTGGAAGCTTCCAAAAATGGGACGACAAATTCGGGTTCTAAGTTGGATAAGGGTTTTGTAGGACATAAAGCGGCAAAGATGATGAAGAGAGCAAAGAACATTGAATCAAGGCAGCAAAAAGCTATTGAGGAAAAGTCAAAACTGCTAAAAAATGTGGAAAAAACGGAGTCATTAAAATTAGAATCATTGTCGTTTCATTCAAATGAATTGATTGTTTTGGCTGATGTGTCTGTTAAATACGATGACCAAATTGTGAATAAGCCAATAAGCTTTAAACTGGAACAAGGTGACCGAATTGTGCTAGATGGAAAGAATGGAAGCGGAAAAAGTAGTATCCTCAAACTAATTCTAGGAAAACCGATACAGCATACAGGCTCGATGTATGTAGGTTCAGGTCTCGTTATTTCCTATGTCCAACAAGATACTTCTCATTTGAAGGGAATGTTATCGGACTTTATTGAAGAGCATGGGATTGATGAAACGTTATTTAAATCTATTCTACGTAAGATGGACTTTGACCGAATTCAATTTGAGAAAGATATTTCTCATTATTCTGGTGGACAAAAGAAAAAGCTGCTTATAGCCAAAAGTTTATGTGAAAAATCGCATATCTATATTTGGGATGAACCGTTGAATTTTATTGATATTTATTCGCGCATGCAGATTGAAGAGCTTATTCAAGAATTTAATCCCACAATGGTGATTGTTGAGCATGATCAGGCATTTCAACAAACAGTTGCAACCAAAATTATATCTATGTAGTTAATATGAAGAACTGAAAATATAATCAGTTAATCAGGTATTAAACTATGGTGCATTAGTTAAAGAACGTAGATAAAATAATCAACCTCTTTGTGAAGACCTAAACATAAATATATAGAGAAGAATCCATTTTGATCAATCTTTTTTTCAAAATGGATTCTTTTATTTATCGTAAAATACTGGATTATGAGGTTTTTTGAACAAACTTTATTTTAAAGCAACAATAAAAGGAATGGGTGATAAAGGCATCAAATTAACAACAATTCAGTATGGTGAGAAAACTGGTATACCAAAAGGCTGAAGGAAGTGGCTATTAATCAATTATTGTGATTGAATGATGCGGTCATTAACAAATGCTTTTAAGAAAAATAATTCATCATCATTGGGGTCTCTTTTATTTTCTACTTTAAAGCACTTAATAGCATTTTCTAGTGAGGTGGATTTTACAGCTCGACTTGCTGTTGTTAACTCTTCCCAATATATAGTCATTTCATTGGAATCACAGATCGATTCATGACCAAGTAAGAACATTTCAGCATCATATTTTTTAATGTCATTAATCATAGGCAATAACAATGATTGCTTGAAATGAAATAGGGAATTTGTAGTTGTACAATATGCAGAATCACCTAAAAAAACAACTTTTTCGTCAGGAATATAAATAATTGTAGAGTCGTCTGTATGAGTACTTCTGATTCTTTCAATTAGGCAAACTTTATTACCTAAATCAATAGTTAATGTATTTTCAAAAATTACATCTGGAGAATTCAATTTAAAACTACCTCTGTTAGGTATACCAGCTTGTATAATCTCTATACACTTAGCATTCATCTGATTAGTTTTCACATACTTTTGCAGTGAATTATCATCAAACCTATAACTTTGCCATTCTTTTAACAATTCGTTTGTTCGACTATTAACTATAACAGTTGCTTCAAATTCATTCATTCCAAGGAAGTGATCCCAATGCGCATGTGTAATTACCAAATATTTGATAGGTGGTACACTTAGTTTCTCGATTTCTAGTAAAAAGTCTTTAGCATGTTGAGTTGAATTGCCAGCATCTATAATTAGACTAAATTGGTCACCACATACCAAACCTAATGTTGGCCGTTCGTTATCTTCTTGATTTGGTAAATAATAAATAGTATCACTTAATTTATTTAACATGTTATTTCTCCTCTACTTTAGATATTAATTCTATGAAAGAGAAAATCTACATGTTTGTTGTAAAAAACTAAAACATAATTTAAGATTTTCTCATTTTACTTTTTTACCATTGGACTGTACCTCCTTTTTTTACTAAGGAAAAGTATAACACAATAAACGGATTTTTGCGAAAATTCAGAATAGTGGTACCCGTATTTTATTTAAAGTGCACACTTCGTCAAAATAACAGACAAAACAAGCACTCTCTATTTTGTAATAATAAGCACTGGAAAGGGAGGGGGAATGGGATACCCCATGTGAAAATAATTTCTTTCCGTTATCCAATAAAAACAAGGTCTGTTTGGAAGGAGGTTATTCTATAGGAATAATTTTATCTTTGATAGACAGCAGTATTTCTAGTTGCTTCAAAACTCTTGTAGGAAATAAGGCGGCTAAAACCCAGCCATATAAAACCGGCGCCTGTTAGCGTCCCACCCGTTTAATCTTTCATTTGTTGATGAAATAAGGGTTAAATTGAGTCAGTGAACAAATACTAACTGTGAAAAGGCTGTATTTTATAGAACAGCAAACCTTATTTATTTATAATTAGTAGAGTAAAATTTGGTTGACCTTAAGAAACAATATTTCTTAGAAAAGGAGGTCGTACATGGAGCTCTTAATATCGATATTGATTCTACTTGTATTATTATTAGTGACAAATGTACTGGCACATTATATTTCTTTCATCCCGATTGCTTTAATTCAAATTGCAGTTGGAATTATAGTTGCTTTAGTAGCAAAGAATTTTACCATTGAAATTGAAGCGGAATGGTTTTTGCTATTGTTTATTGCACCGTTACTTTATCATGATGGCGCACATTTTCCTCGTGAACAATTATGGAAAATGCGATTACCGATTTTAGGCAATGCGATTGTATTAGTACTATTAACGACTATTGTTGGTGGTCTGTTTGTGCACTGGATGATTCCGTCGATTCCTTTAGCGGCTGCCTTTGCTTTAATGGCTATTTTATCACCTACTGACCCAGTGGCGGTAAATGGCATCGCCAAAAGAGTTCATATTCCAGATCGTATAATGAATTTAGTTCGCGGGGAATCTTTAATCAATGATGCATCGGGGTTAATCGCGTTTAAATATTCAGTAGCGGCGATTGTAACCGGTTATTTTTCATTGAAAACAGCAACAAGTGATTTTCTTTATATGTTTTTTGTTGGTTTACTTATAGGGATTTTAGGTGCATTAGCAATATATTGGATTCGACTTCATCTTCGCCGTATAGGAATAGTGGATTCAACATTTTACGTCTTGCTACAAGTTCTAACACCATTTATTTTATATTTGATAGCAGAAGAAGTATTTCATGCATCAGGGGTAATTACAGTTGTAACAGGTGGAATTATTGCGGCAATTGTTAAAGAAAAGACCGAAAGTTTCATTGCACAGGAACAGGTGGTAACAGAACATGTTTGGTCAATTGTGACTTTTACATTAAATGGGGTTATTTTCCTCCTGCTTGGGCTAATGCTACCTTCTGCCACAAATTCTATACTAATAAGCGAGGAAATTCACAATAGTATCCTTATTTTATATGTGCTAGCAATTGGCTTGATGGTGTTAGTCATCCGTTTTGTTTGGGTGATGTTCTTTCATGTAGTAGATAAAAAAATATTTAAGAACGAAGATACAGTGACAATGAAAGATCATATTGTGACAACGCTTGTTGGCGTTCGAGGTACGATCACGATGGTAGGTATATTATCATTACCTCTAGTAACTGATCTAGGAGAATTATTTCCGGATCGTCAATTACTTATCTTTTTAGCTGCAGGTGTTATTTTATTCACCTTGATAATGGCAACCATATTTTTACCTTTATTAAATGATCAAGAAAAAGCCCAACAGCCAAATATAATGAATGAAAAAAGAGAAATGTTAAAACATGCGATTCGTAGTATTCAACGTGAAACAGTTGAAGAAAATGCTGCTATAGCTCTAAAGTTAATGAATCAATATAACGCAATGTTAATGAATGTTGAGCGAAAACAGTCAGAAGAAGCATTTCAAGCATATAGGCAACAAATGTTGGAAGTTAGAAAAATTGGGATGGAATTAGAAATAATTTATACGAAGCAATATATGACTGAACTTGGATTAAACGAATCAATTCAACAGGAAATTGATTATATTCTTAAAGAAAGAAAAGATATGTTAAATAATCGAACATTTACTTTATTAAAACGTAGTTTACGTCATTTTTTACGTGAACGGAAGATGAGCAAACTACCAGCCAATGTTGTAGAACAAATTAATAAAGTAAAAAAAGATTTAAAAGATCATGTGACATCATCAATTATCAAGCATGTTCAAGAAACGAATGAATATTCTATAGATATTGCTCAAAAAGTGGAAATGTACTATCGTCACTTACAATACTCATCTTATAAAATGGATTCTTCAGAGCAAGAAGAACAAAAAGAATACTTAGCTTTAATAGCCATTGAAGCACAAAGAAATCTTATAAATGAATGGTATCTGGCCGGTGATATAAATAATGAATTAGCTAAAGAGTTAAGAAGATTTGTGAATAATTTGGAAAGTGTTATTTTACTTGAAGAGGAAGAATAAATGGTGACTGCCTAGCATAATTTGCTGGGCTTTTATGTGTTTTGTTACTTTGAGTTAGCTACGGTTAATCAGTCAATAATGCAATTGGTAATGCTACTGGTTCAGAGGTATTTTTGCCTGGATAGGCCCGATACCAGCCGTAAGAGAATCGCCTATCCCCAGATAACATAAAGGATTGAAATCCATATTTCATCTCAAATGATTAATTGTATTTTTATAGTATTCAGTTCAGTTACGATTAGAAACTATTTGGTTGTCATACAGCCAGGCATGAGGGACAAATCCCGCTTTGTTGGAACTAACATATACATATATAAAGTACTTACTATTGAGATGGAAAGGGGGAAAATCAATGCCAAGCGGAACGCATCAGGTAGAGGTGGAGTTACCGATAAATAAGATTTGGGATTTTGTTAAGGATATGGATAACTGGGCTCCACTTATTCCTGGATATATTCAACACCGAAAAATTACTAACCGCCAGTCCACTTGGGAATTTTATAGTAACATCGGATTCATAAAGAAAAAGATTAATCTAATGGCCACTATAGAAGAATGGATTGAACCGACAAGGGTTACTTTTAATTTAAAGGGTTTAAATGAGGAACTTTCAGGCGGTGGCTATTTCCTGGCAGAAGTAATAGCTAAAAATAAAACGAGGATAACAGGTTTTCTTGAGATCAATGCTGGTGGTGCATTGGGACCGCTGGTTAATGAGGTATTAAAGTCTTATCTTCCTAAAGTAACAGAAGAAATGACGATTGGGATCTCTACAAAATTGGAGGAGCTTAATTAAAAAATGTTGCATAAAGTCATTGCTACACCACAGAAAATGAAAGATTATTACGTTATTTCATGGGAGTTCATTAAGTAAAAAAGAGCTGCATATGCAACTCAATGTTATACAAGTAAAGCCCCGAATAATCTCACCTGCTCCTCAAATTAGCCCTCATCTATTTAAGATGGGGGCTATTTGACGCTTACGAATTATTTGCGACAATGTTGCTATTCCGAGTCGTTATGCAAAAGAAGATAATAATTGGTTGAATCTATCGCGCTCCTCTAAAAAAGCGCAATGGCCGCTGTTTTGGAACGGAACTAGCGTTGAATTTTTGATCAGCTTATTTGTTTCCTCAGCTTGAGTAAACGGAACGACTTTATCGTGAATTCCGTGAATAATTAATGTGGGTACATCGATCTGACCAAGATCGTTGTAAACATTTTCATCCCTAAGCGTGACCATAATGGCGGAAGTCGCCCAATTCGCCGCTTGTAATCCCATTAAAACGAACCAATCGGATTTCAGTTCGGAAATATACTGAAAGAAAAAAATTCGCGTTTGGTCTTGCAGCATTTGCGGTCGGTCATGATTTGTATCCTCGATGATTTTATTTGTAAATTCTTTTGGAACGCTAGATGGAGAGGCAGCGTCGACCAGGACGAGTTTAGATACCCCATACCCTTTGTAACGAGCCATGTAACGGATCGAGATTGCACCTCCTGTAGAGTGCCCTACCAGTGTTATGTTGCTTAGCTGTAACGTCTCGATGACCATGCGGACATCATCTGCTAATCTATCGAAAGAATACCCGCTAAAAGGTTTATCCGATTTGCCATATCCCCTCCAGTCCATTCCAATACAACGATATCCAAGCGTTGGAAGGAAATTGAACTGATATTCGAACTGGTTATGGTTTAGCGGCCACCCATGAATAAACAGAATCGTTTTGTTTCCCTTTGGATTGATGTCCTCGATAAATACGTTGACGCCTGGTTCGACAGTTACAAAGTATCCCAAGTGTATCACCCCATTTATTAAAAAGTAATTTCCCATTAAGATATTCACCTAAGGCAGAGTGTATGCCTAATATCGGCGTTAAACTTTGTTGAGCTAGTGCGAAGTTCTGATGAATACAAACTTAAGAAACGCCCATGGTAGGGGGATTTTTCGATTTTTAATGCAATGGCGGAAAGCCCCTTTCCTCGTTGAAGCAGCATATTAGTATTGATATTTTCGCTCTATAATAACGCGATTTCAACAGTTGAATTCGCTTCAAAAGGTTAAGCAACAAACCAGAAAACGAGCGCTGATTCTTGTTACATAATCGCGCCCGATTGTTGAAGATCGTTATTCAACTAAAGCCCCTGTAGTTAAAATCAAGAACTTTATAAGAAGATTAACTAAATTCAAGAAACTACTCTAAAGATATTCTTATACGCTTTAAAAAGTATAAATCCTATAAAACAACTTAGTAGGTTTAGAATAATGTCATCTATATCAAAACTACCTAAAAACAAGATTAGTTGGAGGATTTCTACACTGAGTATGAGTAAAAAGCAAGAAATCATCGTTTTGATTATATTTCTTTGAGAGGTAAAAGCCATTGGTATTAGAAATCCCATTGGTATAAAAGGAATGATATTACCAAAAATATTCATAAAAGCTATACTAAAACTCAAATCATTTATATAAGTTTCGATTGTTCTAAAAGGAACTAAGTTTGCACTTAATCCCCATTGGTCCCTACGCTCTATATTCGATTGTATAGTATTGATAACATCTTGTATGTCTCCATTAAACTTAATCACTATAAAATTTAGCACTAATAATATGTATATTGAAAAAAGAATCCTCCAATTTTTGTTATTCATACTTAGAAACCACCTCAATTCAGCCTATGTACTACATCATTGGTTGAAGTATAACCTTCCAAAGCGCCGTTTGGTAACATTTTATAAAAAAATGTTATTCAACAATATGGCCCGATTGTTGAACAACAAGTTAAAAAACACTCTTCAACTATCCTGCGCCGTTAGTTGAATTAGAAAAAGATGGGATCTCTATGGAATCCCATCTTTTAAGTAAAGCCCCCATTAGCTTAAAAAGAGAAGTTAATTTTCGGAGGGACATTGTACCCCAAGGCGGATTATACAAAGTAAATCGCTAGAGCCCCTTGTTCCAACCCCAACGACAAGAACCGTCCCCTTAACCCAGCCACGTTTTTCCACTCTGGCATATAATTTTAATAAGGTTATTTTATAAAAAGCAATATAAAGGGGATATATATATATGATTGTAGATGTTAATGTTTTCAACTTTACTGATATCACAACAGCATTAGTGGGCGCACAAGACGGAGATGTATTCAATTTTTTTATTATAAATGATATCAATTTCAGTAGTGTTGTTTTGATACAAAAAAATATCACAATTAACCTGATAAATAGCAGCGGCAGTAGTAGTGTTACACTTGCGATTACAAGTGGAGGAAGCTTTCGTCACTTTTCAACGTTAACAAACGGCAGTTTAACCGGAGTGTCGATGAATGTAGGTGTAGGTATCATCCTTGATGGCGGAGGGACGGGCGGAGGTATATTAATTTTCGGTTCCAATTGTTCCCTAACGCTTGATGGCAGCACAATTACCAATTGCAGGAGTAGTGGCAACGGTGGCGGCATCCTGGTTCAGGGCAATATTAGTAGAAGCAGTCTGATCATGAACGGCGCGCTCATAGAAAACTGTTTTGCTGGTAGTGGTGCCGGTGTCTTTGGTGCTGACTGTGACATCATGATGAACGGTGGGGAAATAACAGGCAACCGTGCGAACAACAGCGGTGGCGGTATTACCACAATAGCGGGAGGGAACAGACTGGGTTCCACCCTTACCATTAACGGAGGAATAATCACCGCTAATTCTACCGTGGTGGCTTTCGGTGACGCAGGAGGTATAAACGCGTTTGACACCATCGTTACAATTCAAAACAGTGAAATAAGCAACAATTCGGCCGACGGCAATGGCGGCGGCATCTATTCAATGCCACAATCTTTGGGTAGCAATGCAAATGCGCTTGTTATCATGAACAGCACAATAATTGGCAACAGTATAAGAAATTTCGGCGGAGGTATTAGGGTACAGGGTGTTCTAGGCGAATTTTCAATTACAAACTGCTTAATTACTGAAAATAAGGCAGTCAGTGTTATAGCCGGCTCAAATCAAGGCGGTGGCATTTACTTCTCCAGTGGTTCCACCCTTACCCTGAGCGACGGCCAGGTGACCGGAAACACGGCGGGAACAGGAGGAGGCGGGATTTTTGTAAATGATGGCTCTATCCTTGTCCTTACAGGGATCGCTGAGGTAAGCGGAAACCAGGCGGGCCTTGAAGGTGGCGGCATTGATGCATTTTCCGGCTCTTCCGTTACCATCGAAGGAAACGCAAGTGTTATCAATAACCACGCAAACAGCAACGGGGATCCCCAAAATGCTACTCGTGGCGGCGGAGGGATTGCGCTTTTTGCGTCGACCCTTACGGTAAATGCGAATGCGACCTTCAGCGGCAACTCATCTTTAAGCTACGGCGGAGCAATTTGGACTTTTCCGACATTCACTCCCATCTCAACTGTTACCATTACGGGCGGGACGATTGAAAATAATACAGCAAATTTTGGCGGTGGCATCTCCATGGGCGCCGTTCCAGGATTCACACCTACCTTAACGATAACCGGCGGCATAATTACGAATAACACCGCATTAACGGATGGCGGCGGCATCATTGCCATGGGTTCGCTCGTTTCAATTGCCGGCGCTGAAATAACAAATAATACCGCCGGTGGGGACGGCGGAGGTATATTTACGGATGAGCTCGCCAATGTAACGGTATTTGCCTCAGTTATATTCAGTGGAAACCTTGCGCAAACATATGCGTATTGGGCTATCACAAGTGGCGGGGACAGCGATATATATAAGACGCATATATTTACAGAGCATTTCAGCACTTTCATCCCAGATCAGACGCCGCCACCGTTGGTATGGTCTTTTCTAAATGCTTATAACAATTACGACATCAACTATGTTAAGCCGGTGAAAATCGTAACAGTAAACTTTGTAGAATTCAATAACCCCGCCCATGTGATTCATTCAACAATTATTAACAGTTTTATTGGCGCCACGGTAATCATTCCACCGTTTGAAACGTTTACGGACATAAATGGTACGGTATGGACATTGTTCCCTCCAGACCAGCCCTCACAAACAATACAATTAATCAATCCTGAGGCAGATTACGTCGTTACATTCACTTACGCAACAACACCTATATTCATGATGACACGTAGGTCTGTTAACGCCTGCTGTAAAGGCATTCGCATTGATTGCGATAACTGCTAACTGACCTGTCATCGGTAAAAAGCGTCACGTTTTGTGGCTTTACCGAAATGACCGACATCGTGTCTACCCTCCTGCAGGTCAAAGCACAAAGCCGAATCCGGATTACAGAAAGAAGATTAAAAAAGCTGAAAACTCAGAAGAAATAAGAAAGGCATTTGTTCCTTTTCTTTTAGTAGGGTTGTATTTTTTGTATCCATTTCATTATTTCTTACTTAACTAACGGGGTGCAAGAGTTAAAAATTAATGAACTATGTAAGAGTAGGTCCATTAAATGGGCAAATGAAAAAGCTTTACAGCTTAAAGCCGCTGCAGCTCGTAATCCTTTTGAAAAGACCGTTTACCAGAGTCATATTTTAAGTCTTGATATGTATATAAAGTTCCTTCTTCAATACAAAGAGCATCTATCAAAGTTAGAGTCAGAAATAGATGCCCTCGCAAAAGAAATTGAAGAATATAGTATTATCAAATCTATCCCAGGTATCGGTGAAAAAATCGCTGCAACGATTATTTCTGAAATTGGTGAAATAGATCGATTTAACAACCCTAAAAAGCTTGTGGCTTTCGCTGGAGTCGACCCGAGTGTTTTCGAATCAGGTAAGTTTTCAGCAACCAAAAATCGAATTACAAAACGAGGTTCAAGTAGACTTCGTCATGCCTTGTTCATGGCTGTTCGTTGTGCAATACGAGATTGCAGGAAAACTAAAACAGACGATAAAATCATTCCTCGAAACAAGAAATTGCGTGAGTTTTATGATAAAAAACGTGACGAAGGAAAACCTTTTAAAGTAGCGATAGTAGCTTGTATTAATAAACTATTACATTGGATATTTGCCTTATTAAAAAACAGAACTACGTACCAAGATTTAGCTTGATAAGTAAGTACAACTAAATTAAACAAAACCTTCCAAAAAACAAACTTTAGGAAGGTTATTTGTCATGCATTTTTTTAGTATAGCACGTACCTATTAAACTTTTAACAGAAAATTATTGACAAACTATTAGCTGGTTTAGTTTAAGTACATTTCTTCACAATATTTACATTAACTTTAACATAAATATCCAGTAACGAATCACCTCTAAGAACAACTAAAGAGGTCATTTTTATCAAACTTTATTATAAACAATCAAACTTTTTTACAAAGCTACACTTAAATATTCCAATTTTCATTTTTGCTCATAAAAAAGCTGAACTAATTTGTTTGAATTAATTCAGCCTAAAAATACCTATTATAATGTTACATTTTATGAAGAATACTGGTGTATAGATAATACGTTAACTATTGACTTTTAATAAAATCGAATTGCTACTTTTTTATTATATATAATCGTTTCTCCCAAAATATAGCTCGGAAATTGATTCACTTAAACTCCCGTATTTCTCTAGATAAACTTCGCAGTATCTCCATATAAACTACAGATTATCCTTCTATAGTTGAACTATCAAGGAGGTAATAAAAAATGAATTTTATCAAACGTGCATTTTTAAGTGTTAAAGCAAGGAAAGGCAAATCGCTAATATTATTTACTGTATTTCTAGTAGTTTCTAATCTAGTATTAGCGGGTTTTGCAATTCAAAATGTCTCACAAAAGGCGAATGATCATGCTAGACAAACATTAGGTGTAGACGTAAGTCTTAGAATCGATGAAGAGAAGCTTATGGAAAATGTGGCAAAACAGCGAGAAGAGAATCCGAGTGGAAAAATAAAGCATCCGGAACTTTTGGTAGAAGACGCAGACCAGTTAGCTAAATCGCCCAATGTAATAGACTACAACTATTTAAAAAGTGACATGCTTGTAGCAGATGATTTTGCACCTATTAATAGTGAAAAAGATGAAGAAGGGGTAATTGGAACAGTAGGTGGTAGTAACCCTGGAAATATGAAAATGCCTAATACATTTATCCAAGGTGTAAGAAGTTCTGATTTAATGCAAGATTTTACAGATGGAACGAATGAAATTATTGACGGTCGTCCAGTTACATCAGAGGATGCGAATAAGAAAGTAGCTCTGATTGAAAAACGGTTAGCCGAACAAAACGAGCTTCAAGTTGGTGATAAGTTAAAGATTAAATCACCTGATGAAACAGCGAAGGTTGAGTTAGAAATAATAGGGATATACAAAAATTCCGAGATAACTGACTTCGAGGAAAACTTACCAGCTATGATGCATCCATCGAATAAAATATACACTACTTATGATTCGACGAAAGAAATGGATGAAGAAAATGATAAAAAGGATGTATCTATTAACGAAGCAATTTACTATTTAAATGATCCAGAAAATATTGAGGATTTTAAAGCAGACGCAAAGAAAACAAATATTGATTTCAATCTATTTAAGTTAGATGCGCATGACGCTTTATATCAAAAAATGGTAGGCCCTATCGAGAATATTGCCGCTACTTCTAAAATGATTGTCTATTTAGTATCCATTGCAGGATCCATTATATTAGGTCTTATTATTATGTTGACCATAAAAGAGCGACGTAAGGAATTAGGTATTCTATTGGCTATCGGTGAAAAAAAGAGGAAATTAATAGGACAACTGTTAGTAGAAGTACTTTGTATAGCTGTACTAGCATTTGGCATTTCTATCATTACAGGTAAAACAGTGTCGCAAAAAATGGGAGACAGTTTATTACAGCAAGAAGTTATTGCTGCTGAAGATCAACAACAAGAATCAAATACTTTAGGATTCTCGTTTGGAATGATGAATAAACAAGATAAAGATGTTGAACCTATCGACAATATTGATGTAAATATATCATCACAAGATGTGTTGAATTTAGGTGGATTAGGGCTATTAATTGCGATTTTATCAACACTGCTACCAGCATTATCAATACTTCGTTTAAATCCAAAAGAAATACTATTAAAAGATGAGTAGGAGGAGTCATATGGACATCATATTACAATTTAAAAATTTAAATTACTATTATCAAAGTAATAATGGGAAGAACACTTTATTAGAGAATGTTAACTTTACCTTTGAAACAGGATGTTTCTATAGCATTTTAGGTCCATCAGGTTCAGGAAAAACAACAGCACTTACTTTAGCGAGTGGATTAGATAACCCTAAAGAAGGACATGTGCTCTACAAAGGAAAAGATATACGGAAAATTGGTTTAGATAAATATAGAAATAAATATGTTTCAATAATCTTTCAATCTTATAATCTGATTACGTATATGACGGCTCTTCAAAATGTCGTCACGGCAATGGAAATTACAGGGGTTAACATAAAAGATAAAAAGAGAAGAGCTCTTGATTTATTAGAAATGGTAGGCTTGTCAGAAATCGAAGCAAAAAGAAAGGTTTTACAGCTTAGTGGCGGTCAACAACAGCGTGTAGCCATAGCCCGTGCATTATCTTGTGAGGTAGATTTATTAATTGCGGATGAACCGACTGGTAATCTAGACGAGAAAACTTCGGATGAAATTGTAAAATTGTTCAAAGAACTAGCGCATAAAGAAAATAAATGTATCATCGTTGTCACTCATTCCCAGGAAGTCGCTAAACAGTCTGATAAGGTAGTTTATCTTGAACAACGAAATTTGGTTTGTAAAAATGTGAAGAAGAAATAGTTTGTAAAAATGTGAAGTCAAATATTAAAATTGGAGTGGAAAAAATGTGGACAAAAGTAGCAGCATCCATTGGCTTAGTATCTATCGGAATAGCAATTGGTTTATTTACGAATTTGGCGAATTTAGGTGGTGACTCGGATCAAAATGAAACCAATATGTTTCAAGACAAAAACACGTATTCAGAAGAAAAGATTCCCGATCAGCGGCAATGGGAATCTCCAAATCCAAGAGGAGAAATGACGCCAGAGCAGTGGGAGGAGTTCACATCAAAACCAGGTGAACGTACACCAGATCAGCGAGATCCTTTCTCATCTAATTCAGAAGAAGATATGATACAAGGTTCTACATCGGGTTCTACATCTCCTATTTGAAATTCTTGCATGCGTGGCCCGACAGATTTACCTTCAGGTAGAAATGAACTGCCTCCTAAATATCGGTTATAAATAACGTTTCCCCTAGGATAAACAGGTGAAGATTAAAACATGTTTATCTTAGGGGGAACTTTTTGTTTTAATCAAAATTTCTCTAAGAAATCTACCAGTAGAGATTTTTAGAATTGAAGCTCTTAAAAAGACAATATCCTTATCGGTAGGAAAGCAATGAAGGAGGATGTATAAAAATCTAGTGATAAAGGCTGGAATTATAATCCTTATTAATTTTACAAATAAATCTTTAAATTACAAAATAAGAATCCATTTTTTTAAAAATGGATTCTTATTATTATCATATTAATAAAGTTTTTAAGAGATTTTAATCATTATCATATTGATAAGTGACTTCATACTCTTAAAGAAGATATCCTCTGCACCTAATGCTTTAAGCGATACGTATGTTAAACACGAACACAATAACAATGTAAAAACGGCCAATAACATCAATGGACGTAGATCAATTTTATACATAAAAGCTTCTCCTTAGTTGAACAAGTTGAAAGAAAACTGTTGAATAGACATATAAATCTAGACGTGTCCATCCTGTTGAAAGTATCAATTTTCTTCCTAACAACTAATGTACATGACCAATCTGGTATTTGTGTGAAGATATTGAGGTGTTTATGTAGAGAAATTAAACTCAAAAGCTTTCCTTCCAGTCGATTGTGGTAATCACATTGATGTTACAAAACAAAGTCGCAAAGAACCTCCATATTTGTAAAAGAGATTGTCTAATGTAATTTTAAAAGGTGAGGCATCTTCACATAAACTACAAATTGAACGGTTATAATGGCTACAAGGGGGATCTATCGATGAACTATCATATTCTTGTAGTAGAAGACGATTTAGAAATTCAAGAATTAATTAAACAGTTTTTAATGACACAAAATTATTCCATAGAGGTTGCATCAGATGGGTTAGAGGGAATGAAGCGATTTAATACACAATCGTTTGATTTAATTCTTCTTGATGTAATGATGCCCAACCTTAACGGGTTTGAAGTTGCCAAAATGATTCGTAGTGAGTCAAGTATTCCAATTATTATGTTAACAGCTTTAGAAGAAGAACAAGATCAAATGAAAGGTTTTGATCTAGGGATTGACGATTATATAACAAAACCATTTTCATTTCATGTATTGATTAGACGAGTACAAGCGGTTCTAAGAAGAAGTTATTGTAATAATAAGGAGAATCATTTAAGTTTTAATGAACTAAATGTCGATCGTGATGGATATAAAGCCTTTGTAAATAAGATTGAAGTACCATTAACAACAAAAGAATTCGAAATTCTACAACTACTACTTCATAATGAAAAAAAGGTGCTTACTAGAGAAATCATCATTGAAAAAATTTGGGGATATGATTATTCAGGAGAAACACGAATGATTGATACACATATAAAAAATTTAAGAAAAAAATTAAATATACCCTACATTAAAACAGTAAAGGGTATTGGATACAAAATCGATGAATAGGATTGTTAACATCATGAAGATGAAAAAAATAACCTATAAACTCTTTATGATCACTTCTCTCATTTTGTTATCTTTTGCAGTCTTGATTTATTTAACTTTATATTTCTTCCTTCCAACATTTCATGAACAATATAAAACTAATCAGCTCCAATCGGGAATAGAGGAAATAATCCATAATTCTAAAAATTTAACATTAACAAATGCGATACCGCTTTTTGACGACTACATCAAAAATAACAATGCCTTCATTTACCTACAAACTAAAGAAGGAACTATTATATATTCGCCTAATTTTTTGATGCAGGGAATTTCGCAACCACCGAATGCAATTGCAAAAACTGCATTAATACAGAATGAAGAAACACCTAAGAATGCATATTTTGTTACTTTGCCGATTCAATTTCTAGATGAAAGTAATTTAACGGTTACTGTATTCGCGACATTTCAACCTATTGATGAAGCGTCGCAGGTCTTAGTACGTTTTCTACCTTTTATAAGTATCATTGTAGTGGTTATTGGATTGGGGAGTGCCTATTTATATTCAAGGTTCATTACAAAGCCTCTCATCTACATTAATGAGGGGGCGCAAAAGATGGCGAACCTGGATTTTTCCGAAAACATTGTAGTTCGTTCAAATGACGAATTAGAGGAACTATCCAGTAGCTTGAATGAAATGTCGAATAATTTGCAACAAACAATGCAAGATCTACAAAAAGCAAATGAGCAATTAAAAGACGATATTGAAAGAGAACGAAAAATCGAAACAAAACGTAGAGAATTTTTCGCAACTGTTGCACATGAATTAAAAACTCCTCTCACTGTGATGAAGGGATATTTAGAAGGGATGATTTATAATATCGGTCCTTATCAAAATCGAGACTTCTATTTAGAAAAAAACCACGAAATAATCGAGAGAATGGAGCAATTGGTTCGAGAAATTTTAAGTATGTCAAAGCTTGAACAAGATACCTTTAAACTGCAATTGGAAGAAGTTAATCTTTTAGAATTATTTGATGCAATAACGAAAGATCTCGGTTTTTTTGCTTCTAAAAAAGACATTCAGATAATAAAACAAATTTCTTCTTACATGAATATACGTACAGATCATGACTTATTAGAAAAAGCCTTTAAAAACATAATTCATAATGCGATTATGTATTCACCGCAAGGAGAAACTGTCTTTATAGAGGTAACTGAGCTTTCAAAAGAAAGTCAGATTGAAATAAAAGTGATTAATACAGGTGTTAAAATTAAAGAAGAAGAAATCCAACAATTATTCGAGCCATTTTATCGAATCGAAAAGTCAAGGAATCGAAATACAGGTGGAAGCGGACTAGGTCTATATATTGTAAAACAAATTTTTGAAGCTCTATCTGTCACCTGTTCAATAAGTAATATCGAAAATGGCGTTCAATTTTTAGTTCATATACCTCGTTTCGATTGTAAAGGTTAAAACGTAAATAGAGGGATTTTCTATCAACATAACCAGGCACTGAACTGCTTCATTAGACAACGAGAATAATAAAGATGTTTTAAACGGCTTGAGTCCTAATTCTAAAGAACTCAAGCCGCATAATCGTTTCTGGAGCCATAAGGAAGGGAAGTCAGGGGAGTTTACTCCTCTATTTGAACCAATGACTGTTTTAAGATATCTTCTAATACTCTAGTTAAAAAATCCAATTCATTAGATTGGTATTTATTTAAAAAATGAATTACATTCTTTTCTATATGCTCATGGAGGTCCTTGTGAACCTCAAACAATTCATATCCGAGTGGCGTAATAGAAAAGAGAATTTCCTTTTTATTATCGGGCAACTGCTCTTTTTTTATGAGGTTCAAACTCTCTAACTTGCGCGTAATTTTTGAAACGGTTCCTTTGGGAATTTCCATTTCTTTGGAGATCGTAATGCCATTGACAGGCCCGAATTTTCCAACTGCTTCTAAAACATGTAACATCATTATCGTTATATTCGGCAAAAGTTGTCTTAAAATTGGATTTTTAATCTTTTGGGCCATCCATTGTTTTTCCTCGTCATCTCCGTCTGCAAATCTTTTCGAAATTTGCTCTGTTAATTTAATGATTTGAAAAACAAGAGCATCCTTTTCTGTGTTATCGTACATCGTTTATTCACCTTTTCATAAATTTATTAAGAAATAAGCCTGTTTCTATAGTATACAAGAAAAAAGCAATCTCACAAAGTTTCCTGGAAACAATATTGACATTAATTCATAAAATGGTAATATGGTTTCTAGGAAACAATATGAGGGAGAGGATAAAATGAGAGATCAAGAAAAGATGCAAGTTGTTCGTATTTATGAATATGGCGGTCCCGAGAAAATGCAATTAGAATGGCTTGATATCCCTGAAATAGGTAAAGATGAGGCGCTCATCAAAGTAAAGTTTGCCTCTGTGAATTTCCTTGATATTCAGATGCGACGGGGTGACCTGATAAAGCAAAAATTTTACGGAAAGGAAGCAGGTTTCAATAGTAACCTGCCGATTACGATTGGTAGTCAATGTATGGGTGTTGTTGAAGCGGTAGGTGAAAATGTTGACCATTTAAAACCTGGAGATAGGGTAATCTGTGGAGGCGCGGGAACCTATGCAACCCATGTAATTTCTTCAGCAAAGAGAATGATTCCAATAAATATAAATATTCCTGATCAACAAGCAGCAGCCGGACTGACACAGGGATTTTTGGCCTATGCCTTTACACATAAAGCTTATCCTATCCAAGAAGGAGAATGGTGTTTAATTCAAGCAGCAGCTGGCGGACTTGGAAGTTTAATATGTCAAATGGCGAAGCTTCGAGGAGGAAAAGTAATTGGTGTAACATCAAAAGAAGAAAAGGCGAAATTTGTGCTTGAAGCAGGTGCAGATATCGTTTTGATTTCCTCAAAAGAGAACATTCCTGAGAGAGTAAGAGAAATAACAAATGAAGAGGGTGTCCGTGTAGTTTATGATGGGGTTGGAAAGGATACCTTTGAATCAAATTTGAACAGTCTTGGTTTAGGAGGTTATCTAGTGATGTATGGTCAGTCAAGTGGATATGTTCCGCCACTTGATATAATGAAACTTCAAGAAAAAGGATCTCTGTTTTTAACAAGAACAAATGGACTTCCGTATATGAAATATTGGCCCGAATATATGGAGAATTTCCAAAAGTGGGTAGCAAATGACGATTTTTCAATAAAAATAGACCATGTGTATGCCTTAAAAGACGTAGCTAAGGCACATTCAAAAATGGAAGATAGAAACTCGGTTGGGCGAATTTTGTTAAAGCCTTAAGTAATTGATAATGAAATAGGGTATTCCATTTGTATTTTTATGTAATTATATGGTAATATGGGATAAATCTATTTGGATGGAAAGGATACAGGAGAACACGTATGCCAACATTTACTTTGTGATGATCAATAAACTGGATAGCATTGCCCTCAAAAAAACAATGTTTTTTTCAAGGGGGTAGTATGCCCATTTTTCTCATTACAAAGGAACCGAGCAACCCTGTAGTCTCAATGCGTCAGGAGGTCCTTGTGTAGGATCTCCTTTTTTATTTATACAATAAATTTTACATTGTACTGCGAGATATCCAAATAGATGCTTGCGTACCTTTATCTTAAGAGGTGAAGGATTAATGTTAAATATTACATTCCGCTGGAGGCTTTCTCAAATACCAGAACGAACTTTCAAGAAGCACTGCAAAATGTGTGGGAAATTATCTGTTTTTATGGATACAAATGTACGAAGGCATAACGCAAACGGAAAAAATATATACCAATTTGCAATATATAAATGCGAAAAAAATCATACGTGGAATAAAAAGTTAGCTATTTATAAAACGTTCTCAGAGCATGTTGCTGAAGTTGAGGAGCAGAAAGAAGAATCTTCAATATTATCAACGATTCCGATAATCAGCTTAGTAGAACGAGGAATAAAGGTGATACACATTGTATTAGATGATGTGATTGGAAAACATCGAATTGATAAAGTGCTTGCAATCCAAATTGAGGATTGGAGTCGATCACAGATCATAAAGAAAATTGAAAATGGAACGATTCAATTAAATAATCAAATCATTAAACCTAGTACAATATTGTCAAAGGGCGAACGTATTTCCATTTTCATTGACTAAATAAATTTCTTTCAAGGTCGCAACATGGTGAAGGGAGACATTCCCTACACGGTTGCGACCTTTTTGTTTGGGTGAAGGAGATATCGTAACAGGGTAGAGTCATTCAATCTTAATGGCTATTTGAATAGTTCAATATCAATTGTTTACATGGAGCAAGGATCGACTTTTTCTAATTTTTTTTACAACCTTGTTTATTTACCTAACGACTTCAACTACTCGCTGATTATCATGGGGAAATTCAGTTAAATCTAAAGGTAAGCCGTAAATCTCTACTCTTACGAAATAGTTAGAATAGAATAATAAATAGTTAGACAATAGTCATTCACCTGTAAAGGAAAACTTGTCTATAATTCAGACATCAAAGTATTAGAAGAGAAATCAAATGAAAAAAATTATAGATTTAGTTTTATCTAATTGATATGCATCGTGTTGTTGT
This sequence comes from Lysinibacillus sp. NPDC056185, assembly GCF_047737915.1. Lineage (NCBI taxonomy): Bacteria > Bacillati > Bacillota > Bacilli > Caryophanales > Bacillaceae > Lysinibacillus > Lysinibacillus sp. NPDC056185. The sequence continues at coordinate 33,562 of NZ_JBLLLQ010000023.1, forward strand.
TGAGGCTTCGCTTCCGCACAAAAAACATTTGCCGGCTTAAGTCAAAGCCGATTCCGGGCGTAATATGCCGAGGTATCAGTGATTATCCTTAAATTGGAATATTTTGAAAAACGATGAAACTTATTGTAATAATTCGCGTCTACTAACCGAATCATAATTTTAGGAGGTAAAAATGTGAATTAAAAAAATCTAACAACTTCAGTGTTTAATAGATTAATTGATGACAAAGCTGCTTTTCGTGGCTTGAAAATAAAAGGTAAGCTTAGTTTTCTTACCGCAAAGGATAAGTATTACGATATGCTTGGCCAAAAGTTTAAAATAACAAAAAGTTTTAGTTGATTAAGGATAGGGAAAAATTGAAGGGGGCTAATGCCATGAAAAAAATACTATTCACTTTCATGCTTTTAAGTTTCAGTATAATAAGTGCATGCTCTGATAAAGAAGAGCATGTGAACAAGTCACAAGAAGAACAAAAATCTAACATGCCGAACAAGTCACAAGAAGAACAAAAATCTAACATGCCGAACAAGTCACAAGAAGAACAACAATCTAATACGCCGAACAAGTCACAAGAAGAACAACAACTTAACGTGCCAAATAAGCCACAAGAAGAAGAGCGTCCATCACATGAAAAACAGCAGGAACCGTCCAAAACAAATACGGGAAACACAGTAGCATCTAATACACAGGCTGGGGCATTAAAAAATATTAAGGACCAGCTTAAAACTAATTTACCTATAATTTTACCAAAAGGGCTTCCGATAACAAAAGGTACATTTTTAACGGCAACAACGAAGAAAGAAGCTAATCAAGTTGAAGTACAATTTTTTGAAAGTAAAGAGGTTTTACCAATCAATGATAAGAAGCTTAACAATTCACAGACAGCTACGATTATTGCAAGACTAGTAGTAAAGCAATATCCGAATGCTAAAGAAGCAAATGAGCAAATTGTATATCAGAACTTTAGTCAAAATGGTGGTCAAAAGGTTGATCTTGGCTATAACATTAAAGGTTATCAGGATGCTGGAGCGGGTTCGTTATGGACTGGTTGGAATGAGGGAAGATGGGCATTAGCGACACATACACGAACAGACGACCCAGAAGCAGGTGTGAAGCTTGCTAAACAGGCAGTCCAATTTTTAGAAACACATATGCTTCCTATTCCAAAACAAAATGGTTTTGCGCGCTTAGATGTTTATAAATCAGGAAATACAATTGTTTGGCAGGACGAAAAACTTGTCTATACGCTTGATTCAATCAAAGAGCCACTAAAAGCACTTGAAATCGCCGCAGGTTTTTATCATTAATAGTATTCTAAATTTGGTTCTAGATAAATTCGCAAAGACGGATGCTATGTATTAAAACTCTTTTATTTATGTTAAGTGCCTGAGGTTGAATCGACTCAGGCTCTTTTGTTGAGTATTGCCTATAGCAACTTGCAAAAAGTACATTACACCGTTATTACAGATTAGTTAAGTTGTTTGGAAAATGATATTAGCTCCTAGCGTCATTGCAGTAGTGGGTATTGCATGATCAAGTTAAGATTTCGCCACATCAGAACGATGCTGCAACACATGCTAATCCAATATATATAAAACATGAAGTGGTTTATTAACGAATGTGTATGTAAGGAATAAAGCCCCCATTAGCCATCCATGAAGCGCAAAAATAAGCACTTCACCACAGGAAAAGTTCTTTCATTGGAGTTTAAGTGTAATAATTCATTTATTTCTTCTATATGCATATCTTCTTTAGTTTTATTTATTACAGGAATGCTGCCCCTTCGTTCAGGAAGAATTTTCAACTATAATCGAAATCGCATATATTTTTAGTTTACATATCAACAGACATGGTAATGAATACTTGGTTCTAGATGCCAATTGGAGAGTAGTTATATAGGTAGCGATTTGCGGAACATTCCAAAATCATTACATACAAACCATGCAAAGATCTCAAATATGGGTCTTAGTCTAAGCCTCTTCATTAATTAAACATATCCTTTACTAAATCCTCAGAATGGAGGTGAAAAGTGTTAAATTCAATGCATTTTAATATAGGACATCAAATGTTTCCCGGTTTTCATAGATACAAAGGAATAGGAGGATCCCGTGACGGTTAAACAATTCTGATAGATGCTATGTAATACACAACGATAACAATTCACCCCGAAGAATATACATAAAAGAAAAGATCAGACGGAACCCACCCCAACTGTCCCTTTCACTTTTCTTTCAACCTTGGACTTCGATAGGAATAACATATAAAAAGTTAACTAGTAAGACTAGTTAACTTTTTATACAGACGCACTCAATAGTCCATTGAATAACATTAAGTGTCATACTCTTCAGATAGCGGAAAATCACCTGAAGTTTTTAAAAAAATAAGTCATTCCAAAAGGAGTTTCTGCTCGTGCGTCGTTGGATTCGCGAAGTACGACGTAATCTGCTCGTGCGTCGTTGGTTTCGCGAAGTACGACGTAATCTGCTCGTGCGTCGTTGGATTCGCGAAGTACGACGTAATCTGCTCGTGCGTCGTTGGTTTCGTGAAGTACGACGTAATCTGCTCGTGCGTCGTTGGTTTCGTGAAGTACGACGTAATCTGCTCGTGCGTCGTTGGTTTCGCGAAGTACGACGTAATCTGCTCGTGCGACGCTGGTTTCGCGAAGTACGACGAACCCTGCTTGTGCGTCGCTGGTTTCGTGAAGGATGAAATACCTTGCTAGAGCGTCGCTGGATTCGCGAAGTACGACGAACTCTGCTTGTGCGTCGCTGGATTCGCGAAGTACGACGTCTCCTGCTCGTGCATCGTTCGTTACTAATAGGATCTTGGTGCATGAAGTGACCTAACCCTGAGTTGTTAGCCATTTCTACTGCATTCTGTATAAGTGACATATTCAAACCTCCTTTCAACTTTATTAGAGAAAGAAGGTAGATTCCTTATTCAAAAAGAATCAAACCCATGCCTCTGCACATTCTTTCCCTAATCGTAATATATGAGGTTGCACTAAAGACGTTAGAGTCAATCACATAGTTTTCGAAAGGAAAATATAAACTCTATATCTTTTTGTGGAATCTTACATTTTGTTTTAATACGAATAATTTAAAAATGAAAGGAAAGAATTCGCGTGGATAACGGCACAATAATACCTGAATATCATCTTTTTATTCATCCTTTAGATTTAATTGAACTTAGGAAAGATATATGGTGTGACGAACCTATCGCTGCCAAGCTAACGATTAACAAAAGAAAGTATGATATTGATATCGCCTATCGTGGGAACCATATCCGGGATTTTCGAAAGAAGTCGTATCACATTTCGTTTAATAAGCCAAGTACGTATAGAAATACTAAAGAAATTCATATCAACGCAGAATATAAAGATCCTTCTCTATTAAGAAATAAACTATCGCTCGATTTTTTCAACGAAATAGGGTGCTTATCGCCAAAGTCCCAATTTGTAAATATGAAATTGAATGGGAAAAATGAGGGGCTTTATTTGGAATTAGAATCAGTGGATGAATATTTCCTTAAGAATCGACAACTACCGCAAGGGCCAATATTCTATGCGATTGATGGCGATGCTAACTTTTCGTTGATGAGTGATCTTGATAAAGAAGTAAAGAAATCACTTAAGGCTGGCTATGAACTAAAATATGGGACAGAACAAGATGAATTTCATTTACAAAAAATGATTATTGAAATTAATACCATTTCAAGGGCAGAATTTGAAAATGAAATTGTGAAATACTTCAATGTTAATCAGTATCTTAGCTGGTTAGCTGGCGCTGTTTTCACCCAAAATTTTGATGGTTTTGTTCATAATTACGCATTATACCAAAATAGCGAAACTAGGCAATTCGAAGTCATCCCGTGGGATTACGATGCAACATGGGGAAGGGATGTAAACGGGAAAGTGATGGAGGAAGACTATTTACGAATCGAAGGATTTAATACGCTTACCGCAAGAATTCTCGACGTAAAAACATTCCGACGTCAATACAAAAACTTGCTAAAAGTTATTTTAAACAACCAATTTAATGTAAACTATTTGAAACCAAAAATACAAGATATGCATAATTTAATAAGACCTTATATTCAAAAAGATCCTTATAAAAAAGACGATATCCATTTATTTGATAAGGAACCAGAGTATATATTGGATTATATTGAAGCACGGGCGAAATATATAAGAGGGAAATTAGATTCATTAGATTAAGTTGTTACATCATCTTACAAAACCCTCTTTCCATGTGATAAGAGGGTTGTTGTCCCTTGAATTAGCACACAATTATCTGTACTATAAATATAGTAAAATCGTTTAAGTGGTGTTCTTCTTATGTGGTCATATTATTTAATTTTAGTTTTAGTTCATCAGCTAAGCGAGTTACACGGAGGTTATCCCGTGTAATAGTGAAGTCATTTTAGCTTCCTTTCTTCAACTAAACTGTACCGTACCCTGAATAACCACAGCAATTTTTTTTGCTTTTAATGAATTGAAAATAAAGTCGTACCGTTTATAAAAATTTAATAAAACTCCATTTTGATTAAATTTTTTTCAAAATGGAGTTTTTTGCATTTGCCCTTAAATAAAGGATGAAGGAAACTCTTTATCGAATAAAACGATATGAAGTATGCCTTTTATGTTTGGATATTAGTAAAACTTTTTAGTGGCTTAAGGATGTTAGTATCTACAATAGCACTTTCAATCTTAATTCCTCCTGCAAAAAATAAATACATTTTCTAATATACATAGAAAATATTTATCTTCTATTCTTACTAATGAGTAAGAATAAAGGACAAATAGTTAGACAACAGTTATTCAATTATAAAGAATATCTAGTCTATAATTTAGACATCAAGTAAACGAGGAGAAATAAAAAAATGAAAAAAATTATAGGCTTAGTTTTAGTTATCGCCATTTTTATTGGTATAGGATTTGGAGTAAAACGTCTTATTGAAGGTCCACCACAATCAGTCAATGGAATTTTAGTGATCGGCACAGAAAAGGATGTCAATAAAGTTAAGCAGTTGTATAAAAATATAACTAAACAAACAGTTGACTACAAAATGAAGTTCATAGTAACAAAAAAAGGTGAATCAAATTTAAAGTATGCAGTTATTAACAAAACTACTGCTGAACAATTAGTTAAGAAAGGAATTATTAGGGCGAGAAAAGATCCAAACAGTACGTCTATCATTTCAGAACCTGTTCATGAAATTAAAGAATTACCCGGTTCACTGAATTTGTTCTATTCTTATAGCGATGGGGATATGGAATTTAACCAAATAGATTTGAATGGACAAATGATACCTGTACATTATCTTAAACATCAAGCATGGATCGGATATATTCCCAAGGATCTTGTTATTCTAAATGACCAAACTTATGATGAATTAGCCGATTCTGAGTCTATGCTCACATTGTTTCAGTTAAATGGTGGTAGTAAATTCGATTATAAAGATAAAGAAAAGATAAACCAAGTTTTCAAAGAAATAGAGAGCGTCTATCCAGATAGCGAAGACAAAGTAAATTTTGTAGACATACAAGGTTAACTTCTTTCAGCAATTATCTTTTGTACCGAAAGCGAAGCGGCAGGTACAAATGTTTTATGTAGCGAAAGCAAAGCGGCAGGTACAAATGTTTTATGTAGCGAAAGCAAAGCGGCAGGTACAAATGTTTTATGTAGCGAAAGCAAAGCGGCAGGTACAATTGTCTTTTGTACCGAAAGCAAAGCATCAGCTACTGAAAGAAGTTAAGCCTCCGGCGGATGTCACAGAATCGGATAGGAGTTAATAAAGGATGTTAGCCTAAAATCATCGCATCCATGCGATAACGGCTAACTGACCTGCATCGGTAAAAACGCCACGTCCTGTGGCATTACCGAAATGACCGACATCGTGTCGGTCCTCACGCAGACCTAAGCACAAAGCCGATTCTAGACGCAATTAATCCGAGGCATAATTGATTGAGGAGAGGTTGGGTTATATGGAAGTTGTACGTATGGAAAATGTAGTGAAAAGTTACGGGGAAGGTAATAACAGGGTAGATGCATTAAAAGGGATTGATCTTTCAATTCAGCAAGGCGAATTCGTCTCAATTGTCGGTGCTTCTGGTTCTGGAAAAAGTACACTACTACATATTTTAGGTGGGTTGGATCACCCTAGTTCAGGAAAGGTATTCATTGGGGACAGTGATATTTATAAATATACAGATGATGAGCTTTCCATATTCAGAAGAAGAAAAGTCGGGTTTATTTTTCAATTCTTTAATTTGATACCAGTATTAAATGTCCAGGAAAATATTGCTTTGCCTACATTATTGGATAGTGAATCTATAGATATGGAATATCTAAATGAAATTATTAATATCCTTGGGCTTCAAGAACGTATGAATCATTTGCCTTCCGAACTATCTGGAGGGCAACAGCAACGGGTTTCAATTGGCAGGGCGCTTATTAATCGTCCGCATTTGATTCTTGCTGATGAGCCTACTGGTAATTTGGATACTCGAAATACGAAAGAAGTGATGGATTTATTAAGATTCACGGCAAAAAAATACAATCAAACCATTGTCATGATTACTCACGATTTAACGATAGCATCGGCTTCGGATCGGATCATCACTATACAAGACGGTAAAATCATTTCTGATCAGCGACTGACTGAGAAAAAGTTTCAGACTGGAGGACAATGATTTTGATTCATAGTTATCAGCAATTAGGTACCAGGTATTTAAAGAAGAATATGAAACGAACTATTTTGACCTTGGTTGGCATCATACTCTCTGTAGCGTTAATTTCAACGATTGGTCTCTTTATGAAAGGATCACAACTTACCCATATTGAGAATATCAAGAAGTTAAGCGGAGTTTCTTTTCATGTAGGTATTTCGGATTATGATGAAGAGCTATTAAATAAAGTCAAATTTAATCCCCAAATTGAATCGTTGGGTTTAATGTCTCAGGGAGACATCGTTCCTGTTGGAGATGTTTCTGTGAAAATGAATTTCGCGGATCATCACGCCTTGAAATTTTTAACCTATAGCATTCTTGATGGCAAATTACCAAACAATGGTGATGAGGCAGCTGTAGATTCCTGGGTACTTCCTTATATAAAAAAAGATCTTCAAATTGGTGATTCATTTGAACTGGATGGAAAAACATATCAACTGGTTGGTTTACTGAATAATAGTGAGTTTACACAGAAAAATAAAGAGGGACGATTATTAACATATAAAAGTGAGTTTGCTATTGGAGAAGGAAGGATATTAATTGAAATTAACGAGAAAGCAGACTTTAACGAGGTTTTAGACGAACTAAAATCAATGATTGAAGACAATAACATTGATATTAATACTCAATTGATTCAAGCTTTGAAACCGGAATCGGATCAATCGCTCCTGGCCATTCTTGTTATTGTTATCAGTATAGTTGTCATTTCTACAATTGTTGTCATTTATAACGCCTTTCAAATCAGTGTCGTAGAGCGGATGAAGCAGTTTGGCTTGTTGAGAAGCATCGGCGCTACGCGAAAGCAAATTAGACGAATTGTTATGAAAGAAGCTGTTGTGCTGGCTGTCATCGCTATACCAATTGGGATTGTATGCAGCTTACTGGCACTTGCTATTCTCCAAAGTATGTTCTTGATTTTATTAGAAGATGGTCAGGATATTTCGATGTTCAATGTCGATTGGATGATCATATTAATCAGTTCGATTCTTACCCTGATAGCTGTTTTAGCGTCTAGTTATTACCCTGCTTTTTTTGCAGGCAAAATATCTCCATTGCTGGCAATCAGCAGCAGACTGTCAATAAAAAAAGAGGTAATCAGAAAACAAAAGAATACCGTTCTGAAAAAGCCTTTATCTTTCCCCTTAAGCATGGCCTTGAAAAATGTAAAAAGAAATAAAAATCGTTATATGGTTACCATTTTATCAATTATTATAAGCAGTGTATTGTTTATCACTTTTTCATCGTTGATGGATATCGCATTTTCATCCAAATTTATGAACGATCCTTCCACTAAATCGGATCTTACAATCTATCTGCAAGAGGATAGCTTTGTTTCTTCTGAGAACCTGCAAATTATGGATCAGTTAAAGTTAATTCAAAATGTATCCGAAGTTTACGAACAGGACTTAAGTTTTGAAATTTTATTGAAGGATACAGCTCAATCTCTCGCGACTGCTGAGGACATTCAGAAGACTATTGGAAATAAACACTCCATTACAGTGGTTAATGACTTTGAAGAGAATAAAGACAAGAAGGAAACCGTTCTCGTGACCAAAATTCTTGTCTATGCTTTTATTGTGGTCATTGCTTTAATTGGCAGCTTAAATATCCTCAATACGATTACTATAAGTATCATGATTAGACGAAAAGAACTGGCTGCATTAAAATCCATAGGCATGTCCCAAAGGGATTTGAAAAAAATGATTATCTATGAAGCACTGATTTACGGTTTTTCTGGAAGCTTGCAAGGCATTTTCTTCGGATGCATACTTTCATATATTATTTATTTGGCTGCCTCCGGTGTCTTGAAGGTTGCATGGACGATTCCCTATGAGGCTTGTTTCATTACGTTTGCTGCCGCTTTGTTCATTAGTTATTTATCTGTTTTGCTACCGCTCCGAAGAATCCAGCAGGATAATATTATAGATACGATAAGGGAAGAATAATACGAAAGGCCTGGCTATTTATAGTCAGGCTATTCTGATTTTGCGGTAACTGCTAATATGGAGTTAGAGGAAGGAGAGGGTATTTTTGAATAAAATATTACTGGTTGAAGATGATGAGGCTCTTGGTTTAGCCATCGAGTTTTCATTAAGAAACGAAGGGTATGAGGTGATTAGAGCTTCTAGTGTAAAAGAAGCGAGAAACCAGTTTGATCATACTATTTTTAAGTTGGCTATATTAGATATCAACCTTCCAGATGGAAATGGCTATGATCTATGCATGCACTTTAAAAAACAAAACGATGCCATATCTATTATTTTCTTAACCGCCCTTGACGAAGAAGCGAATGTAGTAATGGGACTAGATATTGGTGGGGACGATTATATAACAAAACCTTTCCGAGTTAGAGAACTTATGTCGAGAGTAAGAGTGCAATTACGTAAACAAACAAAGTTAGAAGAAGCTTCATTGATTTTAACATCTGAGAATATAAAAATTGATATGAATCAAGTCAAGGTTTATAAAAATCAAGAAATTGTCCCAGTAACGAATTTAGAATATAAGCTTCTGTTAACTTTTATGAAGAATGCTTACAAAGTATTAAAAAGAGATGAAATTCTTCTGGAAATTACGGAAGGTGATGAAGTGTTTTTTGATGAAAATACGTTATCTGTATATATAATGCGCTTAAGAGACAAAATCGAAGATAATCCAAAAAATCCACAGTTTATCATCACCCAACGAGGATTAGGATATCGTTGGGATAAGGATGTGTGCAGACAGTAACATGATAAAAAATACTGAGATAAAAGGCTATATGATCATAATGTTCGCTTTATTTTTTCTATTTATTATCTATCAGTATATGACACATCAACTATTTTACGATCATTTAAAAAGTGATTCGATTACAACCTGGGGGGAAATTACCGCCAGATTGGTTGAACAAAATCCTGAGAATGAAGCAGAAATTATGAAAGTCTTAACAAGCAATTCTTCTGATTCCAATGAGTATCAGGAAAAAGGAAGAGAAATCTTTAAACAATATGGATTATATGAAGATTTGGAGACAGAACTTTTTCCACTTTTAAATAACAATATTTTTAGCCATAATCAATCAATTTTTTGGGGGTTGATTATTTTCGGATGTCTATTGTTTTTGGCAAATTACATACAATACACTATTTTCTTCAATAAAATCAAACAACTTACTTCGACTGCCAAAAAAATAATCGAAGGGGATTACTCGGTTACAATAAATGAAAATAAAGAAGGCGATATTGCCAAACTAGTAATTTCTTTGCGTTCCATGAAAGATATTATTAGAAAAAGCATGAGTGATTTGCTTGAAGAAAAGAAGTTTTTAGGTCAAATATTACAAGACATATCCCATCAATTAAAAACACCGCTTTCGACGATATCCATCTACAATGAATTGTTATTGAATGAAGACTTGCCCCGTCAGCAGCAAGTTCAATTATTGCAAAATAATGAAGTTCAAATCAGCAGAATGAATGTCTTGATTCAAAACTTGTTAAAAGTCGCGAAAATTGATGCAAGAGCTATTACATTTGATAAAGAGCCGTTAAACTTGGTGGAAACGATTCATGAAGTTTTAAATCGTTTGGAAAATATGATCAATGAAAAAGATTTGTTAATTGACTGGGATGAGCCGGAAGAAATAGTAGTTTTCCACGATAAATTATGGATGCAAGAAGCTTTGGTGAACTTGTTAAAGAATGCGATTGAGCATTCCAAACATGGTGATAAAATCACACTTCAACTCAAAGATACACCCATTTATACGGAACTTGTGATTCAAGACTTTGGAGAGGGGATTGCAGTTGAGGAATTACCGCATATCTTTAATCGATTCTACAAAGCAAATAGTTCTAAAAAACATGATTCGACGGGGATTGGCTTGGCGTTAACAAAAGCAATTATTGAAGCGCATCAAGCCTTAATAAAAGTTGAAAGTGAGAAAAATGCCTATACAAAATTTACAATAAGCTTCATAAAATTTTAGAATGAATGAGTATACTTACAATAATCTCATGGGTGGTTTTCGTTTTTAGTGCTATAGCTGGTATCTATGCTATTTATGCTATAATCAAAAACAATCATACAAAGAAATATCTCTTATGGCTGCAATATTGTAGGCAGTCATAATTTGCTTATACTTTCTAGAAAGTGCGAAAATTAAAAAAGAATTAAGGGGAGTATGACGATGCTTGAAAATAAATTAGGTATCACAAATCAACTTGAATTGAATCGAACAGAAGAACGGCTTTCAAAGAAGAAAGCTAAAGAGTTATACGATTCAGGGAAAATAAATAGCTTAGAAGTAGGCACTTTCAAGGGTCTTTCTGAAATTCATCGCTATCTATTTGAGGATATTTATTTCTTTGCTGGAAAGGTTCGAGAGGTCAATATAGCAAAAGGGAATTTCCGATTTGCTCCAATCATGTATCTTAGAGCATCTTTAGAGCATATCGATACGATGCCACAAACAACTTTTGATGAAATTGTTGAAAAGTATGTTGAAATGAATATCGCTCACCCTTTCAGAGAGGGGAACGGTAGAGCTACTAGAATTTGGCTAGATTTAATCTTTAAAAAAGAACTTCAAAGGGTTGTTGAATGGAATAAGATTGATAAGGAAGATTACTTGTTGGCGATGGAACGTAGTCCGATTAGAGACGTTGAAATTAAGCAATTGCTCCAACAAGCATTATTAGATGAAATTAATAGCCGTGAAGTTTTCATGAAGGGTATTGATATTAGCTACTATTATGAGGGATATACTGAATATGATATAGAAGATTTATAATAGAAAGGGCTGAAATTCAGTCCTTTTTTACTTTTTAATAGGGGCAAAAAAGGAGCTAACTAAATAGCTCCTTTTATTTATGATTAAAACTAAGATGTTAGGTATCTTTGATTGAAATGTGCGCGAAATCAAAAGAATAGTTTTGGTTATTCCGAAAAGACACTGGCTTCTTTAACACAGGACCAACCTTGTATTTATTTTTCTTCACTTTCTTAAACACACTTTTAAACGTATCCGACCTCACTCTCATCCCACACCTGAAGGAGTAGGCTTTCCCGTTTGGAAAATCAAGTTTTACAATTTAGTAAGATTAAAAGTCATATTGTAAGGGAACAGTCATTCATTTATCAAAAGATAACGTTTATGTTTAAAGTATCAAAAATAAGGAGCTGGCAAAATGAAAAAAACAGTAGCTTTTTTATGTATTAATGCTAAAAAATATAGTTTTCTATTAGGAGATTCTGAATGAATAAATTAAATACGTATGAAAGAATAGACACTATGGATTACTTACGAGGGTTTGCCTTGCTGGGGGTACTTCTTGTGAATAGCTTTCAGGTTATGGATTCGTCCAACTATAATGAATTACACGGAGTATTATATTCTATATTCAACAGGGAATTTTACCCTATTTTATTCTTCTTATTTGGATTTGGGTGTTATCTTTTTATGAATCGATCCAAACAAAAAATAAACAATAGATACCTTTTGTATTTCCGCAGAATCGGTTTTTTATTTGTACTAGGACTGATTCATACATTATATGCACCGCCAGGGATTACCGATGTATTAATGGTGTATGCAGTACTTGGCCTGTTTATGGCAATATTTTTTAAAAGAAGTAAATGGAACAACTTAATAATAACGATTTCACTAATAGCCTTATCTATTGTTACAGCTTTTTATCAACCGTATTATGGTGAGAGAATAGTATGGCTAGATTTACTATCCAACATAAGTAAATGGTTTGCACCGATGATGCTAGGTTTTACGATGGGGCAATTTAATTTTTTTGAAAATATGCATGGGAAATTAAAGTATATTTCGGTTTTTTTAATAGTTAATATTTGTACTTATGTATCTTTATTTTATATAAAGCTGTCAATTGACATTACTCCTGCAGGAACAGAAATGCTAGAAGATTATATTGTTCCTTTTATGATGATGAGCAGTTTCCTTATTATTTTACAATGGGATAGAGCAAAAATGATATTATCTCCATTAAAATTTTATGGACAAATGTCTTTAACAAATTATCTTGCGCAAAGTGCCTTACTAATTGTATTTAGCTTCCTAATTGGTATGACACCTATTCATTCATTAATAGTGTGTTTCTTAATCCACGCTATTTTAATTACTTTTAGTATAGTATGGTTAAAGTATTTTAAAATGGGGCCAGTTGAATTGTTATTACGATACTTTACTTATTGGGCGAAAGTTCCGAATAAGAAAAAAATCATTAAAGAGAGTTTTAATGAAGCTTGATTTACCTAATTACCGTAAAATATGCTGAAAAAACAAAGTTTAAGTTTATATTCGTTTGCGTGATAGGGCATTAAGGGGTCACTAGACTAAATGTGACCCAATGCATCCCTTTAAAAATTTCTTATCTGTTTTAGTAAGGAATTGAGTTCATTCGCCTCTTTTTTAGTCTTAATCAGTGTTATGATCCAAGCAAACAAATAGAGTAATAAAAAACCACCAAGGAAATCTACGCTTAGAAAATGATCTGACCACTTGTTATATAAAGATATAGAAAAGACTACTAGAAACATCATGATAAAATGAATGACTAAAGCAAACAAATAGTTCATTTTTTCAATGTCAAAAATGATTGTAAAAATACCTGCGCAAGCTGAGATTATGAATACACTAATAATCTCAGCTTCTGAAGAAATGATATTTTTTCTCGATAGTAAAACCATCATATAAATAAATGCACCAGTGCCTAAACCTGAAAATAGTCTGTTTTTTAATTGCAACGAAATGTCTTCCTCTCAAAATAAGATAGGCTTGTTTAATTCTTTTTGTACATAATATGTATAAAGAATTCCTCCGAAGAAAAGTCCGATAGATAGTCCATTTATGGCAGAATAAATGATATTAAATGAAAGGTCATTATAAAATGATGGCGAGATGCCTAAAGTTACATTTAAGAGATACTTCACTAAAAAATTTATTAGAATAATGATTAATGGAAGATAGCACTTCTTTCTGATGATTACTGATTCCTGTTTGAAGAACATTTGATATTTTTTGTACAACAAATAACCAATTAAAGTCCCAGGAAATATGAAAAAGAAATAGCTAATCAAACAAATTTCTAAGTGAGAAAATTGAGAGATCATTTTTTCAAATCCCCATATCATAAATATGAAAGGAACTAAAAACATTTTAGATAAATTGATTGGCCTTTCCTGGGAAATAGCGATACCTCTTTTTGTTAAAATAATTAATAATATCCATACTGACAATGGCGTTCTTAAAACTACTTCTCTAATGATGTTATACATTCTTTATTGCCTCCTTTGATGTTATTCATAATGGCATCAAAGAGGGAATAAAGAAATACGTCTAAACATATGTGGTGAAAATCAATACATAAGTGGGCTTTTGGAATATCTTGTTAGTGTCTTTTTCAAAGAAGATACATATTTTCTTGACACAATTACTTTCTCTTCATTCGATAGAATTGCTTCAAGATTACCGTTAGGTTTAACCGAAAATTTATTTAAAAAATGAATATTGATCAGGATCGTTTTTGAGATTCTGATGAAGTTATTGGGAAGATCATGCTCCAATTTATATAAAGGGCTTTTTGTTTCAAAAATAGTATCATTTGTATAAATGAATATTTTTCGTTCAAGATATTCTAAATAAAATATATTGGAATAAGGAATTTTTTCTTGTTCGTTTTTGGATGTAGACTTTGCTAGTAAATAGTTGTCGGAGCTTTTTTCAAGAGTTGATACGATATCTTGAATAAAAGACGTTACTTTGTGAATGTTAAATGTACATGATTCTTCTTTAAGTTTTTCTATAATTTTAATGTTAACCTTCATTTAAGACATATTTTCCTTTCAAAATTGGTTGTTAGTAATTTAAAGTGAATGTAAAGAGTATATCAAATGTTACGCTGATTTTTATAATTGTAGGATAGTTTTTACCAAGATATACAAAAGAATCATAGATTTATGAACTAAGCTATTTCTAAGCAGAGGAATCTGTCCGTAGAAATGGCTTTTTATTGTATGTAAAAATTTGTTTGAAAAATTCAGTCTTATATCATTTTTAAAACCTACAATGAAGTCAAAGGAAAGGAGTAGTGTAGATGAAGATGAAAAAAATTAGTCTTGTTGTAGTTCTTATATTGACAGGTTTTATAACAAATGACGTAGTCGTACATGCAGATGATCACGAACATAAAGATAAAAAACATGAAAAGTATAAAGAATATAAGGACTATAAAGACGACGATGATGATGACGATAAGAAATATTACTATGACGATGAAGAAGAAGGGGAAACTTATTATTTTCAAGACGCAGTAAGTGCGAAAGGTACTTGGAATATTTGGACACGAACAGTTGCTGCAGATAAAGAAGTGCTACCTTTTATAAACTCTCAAAAAGTCACGTTAAAGGTAGAAGGGACAAATAAGGAGCTAAGCTTTTTTATTGTACCAAAAGACGGTGAATTTTTTGTACCGGGTAAAGCAGTAGCACAGGCCCTAGGAGCAAAAGCGACATTTTACAAAGAAAGTAAAATTTTAGACGTCCGAAATGGAGCAAATGAATTAATTTACCGAGCAGGAACTAACGTTGTTTATGATAACAATGTGAAAACACCATCTCCTGCACAAGTATTTTACATGAATGAAGAATTATATGTACCGATTAGTACAATAACGAATGGCTTAGGCTATATAGCAGAGTGGCAAGAAAATAATCAAACATTTGTCTGCCAACCAATTACGAATTAGGGGGGAAGCACTATGAAAGATCCGAAAAAGGCAAAATGGGTATTAGGGGCGTCAGGGATACTTTTATCTGCAGCGATACTAACCCAAATTAACAATCCAACAGAAGCCGAAACTACACGTACAAAAAATATTCAGGAAGTAGATCAGAAAAATATGACGGAAAAAGAAAAAGAACTAGCTCAGCTGGATTGGACAAACTTTGAAATGACAAGTCAGCCTGCTGTTAAAAGCGAGCGCAAAACGAAAAGAACTTAATGGAGTTGGTCGTGTGGATACACTAACTTTGCAAATAATGAATACTGAATTTTATATAGCTATGCCAAAAGGTGTTTATTTCGTATGGAAAGATAAAGCGGAGAAATGGCTTCAATACGTAGCAAAAGAATGGTCAAGATTTCAAGTGAATAATGAATTATCACAACTAAATGATTTGAAAATTGGAGAAACGCTACGCATTAATTCGTTACTGTATGATTGTTTAATGCAAGCAAATCAATATTATCAACTTTCTAACGGTTTATTTTCACCGTATCTTAAACGCCAATTAGAACAGCATGGCTACAATCAATCTTTTCCATTTGATGCAGCTAACATCAAGGTATTTCAAAACAAACCTCTGATTACAGATCAACCATTTCAATTTCTAGGCGATGAACAAGTAATGAAGGTAGCTCAGCAGGAAATTGATTTAGGTGGATTTGCCAAAGGGTATGCCATTGAAAAATTGGCGAAGTGGCTTGAGCAAGAGATATCTCCCGATTTCGGACTAATAGACGGGGGAGGGGATATGAAAATGTGGTCTTCTGGGGAAAAAACTTGGACAATTGGTGTTGCAGATGCCTGGGATATCGACAAGGAAATTAGCTCCATCAAAATGAAAACAGGTGCTATCGCTACATCCAATCGAGTTTATAGAAGCTGGATGCAAGGATCCATGAAGAAACATCATTTATTAAACGGACAAACAGGTGAAATAGCCAATACAGAAGTCTTACAAGCTTCAGTCGTAACGTCCTCATTATGTGATGCAGAGGTTGGTGCCAAACTATGCTTTCTTATGGATGAAGGTGAATTGCAGCAATGGTTCGAAAATAATTGTCAACAAAGTGCCCGCTTCCTTGTTAAAGAAGGGCAAGTAGCAAACTGGAGAATGACGGGGGTGAAATAAATGATCATCAGTACGTGGGAATGGATTCGATTATTAGGGTTTTTAGCGTATTTTTATTTTACAATTTCCATTATATTTGGTTTGTTGAGAAAAGCATCATTTGTCAAATCCCATAAAAACTTAATTTATCATATACATCAAAATGCTGGATGGCTAGGATTAATTACCGTAATTGCGCATATGTTAGTGCTTTTAATCGATCATTATCAGCCTTATAGTATAATGGGGATTTTAATTCCGTTCTCCGCTAAATATCAGTCTCTACCATCGGCACTTGGAACAATAGCATTTTATTTATTTTTAATGGTAATCATGACATCGGATTTATGGATTCGAACAATGAATCGCTCGTTATGGAAAAAGCTACACTTTCTTGTGTTACCAGCATGGGCATTATCACTTGCTCATGGAGTGTTAATAGGAACGGATACAGAAAATACGTTGATTATCATGTTTTATGTAGTTTCTGGGGGAATTACGGTGTTAGTGCTGGTAGCGAGAACAATAAGCCAGTTCATGAAAAGAGTAAATATTTCAACGTCACACAATAATTAAGAGGAAGTGGGGCTGTTTTAAAAAGCCCCGCTTCCTTTAAGTTAAACAATATTTATATAGGGAATTCAATATGGAATGTAGTGCCTTGATCTACTTTACTTGTCGCGTAAATTTTCCCATCATGTTGCTCAACTATTGCTTTTGCTATGGCCAGACCTAAGCCAGTGCCATTTCGTTGACGAGCAGCATCACTTCGGTAAAATCGCTCAAACACTAAAGGCAATTCCTGTTCAGTCATACCAACGCCACTATCAGCAACAGTAATTTTTACAGATTCTTTATTTTTTAAAAGCGCAAGCGTTATTGCTCCACTATTTGTATATCTTATCGCATTGTCTAAAAGAATATAGAGCAGCTCTTGTATCTTTGAAGCATCACCAAGCAGCTCGATGTTTTCTTGGATTTCAGTAGAAAACTGGATTTCAGGAGGCATAATCCTTTGGAATTTCGTGCTCACTTTTTTGAGTAAAGTTGATAACGGTATGGTTTCTTTTTGAATGGAGACCTGCTGCTGATCGTGTCTTGCTAAGAACAGTAGTTTATCTATGAGCTCTTTCATTATTTCAGCCTCATCTTTTAAATCCGCAATCAATTCTTTTCCAAAAGGACTTAATTGCTTTGCTTCCTCATCTTCTAAAATTTCAAGTGAACTATAAAAAATACTTAATGGTGTTCGTAATTCATGGGAAGCATCGGATACGAACTTTTTTTGTTTATCGAACGACCATTGAATAGGGATCATCGCTTTACCCGCCATATAATAAGCCAGTAGACCGATTAAGACCGTAGAAATACAAGTTAATACTATTAGTAAATACTTTGTCATTTGGAAAAAGTGATGCTGTGACGTCACAGATTTACCAACGATTATATAACCTGCTACTGTATCGTCATTGAAAATTGGCTTTTTTAGAAGTAGAAAATGCTCTTCTTGCCATTCATAATGTTGTATGAGCTCCTCATCTGGATTTTTATTCCCTAACGCTTTTTCAATTTGATTTTTCAGTCCCTTGTAAGATTCATCACCATGGACAAACTTATGATCCTTTGTGTAAATATAGTAAAAAAAACTGCGATTTGGGTCAAAATTTAAAGTTTTAGTGTCTGCATGAACATGTTCAAAGAAATCATGCTCTTGCTTACCATAAAAGTCTTCTAATTCGTTTATTTGTTGATTTTCCATTAATTTTACGAGGGAAAAGTATATAACAATAACGAATAGTGAAAATAACAAAAAGTAAAGCGTTGCATACAAATAGGATAATTTTTTTTTCGTTTTATGAAACATTAGTCTTCCCTCAGTTTATAGCCAATCCCTCTAACATTTTGAATACGTGATTTGGATTGACCATCATCAATTTTTTTTCGAACAAGCTTGACTAAAGCATCTAAGGAATTATTCGAAACATCGTAATCGTAGCCCCAAATATAAATACAAATTTGTTCTCTAGTTAGTACACGACTTTTATTGATAAATAAATACTCCAAAAGTAAAAATTCATTTTTAGTTAGATCAACTACTTCATTATTGTACAAAAACACACGAGAATCTACATTCAGCTGTAATTGATCGATCTGGATGACCTGTTCTATCACTTTATCTTTTCTTCGTAGTAATGCGCGAACTCTTGCTAACAGTTCCTCTATTTTAAATGGTTTTACTATGTAATCATCTGCGCCACTATCAAGACCTTTAATGATGTCCTCTGTGTCGTCCTTCGCTGTTAGCATTAAAATACTACCATTGAATCCAGTGTTTCGTAGCTGCTGGCACACTTGAATTCCACTAAGGTGCGGCATCATCCAATCTAAAATAACAAGATCATATTGTTCTGTAAGCGTATGGTCTAGCGCTTCCTGTCCATTCTCCGCTTCAGTCACATTATGAAATTCTTTCTTTAAAATATGAACGATATTTCTTCTTAACCGTGCATCGTCTTCTGCTAGTAATATTTTCAAAGCAGCTTCCTCCTATTTACTATATTCAACTAAGTATACGCATATAAAAATGAAATGAAACTGAAAAAAGTTCCTTACTCCATGATATGTATTCCATACTTCGATAAGAGTTGAAGTTTTTCCTGTCTATAATGTTCTTAAACATAGAAATAGGGGGACAAATAATGAATATTTATAAATTTACAGCATTGTTAGTTTTAACGACCTTTTTAATGGGATCTTCGTTTGCCATTGTTAAATTGGGATTGCCTTATGCATCTCCACTGTTATTGGCTGCACTCCGCTTTCTACTGGCAGGGATTTTGATGGCTGTCGTCGTATTAGCGTTAAAAAGACCTCATCCTACTTCAAAAGAAGGCTGGATGAAAATTTTAACGATTGGAGCATTTCAAACTGCGGGTGTAATGGGCTGTATTTTTTTAAGCTTACGGACAATTACAGCAAGTGAATCTTCTATTCTAACGTTTACGAATCCTTTGCTTGTAGTTATATTCGCTACAATATTTACGAAAGCGCGTTACCGATTGTATCAATGGTGTGGTGTTTTCTTGGGGTTAATTGGTGTTACGATTACAATGGGTATACAGATTGAAGGTGAAATCGGCATTCTTTTTGGTTTTCTTTCAGCTGTTTTTTGGGCAATTGCGACATTACTAGCTAAAAAGTGGGGAGTATCATTTGATACATGGGTGCTTTCAGCCTATCAAATGCTTTTTGGTGGTTTACTACTTTTAATAGCAAGTTTCGTGTTAGAACAACCATTTTTTACTGTGAATGTTCATTCAGTATCCATTTTATTATGGCTTAGCATTTTCTCGTCAATTGTTCAATTTGCCGGCTGGTATTATCTTTTACAAAATAGTGATCCTGGAAAAACGAGTGCCTTTTTGTTTTTAGCTCCTTTTTTCGGCGTGATAACAGGCTGGATACTATTAAATGAACCATTAAAACCATCGCTAGTCGTAGGAGGGCTGTTTATAATTGTCGGTATTTATTTGGTGAACCGTAACTTTACGGCTAACGCAAAAAAAATATCCGCGGGGAGTCGAATATAGACTGTCCGCGGAAAGTAGGCAGAGCCCTGTGCTAGTTTATACATCTAACTGAAAAACGTCTTTAAAGCCAGCCCTTCCTTTTTCAGTCACTTTAATGGCACGAATAGACGGGACACGAGTCACCCAACCCAAACTTAAAAAATGTGTAAGCATTCCTTGACCAAGAGCACCAGCTAGATGATAACGTCGTTCACTCCAATCCAAACATGCATGGGAAAATGATCGACGCTTTCTTTTTAAATCATCTAAATCAAGACCGAAATCTATAAAAAATTGTGCACCTTCAGCTGTTATGAGAAACTGCTTTTCTTCTAGTTTTAAATAGCCTGCGTTAACCAAAGAGTCTGTTAATTGAACACCTAGTTTACCAGCTAAATGGTCATAGCAAGTTCTTGCACCTTGTAGTAATTTCATTTGGCTTGATTGCTTTAATGAGCGTACTTCAGGTGGTGGAGAAATCGCTAGGAAGGATTCTAGTAAATGAGCAATTTCTTCGTCTGCTAATTGAAAATATCGATGACGGCCTTGTTTCTCTACTTTCACAAGTTTACCGTCTACTAACTTTGCAAGATGAAAGCTAGCTGTCTGGGGTTTAATGGCAGCCATATAAGCTAATTCACTTGCTGTATGAAAACGACCATCCATCATACTAGCTAGCATCGTAGCTCTTGAAGTTTCTCCAAGGAGAGAAGCAATTTCAGCCATATTTGGATTAATACTCATTTGTCACAATCCTTTCTGCATTCCATATTTCGATTTTCATAAAAGTATTTATCGTTTACAATAATACATAAAAAGGTGGGAGTAAATAGCTATGGAAACATATTATGCTGTAATTTTTACATCACAAAGAACAGATGAGGATGGGGAAGGCTATGCCAAGATGGCAGAAGTGATGGACGAACTAGCACAAAAGCAACCTGGATTTCTTCGTGTAGAAAGTGCTAGAGATGCTGAAGGGAAAGGAATTACTGTATCCTATTGGGAGTCACTAGAGGCCATCCAAGCATGGAAAGAAAATTCAAAACATCTAGTTGCACAGCAATTCGGAAAAGAAAAATGGTACATGGAATATAACGTGGAAATTTGTACAGTCATAAAAGATTATTCTTTTACAATGTAATCGGGAAACGTCAAAACCAAATTTAGGAGAATTTAATATATGACTATTTTAGAAGAATGGCATGAACAAAGAAGAAATTTTAATCCTTCTGATCCAGCCAGTATTAATCAAATGCATGAGTTTAAGGAAAAAGTGAAACTTCAAGAGCAAACTGAAGGTAATTTTAGGATACTCGCAGACATCTACTGTATGCTTAGGATGTATTCGGATGCCTATAAGATTTTCACTTTAGTTATGGATGTAGGGAACAAGAAAGATCAGAAAAAATTTGGATCAATAAAATATTACATAGATAATCCGAATTGTGTGAAGCCTTTGTATCCTTGTAAAATTAGAGAGGATAAAATAATTAAAACAATAATACCTAAATTTAAGTATTTGCCAGACCCATTAAAATCTAAAATCTTTGAAGCGGAAGAAGATGTAACTTGTGATTGCTGCGAACAGGAAGTAGATGTTTATTATACTGGAAGTATTTATGCTGTTGAAGAGGTTGATTATCTCTGTCCTACATGTATACATAGTGGTGCAGCTGCTAAAAAATACGACGGTTCTTTCCAGCAGGACTTACTAAATGATGAGAATGTTATAAATTCCAGTTTTACTGAGGAAGTAATGTGTAGAACACCTGGTTTTATTAGTTGGCAAGGTAATAATTGGATGGCTCATTGCTCAGATTATTGTGCATTTATTGGCTATGTTGGCTGGAGTGAGTTAGTGGAGTTAGGCATTACCGAACAATTTGAAAATTATACTGGTTTTTCTATTGAAGAGTTATCAGAATCACTTATGAATAATGGGCATCATCAAGGGTATTTATTTCGATGCTTAGAATGTGGTCGCTATGTCCTTTATTCTGATTTTAGTTAAACGTGAAAACCAGTATATCTTCATTCAGTAGAAGACTCCTACCTCTTAAAGTGGTGAGATGAATGAGGATGTGGTTTATTTTCAAGGTGTCCAAACATCTACTGAAATAGAGGAACTCAGTCTAAGAACGCCACGTCCTGTGGCAACGACTGAGTGACCAACATCGTATTGGCCTAAAGCCTCCGGTGGATGTTACGGATTTTTTAAAGGAATGAATAAAGGAAGTTAGCCTAAAACCTTCGCATCCAGCTAAAACGGCTAACTGACCTACATCGGTAAAAACACCACGTCCTGTGGTATTACCGAAATGACCGACATCGTGTCGGCCCTCGTGCAGGCCAGGGCACAATTCAAAATCCGAACGCAATTACGCCGAGGCGTAATTGATCTGATGAGGGGGAGGAGAATTGGACAATTTTTTTCAACGTTATATAGATTCATGGCGTTTTAATGGTTGGTTTATCCACGATATCTTTTTAGGCATTGTCATTGGCGTTGGGCTTTTATTAGTATTGTATGCTTTGTTCAAACGCCGATTTAATTTTGCTCTTGTCATAACTTTTATCCTGTACGCTTTTTTAGGGAATCTTTTGATGATTGCTTTTGGTTTAGCTGGTCGAAGCTTCCCTATCAATTCAGAATCACCTATATATACAGATGATGCACAGAAAATTGCTGTCCAAATGGTTAAAGGATCTGAAAATAACGGTACAGGTAATGGCATTACGCAAATTATTTCACATCATCAAATTATTGCGATTAATTTGCAAACAGGTGAAAAACAGTGGACGAAATCCTCTTCAAGTAAAGAGACTTTAATAGGCAATTTTATGGGGGGACTTCTTGTTCATCATCGTGACGGTGAATACGGGAAACTTTCATTATTAGATATGAAAACGGGAAAAGAAAAGCTCTCTGAAAAAGAATTTACGGAAAAGCATAAACAGTTAATAGATGTTTTAGATATAGGTTCTCACAATATAGTTTTATTAGAGAATAATCTTTATTTAGAGGGTGTCGATGGGAAATTTTATCGCTTCGATGGCAAGAAATTAGCTGAAGATAACAAAGCTGAAAAATATCTTTCTACAAAATTTTTCATAGAATCCGATATTCCAGGTTATTTTGCTTCGCACAATCAACCGTTGGAGGATTATGAAGATGTTCGAGAATTTAGTAGCAATGTATTAGCTGAACCTGCCATACAAGTATACAAGAATTTAGATCCTGCCGTATTAGATGTTGATTTGCAACAACAAACAGCTATTGTATCTTATCGACAAACGAAGCGAGAAAGTGCAGACAGTATCGTATTATTATATGACATGAAAAACCATCGCATTATTTGGGAAGAAAATATAGGTGTTGTTAACGCTGAGCAAAAAAATCCGGGTGTTCGTACATTAGAGAACTACTTTGCGATTCAAGCAGGAGATGAGTTTTTGTTGTTAGATAAGAATACGAAAAAAGAAATGTTCAGATATCAGCTACGTTGGAATCGCCCAGTTCAGTGAAAATTAAAGAGCGTAGAATTATTTATCCCCTCCAAGTAACGACTTGTGAGGGGGTTTTTTATAGAGTTGCTCTATATATCACAAAATGATATATTATTTAATGATATATCATTTTGTGATATATTGGAGGTGTAGACAATGAAATCATTAGAGCAGTTAACAGATTCTGTTTTTTATATTATGGCTGCCTTAACGGAGCCTCGACATGGTTATGCTGTCATGAGTTTAATAGAGGAGACAACAAAGGGGACTTTCGTAGTTGGTCCAGCATCCCTTTATACAATTATTAAAAAACTATTATCTGAACAACTTATTCAGCTACATGATGATTCGGATTCTCGGAGAAAGGTCTATGTCTTAACGGATAAAGGTCGAGAAATATTGCTCGAAGATATTGAAAGAAGAAAGGTCATGATTCAGTTGGCAGAGCAGGGACTACAAAGGGGGCAAAAATAGTGCGAAATAAGAGATATATGGCATCATATGGTTTAGCTTTTTTTGAGGAGCGCGATATGAAAGAATTAAGTGAAAAAGCGGCAAATGGGTGGCATTTAAAAAGATTTCGATGTGCTGGCTATGGGCTAGAGAAAGGTGAACCAGAAGACGTCATTTTTAGTATTGATTATCGTAAATTACCGAAGGATGAAGAAGAGGAGTATTTTGAGCTATTTGCTTACGGTGGCTGGACACATGTTTGTTCTAGTGCAGATATGCATATTTTTAAGGCAGCACCAGAAACTACACCCATATATAGTGATGCTGAGTCTTCTATTGATAAACTAGCGCGTCTTGCAAAGCCTGTAAACCTAGCTGCATCTATTTCTCTTGCTATAACGATGGTTTTGTGGATATTTATGATGTTTACCACTGGGACAATTCAACACGTTGCAGAGCAAGGATTTGAATATTCCTTTATTTTTACTGTTCCAGCAGTGATGACTTCTGGTGGAGTATACTATCATATGTGGAAGAACCTACGATTAAAATCAAAGCATATATAAAGAACGAACAGCTGAAGTTTATCAGCTGTTTTTTTCATGTTCGGTAAAATGAGGGGGTGGGTTTCTGTTTCAACTAGGCGATTCCGATGAGCCGCTTGGTCAAAGCGTAGTGTTATGAAGAAAAGATAAACTGAACCACAGGAAAAGCTGACTTCATGTCGAAGTATTAGTATGTAGAATATAGATATCTAATTATTTTGAAAATATTTGGGGTGTTTTAGATCATTATATTACAATCTAGGCATGTCCAATGTTTGATGACAATATAATAGTACAGTTGCCTACATTAATTAGTAGTACACTTGCAAAGTAGGAAAACTATAACTAACTACTCAGTGAGAAAGGATAGGATGGAATGAATATTGGGAATAGCGTTGCGCTTATTGTAAGTCTGATTTTTTCAAGCATTTTGGTTCGGGCAATATATCGCGTTTTTGTGAAAAAGAAAGTACCTACTATGACCTATACACCATATGATGATGCCATGAATGGTGGAGGTAAACATGACAATTAAATGAGTGGTTACAAACATCAAACAGTAAGCTGCAGGCTTCATATAACTAATAGTATAAAATATGAGAATCTACTATTATTTCAATAAGAAATAATAGTAGATTATTTTTATTTTATCAATGATAAGATTTACGAAGGGATTTTATCCTGTATTGGGTATTATTTAATCAAGGGACAGTCAATAATTTTGTGTAAATGACAATCCAACCTTTTCGTATAGATCAAAGAATGATTTTGTTTTTAGGAAGGTTAGTTTCAGACATAGCCGTGGTTGATTATGTAGGTACAGCCCTTACTTTTCAAATGTGTATTGGTTTCTTACTTACTATATTTTCAATAAATCTAATCCCTATTATACAGAGGATCATTGGTTGGGAGTGGGTCTTTACAATATTAGCGATTGGACCTATTCTTGGAATTGGATTTATGTTCAAATATAGACGCTACGAAATAACTAATGAGAAAGTGTAATTATAACTTTTAAGTATTATCTCTATCACAAAAAATGAATAGCCTCAAATTGAAAAATCCAATCGTTTTGATTATTTCTTTCAAAACAATTGGATTATTTTAATGGTAAATCAATATTTTTTTTAGTGATGTAGCTCAGGCTTTCTTTTCTTTCGGGTATCCGATGAGGATAGCAATGGTTCCACAAATTCCTATAAGGACTGGATAGAAAGAGTATTGCAGCATGCTCACTGGCGATATTCCGGCTACACTAGCGGCTGCTAGGAATTGGGCTCCATATGGCAGTAGACCTTGGATCGTACAGGAGAAAATATCTAATATACTTGCGGATTTTCTCGGCTCAATCTCATACTGTTCAGCAATATTTTTTGCAAGTGGACCAGCAATTAAAATAGCAATCGTATTATTGGCCGTAGATAAATTTGTTAAACCCACTAGGCCGGCAATGCCAAATTCAGCACCTTTTTTCGATTTAATCCTTTTTGTTGCAAGGTGAAGTAGAAAGTCAATCCCTCCGTTAAACTTAATAACCTCCACCATTCCAGCTATTAATATCGCAAGGAATGCCATTTCATACATGCCTGACATTCCTTCGCCGATCTTTTGAAAAAGGCTCATTAAGTGATAGCTGCCATCCGCTAAGCCAACAGCCCCGGCAAGAACAATCCCAGATGCCAGAACAAGGAAAACATTCATTCCAGCTAACGCTAAAATAATAACCAAAACATAGGGAACAATTTTTACCCAACTATAGCTTAAATGCTCCACTTGTGCAGTTTCACCCATTGTGATAACTCCTAAAATAAGGCTCGTTACAATAGCTGCCGGCAACACAATCCAAAAATTCACCTTAAATTTATCCTTCATTTGTGCACCTTGTGAACGAACGGCAGTAATTGTTGTATCTGAAATAAAAGATAAATTATCGCCAAACATCGAACCGCCAACAATCGCTGCCATTACTAAAGCCATGGAAAGGTCGATATGCTCGCTTATCCCAACTCCAATTGGAGCCAGTGCAACAATCGTTCCCACCGATGTACCCATTGATAGGGAGATAAAGCAGGCGATGATGAACAAGCCTACGACAAGTAAGTTTGGCGGAACGACCGATAAAGCAAAGTTTACAGTGGAGTCCACTGCCCCCATGCCTTTTGCTACCGCTGAAAAGGCACCAGCCAAGAGAAAAATAATGACCATCAGCATGACATTTAAGTTTCCTGCGCCTTTGCAAAAAATATCAACCTTTTGCGCAAACGATTCTTTTCGATTCATTGCCAAAGCCACAGCGCCTGAAATAGAAATGGCTACAATGACAGGGAAGGCGTAAAAATCACCTGTAATAACCCCTGAACCAATAAATAAAATTAAAAAAACAACAAATGGGATCAGCGCCCATGGATTCTCTTTCTTCATGTCTACCTCCAAAAAATAAAATTGGACACGTCTTTTGTCCATTCTTTTTACGATAAAAAGGCCTCTTCTTGTAACAACAAGAAGAGGCCTTATATCTATAAAACACTCCTCTTATCTATCAAGCCTTTGCCTGCTGGATTTGGCACAGTAACTTAAATCATAAGTTCCGCTGCCGAGATTTCATCGGGCCAGTCCCTCCATCTCTCTTGATAAGAAGCAAATATATTATTTTTTTTCACAATAATAAATATTATAATAAAAAGTCGATTTTTGCAACATATTTTTAATCAAGCTTGGTTTAAAAGCTATATTAATTAAGGAAATTGAACAAATAAGAGGTTTAGAGGATAGGAAAGCGTGAATTTTTGGTGTCGCTGTTTTTACGCAGCACAACTTGATTTAACAACTGAAAGGGGGAAAAAGGAGGCGCCCTTAGAATTGGAGGGGCGCCTCACCTAAAACATTTGTGGTAAAAATTCCGTCATAAAGCGTTGATTTTTACGTAGCCATATTTTTAAAATCATACGATGTGTTAGGAGGCGTTGTCTTTTTTGTGGTCTAGCCTTTGCTTCTATTAAACTTTGTAGTAGAGTGCATGTTTCTGTTGCCAATCCTTGAGGATCTACGAGGACGTCAAGTTTATAATCAATTAACTGAGCAGCCTGAACCTTTGCAAGTAATTGTGCAAAGCGAGTATTCATTTCTGGAAAGTTTTCTTCTAGTTCTAAGTCGATTAAAGTATATAATGTTTGTTCAATTTCAGCTTCGAGCGCTTGTAATTGTTCAATGGACGGCTGTGTCAAAAAATCACCTCTAGTATTTCAAAAATGCTGCTACACAAGGACAAAGCCAAGTGCCGCGAAAAGTAAACCGAATAAAACTGTAGTGCATATATAAATAATCGCTTGCCTCCATTTTTTCTGCTCTAAGAGTTGCAAACATTCAAAACCAAATGTTGAAAAGGTCGTATATGCTCCTAAAAAACCAAGCCCTATAAACTGCCAAATCCAATCACTTGGATGTAATGCAAATAGAAAGCCAAGTGCAAAAGAACCCGTTATATTAATAAAAAATGTTGCCCATGGGTATGTATGGACAATCAATTTTCCTAGATAAAATCTTGTTAGTGCACCCAAAAATCCACCGATACCAATCATTATCATACGAAGCGCCCCTTTGCTAGTTTAAATCCTAGCCATGCACAAGCTAAACCGCCAAAAACACTTACAAAAATATAAAGAACGGCTTGTAGCCATTTACTATCCTGCAAAAGTAATAGCGTTTCTAAAGAAAATGTTGAAAAGGTTGTAAAAGCACCAAAAAAGCCAGTACCAATTCCTATAATAACAGGTGTTCGCTTTGTAAACGTTGTAAATAGCCATGCTAAACAAAAGCAGCCAATTAAGTTCATACAAAGTGTCGCAAATGGAAAACCACCGTTATTTGAAAGTACTAGACCAAGGCTATATCGACAGATGGCACCCAAAAATCCGCCGATTCCAACAGCTAAAAATGATTTCAAAGTAAAGACTCCTTATTAAAATGTCTATATTAAAAAGTGTATCATGAGATACCCATTTTAGATAATAGTTAGGCGTTAAATTAAAGTTGGGTGATAAATTAAAAAAGTTAGGCGATAAATTTAAAAATTAGGGCGATAAACCTTGAAATTGTTCCGATAAATTGATTTGGACCCTATCGAACTAGCTTTGTTCGACAGGGTCTTCCAGCGATGTTTCAATAACATGTTTTAATTGAAAAATAGAAGATTGTTGACTTTCGCTCTTCTTGAAAATAAAGACAGTTTCTATTATTTCGTTTAACTGCGGCAAACCATAATAGTAAATGTTGGAGTAGTAGTAAAGGTTAATTAGTTAACACAGCCAATCGTATTGTCTATTTGTAGGAATCAAGGACACTTCTTACCGATTTTATTTCCTTCATCGTAAAAGGAACTTGATTCTTTTAGCCACTCTGCCATCGCACGTGTATACATATAGCATCTGCTTCACACAAGTAGTGTAACAGATGAACTTGTTTCTGCTGTTGCAATCATGTCATAATTTATTACTATGATTGATTATTAACATTGTCAATGACAGTATCGAAGTCTTTATTGGAATCGACACTTTCAGTTATTGTAAAAACATAACCATCTGGATCTTCTATCGTTAATTCTTTTGCATTCCATGGTTGAACTGTCGGCTGTTGAATGATTTTCGTTTTATTTTCTAGTGCAGCCAGATAAATACTATGAATATTATTAGAGAAAACATTAATAATGACAGAGTTAGAAGTGCTGACTTCTTCATCCTTTAATAACATTAAATCTTGATACTTGGCTCCTCTCAAATGTGTCATGGAAGTTGTTCCGTTCGCATCTGGAAAATCAAATACCGAATTGAAATTGAGTACGTTTGCATACCATTCCTTTGATTTTTCAATATTGCTTACTTTTAGCTTTACGAATAAGGGCATTTGATAAAATTCATTCATGTTCATTTCCTCCTTTAGGTTCATACAAACTAACCATAAAGGCTTACGTTGCGTTAAAGTCAATACAAAAAGTTATAGGTTTGAAATTCTAAATTTAAGGTGCCTAGTTTACTTTGTTCCAAGATTGTAATTGTAGTAATTCATTGCTTTAAAGCGTTAATTATTTCCTGAAAAACGTAAAAAATAACAGTTAGTTGGTTGACAAATATTTCTAAAGTGTGATAATCTTCAAGAACACTATAACAATCTTAAGTAGAGGAGGGCATGACGATGTTAATTTTACCAGTATCATATCAAAGCACAACTGCATACATTGTCCATGTCTTCTAACTTTTTTATTTTGCGTTGCAAATAAAGGGCATGGGTAACTCCTGACCTTTTATGAAGAGACACATGCTCTTTTTTTGGGTATGTGTCTTTTTTGTTGCAAAAAAGGGTTGTAGTGACAATGAAAAAGGAGTGCATGTGTATGCGAAACAAAGTACAAAAAATGATTTTCATCAAGGTATTTCTGGATAGTGGGTAGCACAGCTTTAACAGCACTAGAGAAAGAAGGTTATAACGTATGTTTGATGTTTTAAGTAAATTAGGCTGGTTTTTTAAGAAATATTGGAAGCAATATTCTATAGCTGTCGTGCTATTAATGATTGCGAGTGGCTTAGAAGTTGTTCCACCGTATTTACTAGGGTCAATTATTGATATATTGACTGCTGGAGAAATGACACCAGCTATTTTAACGAAGTATATTTTGATTTTCGTGTGTATCATTATTGGGGGTTATGCCCTTAATTTTGTGTGGCAATTCAGATTATTTGAAGGGGCTATTAACTTAGAGAAAATTTTACGTCGAAACCTTATGCAGCATTTTTTGCGCATGACACCGACGTTTTATGAAAAAAATCGTACCGGGGATTTAATGGCACGTGCGACGAATGATTTAAACGCAGTGTCGTTGACCGCTGGGTTCGGAATTATGACATTGGTTGATTCCACAATCTACATGGGCTTTATTATTTTTGCCATGGGTTTTATGATTTCGTGGAAGCTTACTTTTTTTGCAATGCTGCCAGTACCGATCATGGCTATCCTTATTCAATATTTAGGGAAGATTGTGCACGAACGCTATATGAAGGCGCAGGATGTTTTTGGAGAGCTGAATGATAGTGTTCTAGAGTCGGTTGCAGGTGTGCGGGTTGTACGGGCATACGTACAAGAAAAAAAGGACGAAACAAATTTTGCAGAGATGAGCGAGATTGTGTATGAAAAAAATATGCATACCGCAAAAATTAACGCCTTATTTGGACCGATTACAAAGGTCGGTACGGGGATTAGTTATGTTGTAGCGCTTGGCTATGGTGCTCATTTAGTAGCAACAGAGGCTATGACAGTTGGGCAGCTTGTAACGTTCAATGTTTACTTGGGGCTAGCAGTTTGGCCAATATTTGCAATTGGGGAACTTATCAATGTGATGCAACAAGGTAACGCTTCTCTTGATCGTGTACAAGAAACGCTAAACTATGAGGCGGACGTTCGGAATATTGCGAATCCACGAATGATTTCGACACCAAGTGCAATTGGCTTTGATGATTTAACATTCCAATATCCAATGAGTCAGGTGAAAAATCTCCAGGAAATTTCGCTGTCATTGAAAAAGGGGCAAACACTTGGAATTGTTGGTAAAACAGGAGCGGGTAAAACGACCTTCTTACGACAATTATTACGCGAGTATCCAATCGGCGAAGGACAGCTATCGATTGATGGAGTCGATATTACTGCACAAACGAAGGAGCAGTTACTCGACTGGATTGGTTATGTTCCACAGGATCATGTTCTATTCTCACGTACTATTCGTGAAAATATTTTATTTGGGAAAGAGGATGCTACACAGTCTGAGTTGCAGCAGGCGGTTCGTGCAGCATACTTTGAAAAGGATTTAAAAAATTTACCAATGGGTCTTGAGACACTTGTTGGTGAAAAAGGTGTATCTCTTTCAGGTGGTCAAAAGCAACGTGTTTCAATTGCGCGTGCTCTTATTAAAGACCCTGAAATTTTAATGCTTGATGACTCGCTTTCTGCTGTAGACGCCAAAACAGAGGCAAGAATTATTGAGAATATACAGCGAGAACGACAAGACAAAACGACGATTATTACAACGCATCGTTTATCAGGAATTCAGCACGCCGATTTAATTATCGTGCTAGATGAAGGTCAAATTGTAGAGCAGGGAACACATGAGCAGCTTCTTTCACAACAAGGATGGTATAAAGAGCAATTTGACCGTCAGCAGCTAGAAGGAGGTGCCTCATGAGTACGAGTCAACGTTTAACACGCTATGCAATGTATTTTAAAAAACCGATACTACTTGGACTATTTTTCTTAACAATCGCCGTCTTTACGGAGCTTGTTGGGCCGTTTATTGCGAAGCATATCATTGATAATTACATGACAATTGGCCACATTGAATTAAAACCAATTACTTGGCTATTAGTTGTCTATTTACTTTTAGCAATAGCTACAGCTGTTTTACGCTATTTTATGTATATCTATTTACAAATGGGTGCCAACCGTGTTGTACAAAAATTACGTAAGGATGTATTTGAGCATATTCAAACATTGCCAATTCAATACTTCGATAATTTACCAGCAGGGAAAATTGTAGCCCGTGTCACGAATGATACCGAGGCTGTTCGTAATTTATATGTTCAAGTACTTTCAAACTTCGTTACGAGTTTAATTTCTATTGTAGGTGTTTATATCGCACTCTTCATTTTAAATTGGAAAATGGCATTCCTAGCGTTGACTATGGTACCAATCGTTTATTTATGGATGATTTTATACCGTAAAGTTGCTGCGAAATATAATGATGTTATTAGAACGAAAATAGCCGATATTAACGCAATGATTAATGAATCGATTCAAGGGATGACGATTATTCAAGCATTCCGCCGTGAACAGCAAATGACGAAGGAATTTGATGACATGAATAATGAGCATTATGCGTATGAACGCAAGCTGCTTTTCCTTGATTCGGCAACGTCCTTTAACCTTGTTAATGCATTAAGACTTACGATGTTTACTATTTTTATTATCTACTTTGGTACACAGTCATTTACGGCAACGGAAGTTATTTCTGCGGGGACATTATATGCCTTTGTTGATTATTTAACGAGATTATTTAATCCGATCACGAATATCGTCAATCAATTTTCTCAGCTTGAGCGCTCACTTGTAGCAGGAAAGCGTGTCTTTGAGGTGTTAGATATTAACGGGGAGCCGGTATCTGAAAAAAGTTTACCTCGATATAAAGGAAATGTGGTGTTCGAAGATGTTTCCTTTGCTTATAAAAATGATGAATACGTATTGAAAAACCTTTCATTTGAAGCACACCAAGGTGAAACCATTGCCTTAGTTGGTCATACAGGATCTGGGAAAAGTTCTATTATGAACTTATTGTTCCGTTTCTATGACCCATCTAAAGGGAAAATTACGATTGATGGAATTGATATCACTTCGGTTCCTCGTCAAACAATGCGTGAACATATGGGCATTGTTCTACAGGATCCATACTTATTTACAGGCACTATTGCTTCGAACGTTAG
This sequence comes from Lysinibacillus sp. NPDC056185, assembly GCF_047737915.1. Taxonomy (NCBI): domain Bacteria; kingdom Bacillati; phylum Bacillota; class Bacilli; order Caryophanales; family Bacillaceae; genus Lysinibacillus; species Lysinibacillus sp. NPDC056185. The sequence goes on from NZ_JBLLLQ010000023.1 coordinate 66,788, forward strand.
CCTGAATAATCCTAAAATTTCACGTGAAAAAATAGAAACCTCATTAAAAGCTGTTGGCGGGGAACGTGTTTTAGTGAACTTGCCAAATGGCTATGATGAGCCTGTTATTGAGAAGGGAAGCACACTATCGTCTGGGCAGCGTCAGTTAATTTCCTTTGCGCGTGCGCTTGCCTTTGACCCGGCTATTTTAATTTTAGATGAGGCTACTTCTAATATCGATACGGAAACAGAGGAGATTATTCAGCATGCGATGGATGTACTAAAAAAAGGACGTACAACATTCATTATCGCTCACCGACTTTCTACTATTAAAAATGCAGATCGTATTCTTGTCTTAGATCGAGGTAAGATTGTTGAGCGTGGCACACATGATGAGTTATTAGCGCAGGGCGGCATTTACGAAAAAATGTATCAAATGCAGGCGAATTCATTGCAATAAAATAAATGAAGCCCCACTCTATGAAAAAAGTGGGGCTTTCTATTTAAGATTTTACATTTTTAAAGACATTGACAACAAAGAACAGCACTGAAATTGCTACTGCGATACCGCCACCAGATACAAAGAGTTCAAATAACCAGCGCGGTACATCTATATAAACCATCATCATACCGACTAAGAGGAACGGCAATCCAATATTGTAAAACCAAAATTGTGCTTTGGCTAATCCTGTCTCGGCGGCATCTTTATATACGGAATAAATTAAACCGATTAAACCAGTTGTTAGCCAACCTACTACACCAATATGTGCATGTGTCGCCTTCCATTCGAGTTGAATTGTATAATGCATAAACAGTCCAAAGGCCAAAACAATCACTAAATATAAAACTGAAATCTTTATCCATTTAGCACCCATTTATAAAACAACTCCTTTCCCGAAATGATTTAGCTAGCTATTACAGTTTATTCTTGTCGAATAAAAAAGATGACACATTATTCTTTGTAAAATAAAAAAGTGTTTTATTGTAAAATGCTAATTTTTTCCGTAGAATAAAAGCGTGAAAAGTAGAAATTTGCCAATTGGAGGGTCTATGAAAAAGAAAATTAATTTTTTAATAATGATTTTAATGGTCTGTTACTCGACCATCATCTTTCCTGAGAAGGCAGGTGCTAGTGAGCAAATGATGACAACAAAAGTGAATAGCATTATTGCGAAGAATTGGAAGAACAACGAGTACAGCATTACCGTACGAGATATAGAAACAGGGAAAGTGCTCTACAATAATAATGGAGACAAAATGATACGTCCTGCTTCTACGCATAAGCTTTTAGTTAGTGCCGCTGCATTGGATTTATTAGGACCTGATTATCGCTTTGCTACGAAGACATATGTCGATGGATCAATTGAAGATGGTGTACTATACGGTAATATTTATTTACAGGGCGGGGGAGATCCAACGCTTTTACCTAGTCATTTAGAGTCATTCGCCAATGGCCTGAAAAAAATGGGTATCTCTAAAATTACGGGTTCTTTAATCGGGGATGATACTTGGTTTGATGAAGATCGCTTACCGAAGGGTATTGTACCTCAAGAAGAGGATCAACCTTATGCTTCACGTATTTCAGCGTTAACGATTTCGCCAAATGATCAATATGATATTGCAAATGTGCAAGTGAAAGTGACAGGCTCAAAGGTTGGCACTACGGCTAATGTTCAGCTTGTTCCGTTTGCAAGTACTATCCCGGTTGTTAACAAAACAAAAATTGTTAAAAAGGGCGAGAAAAGTACTGTAAAAATTACAAGAGAATATGGTACAGATCGAATCATTGTAACGGGTAACTTACCAGCAGGTTCACAGAAAAGTACATATGTAACTGTCTTTAATCCAACCTTATATACACTCGATGTATTTCGGGAAAAATTAGTAGCAAAAGGTATCCAAACAATGCCTCTTGAACCAGGGAAGGTACCTGAAAATGCACAGCGAGTAGGTATTTCGTATTCAAAGCCATTAACTGATATTAACTTTAAATATTTAAAGCTAAGCATTAATGGCATGGGTGATATGTTGACAAAACAACTTGGACGAGAGCGACTCGGGGAAGGAAGCTGGTCGGCTGGCATCCAAGCAATTCGTACATATGGTAGTGATAATGGGCTTACTATGGATCAGTGGTATTTTGAAGACGGTTCAGGTTTAAGTCATCAAAATCGAGTTAATAGTATGCAAGAAAGTCTATTATTATATAAAGTTCGAAGTAAATCCTGGTATAACTCATATTTAGATGCATTACCGCATGCAGGAAGAAAGGGTAGCCTTGTTGGTGCGACTTTAGAAAATCGTATGAAGGGCTATAGTGTATCTGCTAAAACAGGCTATATTTCTGGAACATATTCTTTAAGTGGTTATGTAAAAGGAAAAAGTGGCAAGTGGTATATCTTTAGTATTTTGACACAGGCCAATAAAACTTCAGCTATCCCAACTATTGATGAAATTGTTAAACAGATTGCAAATGAAATGTAAGCTTAATTACTTGTATTAGCATGTGCAAAGACGATAAAGGTAAAAATCTCGGTAGTTCGCTTTTGTGATGATGAAAAAGCTATTCTACAAAACAATAAGCTATTTTTAAGAGGCTGGGACAAATGTGTTTCAGCAAACAAAAATACCGAACTATCCAATGAAACTCTCATGAAGTGTTTCGGAATAGTTCGGTTTTTCTATTTATCGTGTTTTGTTAATTTAGAGATTATTCGGCTTTATGAAGGAACCATTTAGTTATGTCCCAGCCCCTTTTACGATACAGGTTAGTTCAATATTTATGATTTGCATTGTTCTAGAAAAAGATTAACCATATAGATCACACCTCACTCTATTTTGTTATAATTAACAAAAAAGGGGGATATTATATGAAATTAACCGTTTTAGTAGATAATAACACTTTCATTGATCGCTATTTTTTAGGGGAACCTGGGCTTTCTTTTTTTATTGAAGAGGATGATAAACGTATCCTTTTTGATACCGGATATTCTGATGTCTTTATAAAGAATGCGGATAAAATGAGAATTGATTTAAGAAATCTCGATTATGTTGTTTTGTCGCATGGGCATGTGGATCATACATGGGGACTGACGCATTTAATTAGACTACATATGGAAGCAAAAAATGAAGAAATACGCCACAATACGCCTAAAATTATTGGGCATCCATTGGTTTTTAACACTAAACTATTTGATCCTGTAGGAGAGATAGGGAGTATCTTATCTCATGAAAAGTTAAGTAGACACTTTCCAGTCCGACTAACTAAAGAACCATTATGGCTAACAGATCGACTAGTATTTCTAGGGGAAATTAAAAGAGTATTTGATTTTGAAGGAAAAGATTCTATAGGGCAAGTTGTGACAGATCAAGGGAGTGTTAACGACTTCGTTTTAGATGATACAGCAATCGTTTATAAATCTTCGGAAGGGTTAGTTATTATCGTTGGATGTGCACATTCTGGGATATGTAACATTATAGAATATGCCAAAGAGGTATGTCAGGAAGAGAGAGTAGTTGATATTATTGGAGGATTTCACCTATTAAATCCGACGAAAGAGCAGTTAGATAATACAGTTCATTATATAAAAAATCTTAAACCTGCTAAGCTTCATGCTTGCCATTGTACAGATTTATACTCTAAAATAGCTCTTTCGACAGTTGCTAATTTAGGAGAAGTTGGAGTAGGATTACAACTTTCATATCTATAGTTTTAACTTAGTTAGCTAATAAAAGCATGAGTTAAGATACAGCTACTTAAGTCGAATTTACTTATTAAAAGAGGGCTATTCTCGACTTTTCGACAATCCACACAATACTCCATCACACACAATCTAAGAGCTTGTGCGCAAAAACACACAAGCTCTTTTGTTATGCTTCACCTAAATTTATCCTTCTTTATCGTAAGTGTTCCTTGTAAGATTGAGCTTTGGCATATAAGTACCTCCACCTGCTACCATTTTCTTTGTTTCAACATCATAAATTGAATATCTACCTCTAAATTCTTTGTCTGTGTCTTTAAAGGAATAAAAGAAATAAACTTGCCGATCAGGGCTAACAGTCTGCTGGTAGTTAATATCTATATCAGGGTAGGTACGAAGAATATTTCCATCAAAAGTTATATAATTTAATCCTTCTATCTCATTAAACAATAACTTTTTTCTAATATTTACAGATGCATCAGGCATTTCTTTAAAAAGAGCAGTATCCAAATCTCTTTGCTGTTGCTGTTGCTTGGGCTTCTGCTTAAATCTTTGATAAAACTCCTGATGTACAGGATACTTTAGATCTCTTAATGCCTGGTAAAATTCATCTACAGTTTCATCAAAAACTTTTTCCTTATTTGCAGGATGTAAATATTCAATTTTATCTGAAGATGTAGTTTGTGAATAAACAGGATTTCCTAATAACATGGAAAGACTGAACGAAAATATAAACGTATACAAACTAATTAAGAATAGATTTTTCATTTAGGGTACGTTACTCCTTTTTAGAAGTAACGTACCCTAAATCTTCTTTAACTATCCTGCGCCGTTAGTAAAAAAGCGTTTCAATTTATTATAGAAACGCCCGTTAATTTAACAATACATTATTCATTTGGATTAAATTCAATTGATTTTGCTTGATACATTATATCCTTAAACATATACGTAATTTGAATATCCCCTATACTCCCTCCAGCTGGGGAAATTTGACCTCCAATTTTCGCAATAAGTTGATTGTCATTTATTTCAAAGTTGATAAGATTGCCAAAGTATATATCAGGAAATAAATGTTCAGGTTCAATTTTTAAAGGTTTAACATTAATTGTGAATTTTTTCTCTCCGATACTAATAATGGCTTTGTTAGGTGATAATTCAGTCTTTACGTTTTTTAACACTATAGCAATCGGGTTATCAACAAGCACTTCAACTGGTACTTCAACAAGCTCGTTTTTTATTCTTTGATTCTGGATATGGAAAACGTGAACTTCTCGTTCTAATATTCCAGTACCAGTACCCTTGGTTAAAATTATGATTAACTCATTTTTTCCATCTTTATTGATATCCTCATAGATAATTTGAGGTAACCAAGTAGGACTTGTTGTATTTATCCAATAAGGTCTTGTAAGGACACCACCTTTAAAAAAAATTTTAAAATCTGTATATGCTTCATTCATCTTTTTAACACAGAGGGTAATATCTGCTTTATTAGATTTTGTAATTTCCTCATATTCATTTATCATCGCTTTAGTTTTTGATAAAACGACAAAAAGAGAAATGGCAATAATTAATATAAGAACTTTTTTCATTAAGAAAACACCTCATATTAGTGTTCTCTATAACTGACTGTTCATTCCAGGAAACAGAAAAAGGCTCTACTCCTTATTGAAGTAAAGCCCTCGTTGGTTGAATAAAAAATTTTAAATCTTTAGCTTTAAACCTTCGTGCGTTGCTTTAAAACCTAACCGTTCATAAAACCTTAACGCATCTGGTCTTTTTTTATCAGTTGTCAGTTGTACCAAATGACAACCACGTTCTTCTGCACGTTGAATTGCCCATTTTATTAGTTCAGTACCTACACCCATTCCTCTTACAGAAGCAGCTGTTCTCACTCCTTCAATAGTAGCTCTCCATCCACCTTGATGTGTTATATAAGGAGTAAAAGTAATTTGTTGTACCCCAATCACTTCATTGCCGTCACAAGCCACTACTAACTCATTATTGGGGTCAGATGTTATAGCCTCAAATGCTTTTATGTAACTATTAGGAAGTGGATGCTCATAACGCTCACGTTTACTTCCCAAAACATCATCTGCAAGCATTGCAATAATGCAATCTAAATCTTTTTCAGTAGCCATTCTGAACCTTATTTCTGTATTCATCCAAATCCTCCTCTTATTAGTAATCCTATTATTAATTTCAATGCTAACTGAATCCGCAACATAAGAAAAGCCGAACTAATCAAAATTAGTTCAGCTTAAAAATAGCATATTATAATTTTGCACATTGTATACAGGATCATGAAATATTAAGTGCATCACTTTAACTCTTGACTTTTAATAAAATGTAAAGCTGTCTTGAGCCTTTTACTATTGTTATTTTATTTCTTTAGCAAATGTTTTGTAACGAAAGTGAAATGTCAGCTACAAAAGTTTCCATCTTGTATAAAAGAATCAAATAAGGTTTATTGTCATATGCTGACACTAAATAAATGAGGGGGTATGTACAATTCAAGGAATAGAATGTCGTGCATTTAGTAAATACTAGTGTACGTCTTTTTTTCGTCCAATATGCATATAATTAGACTATATAAACTTTTTTCCAACTTCAAACGTCAAATGTAGGGGCAAATTTTTTGGCAAGAGAGGACTTATGTATGGAAAAAAATATGAAACGCTCTAAGGAAAAAAAGAGCAAGAAGAAAATTTGGCTATGGATAGTAGGTAGTTTATTAACAATTTTTTTAATTTTTATAGGTACTGCTTATTATACAATCCAAAAAACGATGAATAAAATAAATACACCCTTAATTGAAACGACAGGTGATGAAAATAAAGAACAAAAAATAGTTACGAAAAAAGATCCGTTTTCTGTGTTAATGCTTGGGGTGGATGAACGTAAAAATGATAGTGGCCGTTCAGACACGATGATCGTCATTACCGTGAATCCTGAAAAACACACGATGAAGATGCTCAGCATACCTCGAGATACTCGTACAGAAATTATTGGACATAATTCCGTCGATAAAATCAACCATGCCTATGCATTTGGAGGCGTTCCAATGGCGGTGAATACGGTGGAGCATTTTTTAGATATACCAATAGATTATTATGTGTTTGTTAATATGGAAGGCTTCCTGCAAATTATAGACACGATTGGTGGGGTTACAATTGATAACGACATGGATTTAACTTATAACGCCTACCATTATCCGAAGGGTGAGATCACTTTAGACGGTGATAAGGCACTGATTTTTTCACGTATTCGTTATGAAGATCCCCGTGGTGATTTTGGTCGTCAAATTCGACAACGTCAAATTATTGAAGCGGTTCTGAAAAAAGCCTCTTCGACACCTTCTATATTATTAAAGGCTACAGATATGCTTGATGTAGTAGGAGATAATGTTCGTATGAATTTTACGATGAAGGACTTAATCCAATTACAAAGTATTTATAAAAAAATGGATGGTAATATTGATCAGTTATCATTTAAAGAGGGAAATGGCAAAAAGATTGACCATATATGGTATTTCATCCCTGAAGAGACAGAGCTAGAAAAAATAAAATCGGAATTAAAAGCAAGTTTGCAATAAATACTTTGGAGTGACCACTTGAGTAAGATAGCTGTAAATTTATTGACAATGAAAGGAGGGAGATCAATGAATGGGAGGACCCAGGTGCTTAGGTATACAGCTCTAAACAATTGCATGCAAAGCTATGTACCTAAGCGTAAGGTTCAAAAAAGTCGAGTCAGTTCAGCTATGCGACATTTACAACTATTGTGTTTGAAAATTTTTATGTAAAAAATAAAAAAATCATTCAGGTAGGGTGCATGCCTAGTTGAATGGTTTTTTTAATTTTTTCAGTAGGTGTCCAAACACGCTGAAATAGAGGAACTCAGTTTAAGAACGACATCGTGTATGCCCTCATGTAGCCTGAACACAAAGCCGATTCCGGACGTGTATGCCGCGGCATAATTGATTTCGGACCACATGTTTGAAAAGTCAGAAAATTGATGTATAATTTTATTAGAAATGGTTGAGGGAGTGATTGTGTTGATTATAGGCACACTTTTATTAGTAGTTGCCTTACGTGCAGGTATTGGTTTAGCGGTCGACTTAATTAATAGCAGCATCACTCTATTACGCAAAGTAACCATTCATACTCGAAAAACAAAAGAATAGGATGCATCTAGGCAAAGTTATAAAGTAACTTTGTCTATTTTTGTGGCACATAATCAAATTTAGGGATGGCATTTGTTAAAACGTAGGAGCTTATTTAGCACCGACCGGATTTGTTTCTTTTGGACCTATGCAGATCTTGTGTTGACCTGATCAGTTTTCTATTTAACCTAAGCGTTTCCTTTTGGACTGCAGCGTCATAGATGAGGAGCTCAAGAGAAGTAGATTTTCCGACGCCCGTGGGAAAGCCTCCAGTCGGAACAGAAATCAACCTCACGTTATGCCGATGAGTCATTTTGGTGAACTTGGAACAATTTATGTGATTAATTCGTCATTATACTGTAGAAAATGTTATACTATAAAAAAACAGTATCGGGGAATGAGCATGCAAGAAGAGAAATCAAGTTTCAAAAAAGAATTAATATCTTATCTTAAAATTATTGTGATTACAGCTATAGTTGTTTTGGGCTGTAAGCAATTCTTATTTGCACCGATTAAAGTGCAAGGTGCTTCTATGTACCCAACTTATCATGATAAAGATATTATTATTGTAAGTAAAATGAGCAAAATTGAACGCTTTGATCAAATTGTTTTTCAATCACCAACAGAAGATGAACTTTATATTAAACGAGTGATTGGCCTGCCAGGTGATACAGTTGAAATGAAAGACGATATTTTGTATGTAAATGGCAAAGCTTATAAAGAAGATTATGTGAATCGTCAAACAGATGATCCTAATCAATTACGTATTACAGAGAATTTCACGTTAGAGCAATTATTAAATGAAAAAAAGGTTCCTGAGGGTATGTATTTTGTACTGGGGGACAACCGTTTGAAAAGTTCTGATAGCCGCCATTATGGCTTAATTTCTAAAGATGCCATCTATGGTGAAGCTAAATTAACAATATATCCGTTTAGTCGTTTCCATATCGGTCCAAAATAAAATAAATTGGAATTTCAGTGAAAAAAGAGGCAGCCTTGAGTTGCATCTTTTTTCACTTTTTTAGTTGGATGATATTTCTTTACAAACTTTATAAGCGGGGTAATAGACACAAACTGTTGAATTTTCAACTGTTTCTCTTATGGGGATTTGCTGTTTGCTGAGACTAGGAGAAATGATTGCTTGTTTATCGAGTGAGAGCTCTTCTATTACTGGTTCTACACCATAAAACAACAATAAAAAATAGCATACTAAACCTAATATACGCAAACAATCACCTCGCAATGTTCTGTTATATTAGTATGTATGGTCAAACTTAAAAAAATATAAGTAAAATCTAAAATTTCTCTCTTTTGAAATGATTTTTTATTCGGTAAGCGTTTGCATTTCAATGATTGAAAGGCTATAGTGAACCGATTTTATGAAATAAATGTTGTCATGCAAAATTCAATATGCTACTATAGCTAACGTAAATATTTGATCTGTATAACCTCAATGATATGGATTGAGGGTCTCTACCAGGAACCATAAAATCCTGACTACAAAAATTTTGCTTTATTTTTGTAGTCAGGATTTTTTTTATTCTCCCTACAAAAATGAAAGTGTAACAGAAGGGTGATTACTATGAATTGGAGAGTATATATTCTTGCCGTTACTACCTTTGCGGTAGGATTGGTGGAATTAATTGTAGGTGGTATATTACCAACAATTGCAGAGGATTTAAATGTGTCCTTAGCAACTGCAGGACAATTAATTACAATCTTTGCTCTTGTCTATGCAATATCTGCGCCTGTCCTTTTATCATTAACCGCAAAAGTGGAAAGGAAGCGCCTTTATCTTATTTCTTTATTTATTTTTACTTTAGGGAATCTGATGACTTATTTTAGTACGACATTCTCGATCGTCATGATTGCTAGAATTTTCACAGCAATGAGTACTGCATTGGTCATCGTTTTATCCTTAACGATTACAACAAAAATTGTTGAACCAAGACATCGTGCGAAAGCTTTAGGGCTTGTGTTCATGGGTGTCAGTTCTGCACTTGTCATCGGTGTGCCAATGGGGATATTTGTGGCAGAAGCATTTGGATGGCGAGCTGTGTTCTTAGGAATAGCGCTTCTTTCAACTGTATCTATGATTCTTATTGCGTTACTACTGGAAAAAATGCCAGTTGTAGAAGTTGTCCCATTAAAGGCTCAAATGAAATCATTAGCCAATTTAAAAATCTTAAGTGCACAATTGATAACACTATTTATGCTGGCTGGTCACTATATGCTTTACGCATATTTAACACCATTTTTAGTAGAAGCATTTGATATGAGTGCCTCTTGGATTAGTATCTGTTATCTAATCTTCGGAATAGCGTCTGTCAGTGGGAATGCTCTAGGTGGTTGGCTAGGTGACAAAATTGGTACTGGTAAAGCCATTCTATTGATTGTATCTACCTTCGCCGTTGTATTATTGAGTATTCCTTACACGATTGTTGCGTTGCCACTCTTTTTAGTCGTAACAATTTTATGGGGTGCACTTAGCTGGGCTCTTACACCTCCATTACAAAATTATTTAATACAAACTGATCCAAAAACATCTGATATTCAACAAAGCTTAAATACGGCTGCATTACAAATCGGTATATCTATAGGTTCAGCTGTTGGTGGAGCTATGTTTACTGTTACAGGATCTGCTATGCATTTATCTAGCTTCGGTGTCATTTTAGTTTTATGTGCGCTAGGCTGTGCTATTTTCTCTCTAAAAAGAGCGCCAGTTTCAAATGAGGCTGAGCTAGAGCTGAAATCGGCTCACAACAACTCATAGTCTAGAGTGGCTCATCGGATGCCCCCAGGAAGCTCTGCTCTGCGCGAAAGCGAAGCGTCAGCGGCAAAGCGCCCAGCCGGAACGGAAATCAGCCACTCCTTATGGTGATGAACTTTTATAATGGAGTTTTTTTGGTTGAATATCCAGGAAATGCTGCCTAAAAAGAAGGACAATTATATAGGGAGATAGAATGTAAGTTTAGAGGAGGTTGGTAAATACATGCAGATAGATTTAACAGAATTCAAAGGATCAAATGTGAAAGTTGTCGCAACGATTGACCAGACGCTTTACCGAAATGTGGGTGCTATTATTTTATATGAAGAGGATTCACACACTTTATCTGTACGAAAACTAAAACGAAAAATCGCTGATCAATATATACCAACAGATGAACTCGAAAACTTTATGTTTGATTCTCAAGCGGATGCTATAAAATTTACTCATAAGCTTACTAGAATGAGTGCACTCGATTATTTGTTAGTCGCAAATAAAACAATAAAATAACGGCAAGACTGGCCTATTGGGAGTCTATGCATATGACGAAGGGCATTTGGAGTAGCCATACTCCAAATGTCTTTTTTTGTGCTCACATTGGCCTTAATGGTCATCACGAATTTCTACAGTGCAGATGAAGAAGCCCCACTGATTCAAGGTTCACTTTATATTATATTTTCATCTATAAACAAATATTTAATTTCTATATCGATTATTATCATACTGGAATAGGGCAAGGAATAGATTGTTGTAGTTAAAGTATTTTAGGGGCTCGAGTAGATAGAGAGTCTGATGATTCAATACTATTTTTAGGATATATAAGTTTCTCTCTGCCTAAGATAGATAATTCAAAGGGGTCTACTGTTGGGAATCTAACTTATTAACTAATAACAGTATTTTCTCCTGAATTCAGTCAGTGAGAAGGAATTCGGGACAGGATGGCTGCTGTGAGTTACTTAATAATTTCAAATGGAGGGGGAATCGAATGTCAGACTATCATCAACAATCATCAGCTGAAGTTATGAAAAATTTGAACGTGACAGATCAAGGATTGAGTGATTATGACGTTCAAAAGAGGCAAGAAGTATACGGCTATAATGTATTAAAGGAAGGAAAAAAAACAAGTGCATTCGCCGTATTCTTTGGTCAGTTTAAAGATTTATTGGTCATTATTTTAATCATCGCTGCTTTCGTTTCATTTCTATTAGGGGAAGTAGGAAGCACGATTGTGATTATGGTTGTCGTTATATTGAACGCTATCCTAGGTACTGTACAGCATATAAAGGCAGAACAGTCTTTGGATAATTTAAAAGCCTTAACCTCTCCGATTGCCAAAGTAATGCGAAATAATCAGCTCATAGAGATTTCTTCAGAAGATATTGTCGTTGGAGATCTTCTGTATTTGGAATCTGGCGATTATATAAATGCAGATGGTAGATTATTAGAAAGCCATAATTTGCATATCAATGAAAGCTCGCTGACAGGTGAATCAATCGCTGTAGCGAAAAGTATCGATCCTATTAAGGAAGGCAATGTAACGGTTGCTGATAAAAGGAATATGGTGTACTCTGGAAGCTTTGTGACAACAGGTCGTGGTATTGTCATGGTTACAGCTATCGGGATGCAAACGGAAATCGGCAAAATTGCAAATTTACTCGATACTGCGAAAGAGAAGAAAACACCTTTACAAGTAAGTTTGGATCAGTTCGGAGAAAAATTAGCTTTAGGGATTACGTTAGTCTGTTTAGCCATTTTCGTGATTGACCTTGTTAGAGGGCGTGCGCTAGTAGAATCGTTTATGTTTGCTGTTTCACTTGCCGTCGCAGCAATTCCAGAAGCATTAAGTTCCATTGTTACCATTGTGCTAGCTTTTGGAACACAAAAAATGGCAAAGGAAAATGCCATTATTCGAAAGCTTTATGCTGTTGAAAGTCTTGGCAGTGTATCTGTCATTTGTTCAGATAAAACAGGAACATTAACTGAAAATAAAATGGTTGTACAAGAGTTATATGTGGATGAAAAAGTGATTCCACATGATCGGCTATACACTGGAAATGCAGTTGAGAAAGATCTTATGTTAAAGGCAATATTATGTAATGATGCTGTAGAAAGGGACGATAAGGAAATCGGTGATCCCACTGAGATTGCACTCGTAAAACTAGGGAAGCAATATGGTTTTGACGAATTACAGATAAGAGATCATTATCCAAGAGTGGCCGAAATCCCTTTTGATTCAGATAGAAAGCTCATGAGTACTGTAAATAATATCAATCAGCAATCTATCATGATTACAAAAGGAGCATTAGATGTCCTTCTCCCTAAAATTATAAAAATAAAAACTTCAAAAGGTATAGTTAATATTACAAAACAACAACGCCAAAAAATCGAAGCGGTAAATCGTGATTTTTCTATGAATGGGTTAAGGGTGCTAGCAGTTGCCTACAAAGAGGTAAAGGGAAATCAAGCAATTGATGCAAGAGCTGAAAAAGATTTAATCTTTGTTGGTTTAGTTGCGATGATGGATCCGCCAAGAGAAGAATCTAAAGGTGCTGTTGAAAAATGTATAAAAGCTGGGATCAAACCGGTGATGATTACAGGGGATCATAAAATTACGGCAACGGCTATTGCCAATCAAATCGGGATTTTAAATGATCCTTCTGAAGCGATTGAAGGGCATGAAATAGAAGGCCTAACAGATCAGCAGCTTCAAGAAAAGGTTAATGATTTTTCTGTTTATGCCCGAGTAACACCAGCTCAAAAAATTCGTATCGTTAAAGCGTGGCAGGAAAAAGGACATGTCGTCGCCATGACAGGAGATGGTGTTAATGATGGACCTGCCCTAAAACAGGCCGACATTGGCGTGGCAATGGGCGTTACTGGCACAGAGGTCGCTAAGGATGCCTCCTCTATGATACTAACAGATGATAATTTTTCAACGATTGTTAAGGCTATTGCAAACGGTAGGAGTATCTATACGAATATTAAAAACGCTATTTTGTTCTTATTATCTGGGAATGCAGGTGCCATTTTTGTTGTTTTATATGCAACAATTTTAGGTCTACCAGTTCCTTTTGCGGCTGTGCATCTATTATTTATTAACTTACTAACGGATAGTTTACCGGCGATTGCAATCGGTCTAGAGCCGAATAATAAAAAAACAATGAAGGACAAGCCCCGAAATATTCATACACCATTATTAAATAAAGCATTTACTACTCAAGTAGTACTCGAGGGATTACTAATTGCAATTTCGACAACTATTGCCTTTGAAATCGGATTGTCAACGGGAGATACTTTAACGGCGAGCACTATGGCATTTACAACATTATGCTTGTCACGATTAGTGCATGGCTTCAACTCTAGAGCTAAAGAATCGATCTTCGCCATTGGATTATTTTCGAATAAATATACTTGGCTTGCATTCTTAATCGGTTTTTTAAGTTTACACGCAGTACTGTTTATTCCAATGCTTACAAGTGTGTTTGAGGTTGCCACATTAAGTACCGCACAATTAGGCTTTATTTATAGCTTGTCTGTGCTACCGTTCCTTGTGAATCAGTGGTACAAGCTGTTGTTCGTAAGAAGGCGATAAGAAGGAAAAAACATAGAAGCTCTCGCTTTCAAACGAGAGCTTTTTAACATTACAGATTTCGCCTTTGGTAGCAAGAATCCCACTGACGTTAGTCAGCTTGCCCCTTTAGAGGGGAGTGTCAAAGTGTAGTAGGAGCTAGTAGCCAGCCTTTGTCGTTACTGAGTCGCACTAGCTTTGCGCCAAGTGTGGCATACCTCATATGAAGTTCTCCATATTTTGCAGTATGCTTCTTCTTAACAGATATTTCTAAAGCTTGACTAACTGAAATAAGTGAAGAAGCTATATTCATCGATAAAATGGTGCTAATTTCTGTATCATTAATAGCTTTTTTTCCTCGGATATTGCCCATTTTCAACTGTCTGTAGTCGATTGATGTAGTAGGGGCAAGCACCCCATTTTCCTTTAATAACACCGTTAGATGTTTATTTTCCTCTTTTAAACATTGCACAAAATCCACGATAATAGCTTTCAATTTTTTATCAATGGCGTGCTTAAAAAATGCATGATTTGAAGCTATATAGCCATGATTAACGCCGATCTGTGTCCATATCTTAAAAATTTCCTTATAGCGTAATGATGTTAGATTTCCATTCACCAATTCCATTGTTACACATCCTAACTCTCGTTCATTAATTATGAGATTAGGATGTGCTAATAAATGAAATTCTAATCATTTTTTACAATAAAAGGGTTGATGACGGTGAGTCGCTTCGTTTGCGCTCCAGGGTCTCATCTGTGACGCTGTAGTCCATGTGAAAACGATTAGCCAAGGACACGCTTAGGCCAAAGAGAAAACTGCTCGGGTCGATTCAAGATCTGCTTAGGTCTAAGAGAAAACTGATCAGGTCAGCCCGAAATCCGCTCAGGTCCTAGCGAAAACTGATCAGGTGTGGCCACCAATATCCGCTTTTTAACAAACATCATCCCAAACTTTGGCTGGTGAACTAGTGAAAGGTTTATTCCTTTAATTTCTTGCTTTTAAAGCTATTAATAGTTGTTTTTAATGCAGCAAAATTCCCAATAGCTGCATAACCATAAAAAAAGCCCATAAATATTCCTGCAATAAGATTATGTCTATGGCTAATAAAAATAGAAATAACCAAGCCAATAACAAGGGCGATCGCGGGAACATATTTAGGCTTAACATGCATAAACACCTTAATTAGCTGTGTAATAAGTAACACAGCTGGAACGGCTATTACAGCATCCCAAAAATTTGTATGGATCACTGGAAATAATTCCATTTTCTACACCTCTTTTAGTAATAACGAAGCTATGACTTAAAATATAGATTTTCCTTTTTATTTATTTTTATGCGATGAAAGGTGTAGAGCTTATGATGTCGAGTCATACACTCGTATGAACGATTACGATTTTCCGTTTTTTTTACTATTGCTTAATAATATGTGCCATAAGGATTCATATATGGATTCATATTTGGATATTGATATGGCGGATATGGGTTCATAAATCGTGAAGGTCTATACTTATTTTTATGTTTATGATGAGGATCGTTTTGCTCCGTTTGATCTTTTTGCTTTTCAGAAGTTGATTTTACACGGTTGCAGTCTTTAGGTGGACCAATATATGTTGACGGTACAATAGGCGCGGTTGTTTTCTTCCACTGATTTTCATCTAAACAATACGTGTGAGCCATAACATTGGAAGGTGTAAATTTCAATATATCTGAACCTAAAATAACTTCAGGTATTGGAGCATTAAAAATAGCTAGTAAATGCGTGTCATTCTCAGTAGCTATTTCATAATGCCACCATCCTTGCGGTACATTGGCGACTTGGCCAGGCTCGATAGGATAGTTTTTAAGCTCTTTTGTAAAGGGATTAAATATAGAAACAATGGCAGCACCAGAAATACAATAAACAAGTTCTGCTGCATTTTGATGATAGTGAGGCTCTATCACCTTATTCTTACTTAGAAAAATATCAAGCAAAGATATATTTTCTAACGTATTTAATTGTTCTACACCTAGAATATTTATAAAATTCCGATCATCTTTTTTAAAAAGAGTGCTGTCATTTACATCAAAAGTGAACTGGGTTGATGGTGAAGTATAGTCAATATTTGAACTAATAATTACATCCTTTCTAATAAATTTTCAATACATGTCTTAAGCACAGAATATGTACAAAGCTATTGTAGGCTTACACGAACGCCCACTATCCTCATTCAGCAATGTTTTCTGTGCGAAAGCGAAGCGACAACAGTAACAGCAACAATTACGCCAAGGCGAAATGGATTTATTTATCCTCTAAATACTCCTTAAAAATTAGCTGAAATTCCCTCTTCTAATTAGGAACGTACGTGCGTATAATAATAACACAAACGTTTGTTCTGTTTTTGAAAACGGCTCTGTCGTGCTCACTGCATATAAACAGGGCTAGTGAAAAGGAGCACCGAGGATGAAAGAACAGTTAATAAAAGCAATGCAGCGTCAACAAGTAGTTAGCATGATCTATGTAGCCAAGTCTGGTGTTATTACGAAAAGGCGTGTGAAAATCATAAAGATTGTTGGTGATTCCTTTACAGCATTTTGCTTTACGAGGCAGGCAAAGCGTACATTTATTATTAACAATGTTCTAGCAATAATGCCTGCTACACACTGGAAGCGTGAGGTAATATGAATTACGACAATCTGCCGAACAAGGACAATTTTTATTGACATGAAATGCTTTTACGCAAGCTGTATGGCAATGCTAGAAGGTTTAGATGTCTTGAAAGATCCCATTGCAGTTATAGGCAACTTTGAGCAACCGGTAGTATCGTACTGGCAGCCTCACCAATGATGAAGGAAAAATTTAAAATCAAAACGGGAAATAGACGTTTATGTTCGTGTTTTAGGAGATATAGTAAACCAAACCTTAAGGACTGACGATTTTGACTAAATCGAGATACAATGTATGAAGAAAATAAACATTGAAATTGTATGTGGAAGTTAACAAGGCTCTTACAATATCGGCTAAATCATCTTTCAGTAAACATGGATTAGATAATAATGCATATAGCATTTGTGATTTGTGTATTTGCATTTGTTGCAGACCTTGCTAGACTATTAGTTAATAATGAGAATCATTATTAACTAATAGTCTTCTAGTGGTAATATCTGATTAGAGTACTTCATGGGACAAAACTATTTTTACTATATAGAAAGGGGTGGCAATATTGACTGTGTGGATCCCCAACAAATAACGGTTAGGCTGATATCTCGAGAAATAGATTTGTTGTTTGGCATTAATGAAAGTAACCCAGATGTACAATGTTTGGATAGGGAGCAGGTGCATTATCATGATAGATTTGGATAAATTAGCCGAGATATTTGCTAGAGGTTTCTATGATATAGAAGGTGTTCACCGTTTAGTCATCCAGCCGAAAAGTATACTAAGTGAATTTAGGGCTGTCCGGCATGGATTTCTTTTTGTAATTCGTGGAGAGGCTAGAATGAGTGTGAATGGAACTGTCTATGAATTACATCCAGGCTCAGTAATTCATGTGGCTCCAGGCATGCAACTGGACGCGCAAGTTTTAAGTCAATCAGAGTACGAGTACTATTTACTGTTTTATAGATTTGACAAGTTAGACAAAGTATATAGCGGTCATGAATGCGACTCTCATTTCAAACTGGAAGCGGGAGCAAATCCGAGAGTGCTAGAATTACTTATCATGCTTCATCAGAATGCCAATACACTTAGAGGTATTGGGAAGCTTCGTGTCAAGGAGTTATTTTTAAGTGTCATGCATCAAGTTTTGGTGGGGTGTAAGCATCGAGAGAGTGGCAGTTCTCCAAGTGAAAGGGTGATAGAGGAGGCTATTGCATACATACACCGGCATTATATGAATCCGTTGACACTCGACGAATTGGCGGAGCTGCATGCAATGAGTCCCAAACGCTTCTCCTATTTCTTTCACAAACATACTGGATTTCGTCCAATCGACTATCTTATCAATTATCGTATGGAAAGAGCGAGTGACTTACTTAAAGTAAGCAATTTTCCCATTCACGATATTGCTATTAGTGTTGGTTATACCAATCCGCTATATTTCAGTAGAGTGTTTAAAAAGAAATTTGGTGTGTCTCCCTCTGTATACATACATAATTTAGATAATCATATAAATTGAGTTACTGATTTATATATTACGCCTGCAACTGGTGATGAACCGGGAGTGCAGGCTTTTTCCCTTTTGTCTCATTCTTTCCTTCCAGCTCTATCTTGCATGTCGGCTAAATCATCATTCAGTAAACCTAGATTAGATAATAATGCATATAGTATTTGTGATTTGTGTATTTGCATTTGTTGCAGACCTTGCTACACTGTATTTGATAATGAGAATCATTATTAATTATAGCCTTTTAGAGGTAACATCTGATCAGAGTATTTCGTGGGCGCAATTATAGGAAGGATTGGTAATGTTGATTGTAAATAGACAATTATGTATTGGGTTAGTCTTATCTGCTTGGTTGAAAGGAGGCGACTGGCGGCGCCCAGACAGCGGTGTGGAAAAAATGGGTTCAATTGATCCTTACATTGATTTGGCAAAGATGGCGGAGAGGTCAAAGCTCGATTTTCTTTTCAGGGCGGATTATCTTTTTGTTAGTCCACAGATGCTTGGCGATTCCGCTAATTTCGGTAGTCCTGACCCTACTATGATATTTGCAGCGATTGCTCGTGAAACAGAGCGGATCGGGTTAGTTACGACTATTTCTACGACTTTTAATCCACCGTATGTTGTTGCTAGACAGCTTCAGTCTTTGCATTGGCTAAGCAATGGACGTGCTGGCTGGAATATTGTCACTTCTATTGAAGGTGCCGAAAATTTCGGTGAATCACCTATGCCTTCATCACAAGAAAGATATGCGAAAGCAATTGAATTTACTGAGGTCGTACGCAAACTCTGGGAAAGTTTTCCGACTGAAGCCATTGTTATTGATCGTGATTCAGGCATGTTTTCTGATAAGGATAAGGTTTCCCCAATTAATCATTCAGGTGAGTTTTTTAGTGTTAAGGGACCACTTACTTTGCCTGCCCATAAATCAGGACCGATTCCTTTATTTCAAGCAGGTGCGTCGGATACAGGACGAAATTTTGCTTCTTCAATAGCAGATGCTATTTTCGCAGCGATGCCAGACCTTGAATCGGGAGTGGAATTGCGAAATGATCTGAGAAGAAGAGCTATCGAGCATGGGCGCGATCCGGACGCCATAAAAGTTTTGCCAGGTTTATATTTTTTCTTGGCCGAAACTCGCGAGGAAGCCCATGAATTACATAAGGCCGCACACGCACATTTGACTATTGAGCGCAGACATGCATCGCTTAAATCAGTACTGGGTCTTGATTTGAGTAGCTTTGCTTTGGATCGTCAAGTAACTTCGGATATGCTACCTGATCCGAATCAGCCAGTTCGCAGCCGAACACATGCTGAGCTGTTGCGCCGGTATATTACAAATCATCAGCCTACAGTGGAAGAGGTATTAACAAGGCCAGAGGTTGTCGGGTCTGCTCACTGGGTTTCAGTTGGAACGGTTGAAGACGTATTGAACGATATAATTGAGCGATTTGAGGCTGGAGCTATTGACGGATTTATAGCTATTCCGGGTGGTTCAGAAAAATCTTTGAAACTGTTTTTTGAAAAGCTGATGCCGCAATTGGTTGAAAGAGGTTTGTTCAGAAGTGAATATACGGGTGTCACCTTGCGTGAGCATTTAGGGATTAATATTACTGATCATGATAATAGGGATACTGTTTTGAAAGGGGTTCAGGTGAAGAATGAATAAAAAGTTTATACTAGTTGGTTTGATAGCATCATTCATGATTGTTTTGGCTGCATGTGGAGGAGGAGACAAACAGAGCAAATCAAGCTCAACCTCCGGCAGCAACGGAGATTCAGCGCAATCTCAAGTGGACAATACGGAAACAAGCGAAACAAGAACGATTGAGTATCTCGGTGAAAAGTATACCGTTCCACAAAAAGCAGAAAAAATTGTGATTACTGGGGCTATGGAAGCGATGGAAGATGCGGTAATGCTTGACGTTCATCCAGTAGGGGCAATATCGGTGGGCGGAAAGTTTCCAGAAATGTTTGCTTCGGTAACGGGTAAGGCGGAATCAATTGGTGAAAAAAGACAACCTAACTTTGAGAAGATATTGCAATTAGAGCCAGACGTTATTTTAGGTTCAACCAAGTTCCCAAAAGGGGTAGTGGAGAAATTGCAAAAAATTGCTCCCACTATTTTGGTGTCGCACGTTTCTACAAACTGGGAAGACAATTTGAAATTAATGGCTGAATTAACTGGAAAGCAAGGTGAGGCAGAAAAAATTCTATCCCAATATAAAACAGATACACAAGCAGTAAAAGCATCATTAAAAGAAAAGCTTCAAGGTAAAAAAGTAGCCGCTGTTCGTATACGCGGAGGGCAAACTTACATTTTTGCGAAAAATGTAGACTTTAACCCCTTTTTATACAATGACATCGGTTTAGAAATGCCAGATCAGATAGGCATGGCTAAATTGCAAGATGCAATCTCTGCCGAGCAATTGGCAGAAATGAACCCAGACTATTTGTTTGTGCAATTCTCTACGAATGATAACAAAGATGCGGAAAATGCATTCGAAGACTTGAAGAAGAATCCAATTATCCAAAATATTAATGCCTTTAAACACGATCACGTTTATGTCAATGTGGTTGATCCGCTCATGGAAGGAGGTCCTGTTTATAGTCGAATCAAGTTTTTAGAAAGTGTGCAAAAGCATCTGAACAAGTAATGGAATGGATCAAGAAGGAATGAAATCGTTATTAAGCCATAAGTTTGTTTTAATTGTCATATTATGCATTCTGTTCAGTGTGACAATAATCGTATCTCTTTTCTATGGTTCGAAATCAATGAGTTATGAAATGATGTGACAGGAGCTTTTTCATTTTGATTCAGAGAATATGGATCATTTAATCATTCAAACATCGCGCCTTCCGCGTGTGATAGGGGCGCTATTGGTTGGTGCCTTCATGGCGGTTTCAGGAGTTTTAATGAAGGGGATGACAAGAAATTATCTTGCATCCCCTTCGATTATGGGCGTGGCCGATGTTTAGTAGGGAGCGCCTTTAGTTCAGGTTTTAGGGCCATTACTCTTTATATTTCATTAAAGATGGACCCACAAGATTTTGAAATGGCGACTGTCTGGTTATCAGGCAGCCTTTATAGTACGACTAGGATTCATATATTAGCGTATTCCATGGATAATAATTTTAACGCCAATCATTTGGTGGAAATCGCACAGACTTAACCTATTAAATTTGGATGAGGTATCAGCCAGGAATAGGTTTAAAGAAAGACCGGGAAAGAATGATTTTTCTTTTATGCTGCGTCGGGTTAGTTAGCGCATGTGTATCTGTAGCAGGAAGTGTTGGATTTATTGGCTTAATTGCCCCTCATATGGCTAGAAGACTAGTCGGTATTCATTATAAATATGTAATATCGGAAAGATGATCTTTGCTCCAGCTGAACTGCCTGTAGGCATTTGTGATCTACATTATCGATGTTCCTTATTTCGTATATCTGCTGTTTAAAAAAGAAAGTAGAGTAAGAGAGAAGGAACCCACTCATTGACCAAAAAAGAAGTGCAGAAGAAATTGCCATTAAAATTAATCTGCTAAGACTAACGACAAGCTTATAACAAAATAAAATTTTAGGTGGATTATTTATGTCATTAACAGTAGAAACACAACAAACAAAAGTGATTAAAACTACTCCAATATTAATTTCTTTCTTAATTGCTGGTTTCATTGGATTGTTCAGTGAAACGGCTTTAAACATGGCTCTCGGGGATTTAATACAAGTATTTTCTATTAGTTCTTCCACGGTTCAATGGCTGACAACAGGTTATTTATTGACCTTAGGGATATTAGTTCCTGTCTCGGGTCTCTTACTTCAATGGTTTAGTACACGTCAAATATTTATTGTGTCATTGATTTTTTCAATTATTGGGACACTAGTCGCAGCTCTTGCACCAAGCTTCGAAGTATTAATGTTTTCTCGAGTGATTCAAGCTATAGGTACGGGATTATTGCTACCTCTGATGTTTAATTCGATTTTATTGATTTTTCCCGTCAATAAGAGAGGTGCAACAATGGGACTAATAGGGTTAGTCATTATGTTTGCACCCGCAGTTGGACCCTCAATCTCAGGATTAATTCTTGAAAAACTGACTTGGCATTGGATTTTCTGGGTTTGTTTGCCTTTTCTGATTCTTGCGTTGGTATCGGGTATAGTGTATATGCAGAATGTATCAACCATAACTAAACCCAAAATTGATATATTATCTATTCTTCTATCTTCGATTGGTTTTGGAGGAATTGTCTATGGCTTTAGCAGCGCGGGTGAGAATGGCTGGGGAAGTACGATTGTGATCACGATGATTATTATAGGTCTTGCTGCACTTACCTTGTTTTCTTTGCGACAATTGAAAATGGATAAACCTATGCTTGATTTACGTGTATTAAAATATCCAATGTTTACTCTAGGTTTATTGGCCGTATTTATTTGCTTCACGGTAATAATGTCCACGATGATTTTGTTGCCATTATATTTGCAAACAGGACTAGCATTGACTGCATTTACCGCGGGGCTTGTTTTGTTGCCAGGTGGTGTGCTGAATGGATTAATGTCCCCAATCACAGGGCGTATCTTTGACAAATTCGGACCAAGAGGACTTGTTATACCCGGATTTGCAATCATGCTTATCATGTTATGGATCATGTCAAACGTTACCATTGAAACGCCGGTTAGTATGGTGATTGTGATGCACTCCATTCTATTTATAGGTGTATCGATGGTTTTGATGCCTGC
Source organism: Lysinibacillus sp. NPDC056185 (assembly GCF_047737915.1). Classification (NCBI taxonomy): domain Bacteria; kingdom Bacillati; phylum Bacillota; class Bacilli; order Caryophanales; family Bacillaceae; genus Lysinibacillus; species Lysinibacillus sp. NPDC056185. The sequence continues at coordinate 89,843 of NZ_JBLLLQ010000023.1, forward strand.
TCAGACAAATGGACTAAATCAATTACCTAAAAATCTTTACCCAGATGGTACTGCTTTAATGAATACATTACAGCAAATGTCGGGAGCAATTGGCACTGCAGTTGCGATTACGATTATGTCCGCTTCTCAGAAAAGATATATGAACAATATGACTGATCTATCTGACCCTTCTTCAATTAGAGCTTCATTAACAGCGGGAGTACAGGACTCCTTTATATTCACTCTAATTATAGCTATGGTTGGTTTAATTATTTCCTTCTTCATCAAATCTTCTCACGTTAAATAGGGCTTGATGTCAGCCTTCGTATCGCAGAAACTTTTCGAAATCTGTCCATAAGTAGAGATACACTATTGCATCGCTTCACGGAACATTCCTTATCATCACTGTGGAGTAACATAGGTAAAAAATGATCAAACTTTTTATAAAACTGAAACCTAAATTTGATAGATAAGAATCCATTTTGAACAAACTTTTTTCAAAATGGATTCTTTTATTTACAGTATACACTAGTTTACAAAGTGTGTTTTTGAACAAACTTTATTTTAAAGCTACATAAAAAGAAGAATAAAAACATTTGGAATAGTTTCAAAGTAACCAATGTCTTTAAATGCTTACTTCTTGAATGCAGTCAAAGCAGTAGCAAGTTAAACTAAGACAGCTAAATTGACTAAAATACTGTAGCTACATAGTAGAAGAAGACCAGCCAAGCTAATTTAGCCGAGCTAGTCTTTTTTATGTTTTAAGGTTGGTTGTGGTGTTGTTGAATTGTATACTCAAGTTCTTTGAGTATAGCTGTTAACAGAATTTATGTTTTGGTGCTAGATTACAATATTGTTCCATTAAGCCACCCGTTAATAGCAATAAGGTCCATAAGTACATGTAGTTCAGTACCAACTAGAGCGGAAATGAAAATGACCTTATATGATATGCCTTGTTTATAAGTAAATAAGAACATTGCTTTAGGTAATGTCTTAAGACAAAGCATTATTATTAAAGATAAAAATACAGCACAAATCAAACCTCCTATGAAACTTTCATCTAAATTACCTATAAGAGGTACTTGACTAATTAGCTCAGTTATAATATCTGGAAATGCCATACCTGAAAATAGTGTTGCGATATTTAATTTTCTTCTATATACTAAAGCAGCTGTTGTGGTAACAACTGTATGTCCTATAATACCAGCCATTTAAGATTCTCCTTAATAAATTATTTTATAATTGATAAACTTTTTGAAAATTTTATACCATCGGAATGAGTTTCGAAAATTTGTGTAAATTCATTTTCTGTTTTTACTGATTTGGCATCATTCATATCAACAATTCCATTATTATTTCCATAGACCTTATTAAGTTCTAATATCCCCACATCTATTTCTTCTACAGGAATCTGATTAAATATAGAATTGTTTACAATTAGAATAACCTCTTCATTTGCCATATCACGACTGTGACCAAACCAAGTATTACCCCCATAACTTACTGTTATCTCTTTATCAGCAATTTTTATCTCTTTTCGATTTTGATATTTTTTATCTGCAAGTAACACCGCATCGTTAATTTTTATTTCAGGTAATGAGTGAATTGGATCTGATACTGCAATATTGGAATTTTCTCCTTCCCGTAATACTCCTTTTGTTACTATATCTTTCGCTGTTCTTTCATCCATAATTAAGACTGAATGACCATTATCTTCTGTTATCTTAACTTTATATAAATCTATAGATTTAACTTTATTTTTTTGATCTACTTTTATTTCTTCTATTGTTTGTTTGTCACCTAAGATTAAAATTCCGTTTCTTGGTTCAGTAAATGTAAATGCCAAATATAAACCGGATAATACAGCACCAAAAACACACAGATTTTTTATGATATTCATTTTTTCCCTCCATAATTAGATTAGTAATAGATAAATTTGATTTAATTTCATCACTACTATTTAATTTATTTTGTTTCTCTAATATGGAGTTTAATATTAGTCCTTACTATTTCCTATCGAAGTACCTATAACGTATCTAACAAAACTTTTAGATTTCTAAAAGTTTCGTTAGAGTAGGTGATTGCTCTAAAAAAAATCCAACCTTATCTAAAAAGTACCTTTAACGAAGTATATTTAAAAAATTCTGTCAACTTAAAGGGGGTGATGTCTGTATCGTACAGTCGTCATCTTTTTTAAGTTCCATTGGTCAAGATAATGGTTGTAATAGGACAAATAAACTTCTTATTTCTTTTATTACATCTTCTAATGTTTAATATTTGTTTCATCTTTAAAATAACCAAAAAACGATTCTTGTGGTGGGTTATCCCAACAGTTGCCTCGATGTGACATGGATTGATTTAGTCCCATTTTCTGTACAAGCTTTTGGAACTGAGGATTGGTATAGTGGAAGCCTTGATCCGAGTGATAAATACACCTTCCGTTAGTTTGATATCTTTCTTCTTCAAATTCCTTATTGTATTCAGGGCGGTATGTAGGGGTTCTAGTTTTACTTGAATGATGAAGAAGTGCAAAAATAGAAGGTTTTATGTTAGAAAAATCAAAAAAATGAAAAAGGGGTTTTGGATTTAAGTATTTCGTCCGATAAAAGCTTAGGGTGGAAATTTAAACGAAAAAATAAGGGAAGGTTGTGAACAGAATAGGGGCGGTATTCTTTTTGTGTCTAAAAAGAAACCACAAAATTGTACAAAATACGCATCTTAAAAACTAATAAAAACAAAAGGAGAACGGTTTATGAAAAAATTATTTGGAACCTTTAAGGGTAAGCTGTACACATTATTTGCTCTAATCTTACTAATTCCGGTTATTTCCGTAGGGAGTTTATCGTATCTTTCAGCAAAAGATTCGATAAAAAAAGAAATACTCTTTAGTGCGAATGAAAGTGTAAAAATTTTAAATACATTAATTGACAATAAGATAAGTGAAAAAATAAACGACATGACTGTTTTTAGCGAGGAAGTAGACTCTTCTAAGTATGAACAGCAGGAAAAAGCAATAATAACAAATTTCCATCAATATTTGGAGAGGAATCCAGATGTATCAAGTATTTATATCGGAACGAATGAGGGGACAATGATATCAGAACCAAAATTGAATATTGCGGATTATAATCCTTTAGAACGAGACTGGTATAAAGAGGCGACAGCATTAAAGGGTGAAACTTTAATAACGAATCCTTATATGGATGTTGAAACTGGGGATATGGTCGTTACAATTGCTCGTCAGGTAAAAGATCAATCTGGGGTAATGGCACTTGATATAAAATTGACAGACCTTCAAAAAATTGCAAATTCAATCAAAATAGGGAAAAATGGCTATTCTTCTATTTTTGGTGACAATAATTTGGTCATTTCACATCCTACATTAGAGGCAGGTAAGGAATTAAACGAAAGCTTCCTTAATCAAATGTACGACAGCAAATCTGGCACGTATGATTATGTCTTCGATGGGGATGACCGTATTTTGTTCTTTACAACGGATGAATTGACAAATTGGAAAATCACTGGAACAATTTTTACAAAGGAAATTAAACAATCAGCATCATCCATTTTATATAGAACGTTTCTTGTACTAATCGCTGCGATTGTAATCAGTACGATTGTATTCTTTTTTGTTATGAAGACAATCATAAAACCAATTAGATTGCTAAGAGATAGTGCAGTAACCATTAGTAAAGGCGATTTAACGGAGAAAGTAACGATTACCTCTCATGATGAGATTGGACAGCTAGGACAAGCCTTTAATGATATGCAAGACAGTTTAAGAACACTTATTCAAAAAATTGAACAAAATGCTGAAGAGGTAGCATCGTCGGCAGAAGAGCTAACAGCCAATGCTAATCAAACAAGCATTGCTACAGAAAAGGTAGCCATTTCGATACAAGATGTTGCTACGAGCGCAGACACGCAAACGACGAGTGCCAACAAGAATGCAGAATCGTTACAGGAACTTTCTAAGGCCATTCTTCATATTGCAGAGATTTCTTCTATTGTGACAGATCTTTCACAGCATGCAACGCTGCAGGCAGATGAAGGTGGAAAGGCAGTCCAGGATACAAAAGATCAAATGCAGTCTATTCATGTATCGGTGACCGATTCAAACACGAAAATTCAAACATTACATGAACGCTCTAAGCAAATTACGTCCATTTTAGATGTAATTACAAGCATTGCAGATCAAACTAACTTACTGGCTCTCAATGCAGCAATTGAAGCAGCAAGAGCAGGGGAGCATGGTAAAGGCTTTGCGGTTGTTGCTGATGAAGTAAGAAAGCTAGCGGAGCAATCACAGGAATCTGCACAACAAATTTTCGAGCTAATCCATGGCATTCAGTTAGAAACAGAACAATCTGTAAACATCATGGCAAAAGTTACAGAGGATGTTCAAAATGGACTACATGTATCGGATGAAGCCATCGCGAAATTCCAAGTGATTAAAACAAGCATGGATAAAATAACTCCTAAAATGGAAGAGGTATCATCTGCGTCTGAACAAATGTCCGCAAGTGTACAAGACGTGACGGCTATTACGGAGAATTTGGCATTCTCCGCACAAGGAAATGCATCTGCTTCAGAGGACGTTGCAGCGTCTACAGAGGAACAATTAGCTTCGATGGAAGAAATTAATGCTTCTGCACAAGCTCTTGCGCATATGGCAGACGTATTAAAACAGCTCATTAGTAAATTTAAATATTAACAGAATCAGATATAACATTCTTTTTTACATCTTCCAATGTTTCGCATATAAATAAAAGTACCCTATAAGAGAAACTTTTTTTAGAGTCTTTCTTATAGGGTACATTTAATCAAAAAGCAAAGATTATTAATTTCTGAGCTCAATTAAAATTACATAATTTCTTTATTAAGATAACGAAGGTAGCGCCAACGAACAACAAAAAAGTACATAACTTGTAGAGATAAAAAGAATGTTAGTAAAAAGACCGAATCCATTACAATAGAAAATGAGACGAGCTTCTGTATTGCAATAAATGCAATAATACTATGAAGTAAAGCTATTACAATTGGTAAAAAGAACATGATACAAAGTTGGCGTGTTATTACTTTTTTTAGTTCATTTTTTGTTAATCCAATTTTCGCGATACTCATGTATTGATGTTTATCTCTTTCTAAATCAGTATACAGACGTGAGTAAAGGAAACTTGCAGCAAAGGTGAAAAATAAAATTCCAACTAGTGCACTTGTAATAATTAACATCCCATTTTCTTGTTTTTCAACTAACCATTGTACTACCAAAGCTTTAAAAGCATATTTTCCCTCTTCATATATAGGAAAAGAATTCTCTAATTGTTTAGTGATTTCTTCTGATTTCTCCCAACCCTTGACGGTAAACAAATGATAATTCCATAGTGTATCCTCATTCTGACCTAGTGGGATTTTTTTAAACATTTTATCAGAAACAACAATCATTCTTTTACCAGCGTCTTTTCCATCCCATCCGAGGTAGGGGACTGTTTTTTTGACACGTAAATGAATATCTGTATCTCTTTGAACTAAGTTGATGGTGTTATTAATATTTTCTTTATTTTTGAATTTTTTTAGCTCAGCAACTGTAGTAGGAACTAATATGGTTTGATTTTCATCTTTAAGAGTTTCTTTAGGTTGTCCAAGTATAGTAGCGATATGGTTAAAATCCGTTAAACTAAAAACAAGGAGATTGTTTTGCATTTCTTTAGGAGCAACTGTCACTGTACGATATGAAAATTCAGCTTCTTTTAACTTTTTATTAATCTCTAGAAGATGTTTTTCTTCTTGTTTATTTTCAGGAGAAGAGATGTAAGTGTAGGAAAAGGGATTAGTCATCTCAGATAACCCTGGATTTCCGAGAGACATAAAGGTGCCTATTCCTGTAAAGGCAATAGCTGAAATAATTGATATCATAAAAAACAAAATTGCGTTGTCTTTCATACGATATACTAACTCTGATATAGTGAGAAGATTAACTTTTTTAAAATATATATTTTCCTTACGTTTTAAAAAGTTTAATGTGTATATGCTAAATTGGGAAAACAAAAAATAAGTTCCTATTACTACCAGAAAAACACCCATTGGTATCAAAATAAATAAATTTGTATGAGAAGTGTAATAAAATTCAACAAAATATCCAAGTAATATGAATGTTATTGAAAGAAAAGATAAAGCTTTAGATGATTTAGGCTGTACTTTTGGTTTCTTATCAGATCTTAATAGTTCAATCGGCTGTTCTATTCCCACAATTTTAGTCGTTAGTACTGAAATAGTTAAAAATAACAGCATGAATGCAGAAATAGTCAGCAACATCGCTTTTATGGGTAAATAAAATACTAATCCTTTATAAATCCCTAAAATATTAGCAACTATTATTAAAATTAGTTTAGATAAAATTAGACCTATAAAGACTCCAAAAACAATGGCAGTCATACCAATGAGCATATTTTCAATAAATATTAGCTTATTCATTTGCCTTGGAGAAATGCCAAGAAGAAGAAGGAGTCCAAATTCCTTGTTTCTTTTTTTTAGAAACGTACCTACTGAGTACAATAGAAAGAAAAACGAAAATATAAATATTATATATTGAGATGTCTGTAATCCTATAT
>NZ_JBLLLQ010000024.1:0-88963 GCF_047737915.1 Lysinibacillus sp. NPDC056185
GACACATATTGTTTTACCGATAGCATGAATTAGGCTATCGAACCGCATACAATATCCAATTTTCAATGAACGAGCGTGTTTTATAGACTTTTACTTGTCTATACATGAAATATAACACCCTTTCAGACAATTAAGGTAGCAATAGTTACCTCATGTCTGACCTCACTTTTATCCCATGTCTAAAGACGGGCTACACCCTGCATAGGCTTTCTCGTTCGGAAAATCTGTAACAAGCCTTCATATTTGTAAGTTGCATTTGACTAGCTTCATACATAGACAACTTTATGTTAGGAGGTTTTTAGTCTAATAGCACTTTATTATCCTGCTATGCTTATTACTTATATTGTCTCAAAATAAATAAGGAGAGCATGTAGAAAAAATGATTGATACAAAATTTTGAAACTGTACCTGTAGATTATTATTTTTTTAATCTAATTGTCAGGCATTTCACTATACAAACATAGCTACTAAATCATATTAATAATAGTGTAAAGCTAACTTAGCTTTGCACCTCCTAGTTTGTGGTTTAGGGTCACTTTGGTTCGAGTGACCCTTATTTATTTATCTTTCATTGTTATTTTCATAACTGTACTGATAAAAATATAAGCATGATCCAATGAGTTATCTCAGATTTTGTATGATGGAATTTTCTTCAATGTACTTCCCGACATAAGTTCCACATACAATAACTTTGTGGCTTTTATATCCATCCCTTCCCCTTGAAGTCTTTTTTAGATTAATGTCACTCTTATATTATTTTGTAATTCCATCGTTTAATTTGACTGTAGCGATCTTATAGACACCTTCAGTAATATTTTGGAAAACCTTTTCTTATTATATTCGTATATTTATTAGAACTAATATAAATGAGGTGACGAAAATGATTGCTGGATATATTACTTGTATTGTTCTTGCATTCATTATTATTTTCATGGGTTATCTGATCCATATAAAAAAGAAACTGTGGCTCATCGCAGGTTACCAAGAAGAAAGTTTTATTGCTGATAAAGATAAACTGGCTAAGCTATTTGGTGTTTTCTCATACATAGTAGGTATCGCTACTTTTCTATTACCTTTTGGACTAGAATTTTGGGGTCTCATTAGTGGCATTTTATATGCGGTTGGTATATGTGTAGGAACAGTAGCCACTTTGGTCTGGAAACAAATTATAAATAAGCCACTTTAAAAAGAGTCTTTAAAACGAAGACCTTTATAGAAATTATAAAAATATCCCCTTGAATTTAGACACGGACAACATTGTCTACTTCAAGGGGAACATTTTTATGCCATGTGTAATTCTAAAACATTTCGTTAGTCATTCCACCACTTTTATCTAAACGATACTTTTCTTTTATCTTTCCGAACAATGAAAAACATGTAAAGGCTAAATAATAAAATGATCATGACTGTTACTGCTAAAAAATATGTATCTTGAATCTTAAACAAGAAAGTATTCAAAGAATTTAATAATCCAGCTGACATCAACAATAACCAATAATTATTCTTTCTTTTTGATTGATCACCGTTATTTAGATAACTAGCAGAAAGCCAGATAAAGAAAGGTAAATAACAGACAATTGAAAAAGTTAGAATAGCCCATCCAATAAACGACATAGTATAAACACCTCCTAGAGCCTATCTTATTTTATACGATTGACATTTGTAATAGTTTCAATTTTATTATTCTGTAAAAATGTTACTTACAGAGTTTTCAAAATTTCGTGGAACACTATTCAAGCTATCCCTTTCCCTTTTTGAAATTGAGTAATTCCTCATCATTAATTTTCCGGATTTTTAATTCAAGCTGAGTAAAACCAAGATGAATACCTCCCCTCCATTCTAGACCTAGACATATTATAGATTGTAGAAGGGAGGGATATTTCATGGGATATTACGGCGGAAATTTTGGTAGCTGTTGTGGCGGTGGCTACGGTGGTTACGGTGGTGGCTATGGCGGCGGCGGCGGCTACGGCGGTGGCTGCGGTGGCGGTTACTATGGACATGGCGGAGGCCATGGTTCAGCATTCGCATTAATTGTAGTTCTATTCATTCTTTTAATTATTGTTGGTACAACATTCATGTATTAATTTTTCCAGTACTTTAGATTCTATTCAGATCTATAATGAATAAAGTTAATGCTATTTATCATTGTCACAATTAATCATTTCCATAACCTCTGTTACTAAATATCAAATACCTAGTAATAGTAGGATAACTAACCAGCCTAACATACTACAGTGAAAACAAAAAGGTCACTTTTGTCCGAGTGACCTTTTATTTTAGATTGTTCAACTTTTCTTTCCATTCAATATCATTTACTTAAATAATAAAATAAAACCGCTACAATAATATTTGGTAAAGCAATGTATAAGGAATGTAAAGTAATATTATTGCGTTCGTCCCGATGTTCTGTTGTTTCGGTAGCAAAATTTGCTCTCATCCGATCCCCACTAACCATGGACCCTGAAAAAATCATTGAAATGACAATGAAGATACAGCCAACCGTGCCTGAAACTAAATAAATCTTTTCCATTCCCCACAACATCATCGAGATCAAAACACCGCAAAGTGATAAGAAAACCCCAATTAGTAAATATTTCACCTCAAATCCCCCCTATCCTTATTTTACGTTTGATTACCATACTTTGTTTCACTTTTGTAATCATTGCTTAATTTTCTTTTCAATTTTAGGAGTGACAGTGTTTGGCTTTGGAGATAGTACCAGCCAAATATTTATAGTTGTATATGTACTTCTTTACGTTTTTATGCCAAAAGGATTTTTAAAATAGATTACCCACACAAAGAATAATAACCAACACAAATATCATAAATAAGGATGGTTGCTATTCAACGAACGAAGCAGGTTAGTTGAATAAGCATTTTGGCTAGTTTTAACTTGTTTTGACAGCATCAAACAAGGAAGAGCAATTAGATATTTCTGAAGGGATAATGAGTTAATCATAAGATACTTTTATTGAAAGGAAAATGAATCATGTTTTTCATAGCATATTTACCTATTTTTCTTTACTTATTATTAGAATTTTATAGAAGTTCACCTATTAAAGAAGAAAAACGAAATCTTGGTTCTAGTTTTTTTATCGGGGTAGTTTTAGCCTTGATGTTAACCATTCCAGAGATTATTTATTTCTTTACAATAAATAAGATTAATTCATTGCTGTTTTTTGGTGTTATTGTCGGGCTAGTTGGTGTATGGATAAGATTTTATTCAATGAAAATCTTAGGGAGATTTTACAGTAGGAATGTCGGAATGCAGGGGGAACATAAGTTAATTCAAAACGGTCTATATAAATATATTCGCCACCCTGGTTATTTAGGGTCTTTTTTGACCTTTTTAGGATTTGCTATATCTTCATCTTCGTTCATTGCCATTATTATAAATATCATTTTATTTTTCCTTGCGTATTCGTATCGTATAAAAATTGAAGAGAGAATTCTTGTTACATTGTTTGGTGAACAATACAAACAATATCAGTCCAATACTTGGCGAATTATTCCGTTTCTATACTAGAGATTTTAGGATAAAGTAGATTAAATCTGCCTCTTATTTTTAGGCTGTTTTCTAAAAGATTGTTGCTGTTAAAACATAAAAACAGAGTTAATCTACAAAATGTGTAGAATCAACTCTGTTTTTATGTTTGATATTTCGAAAATCGAATATTTAACTAAGCAGCCGTTAGTTGAATATAGTCGTGAATTATGTTGTTCTGTTGTTATATCTTTTTATTATAGTTACTAAAATTGCAATAATGAAAACGATGATACTATTGAATAATAAATATTGTGCTAGTTGCATTCCGTAAAATACTGCAAAAGCATCACGAATAATAAATATTGCTAATGCACCACCGATTGCCCCAAAGAAAACTGCTGATAACAATATTGTAAAAGCAGCAGAATATAAATTTTTCTTTTTTTTGTAGAATATAAAGCCAATGATATTTGCAATAACGATAAAAACTCCCATAAGTGGTAATAAAAAATTAGCCATTTAAATCCCTCCTATTATAAACATATTTTACCACTAAAACTAAAACTTTATTGAATTATTCTGCTCCGATAGTTTAATAAGAAAAAATGGGGCTGCTAATGCAACTCAATGTTCTTCAAGTAAAGCACCCCTATAGTTTAAGTAGATTTCTTCACAAACTTGTCTTTTTTAAACCTAATTAATTATTACTATTTGAGTTAATTTCATAATTCTAATCCCTTTAGCATCAGGGGTTCCGATACAATAAAAAACGGGCACCTCCCCAAATTCGGTATAATGGTAGCGTCTAAACTAAACCATACTGAATGAGGTGAATGCCCTATGACTATTGTAAAACAAATGAGCCTATTTGACATCCAAGAATTATTGAAAATGGAAAGTTCCCGTCGTTTCGATGCGATTTTTGCCACTTTCGACGTACAACCGATTTTTCAGTTGTTTTTAAAAAGGACATTGCGTGGTGCCCCACGTGAACTAAACTATGGTGCGATGATTCAATCACTGATTATTCGTATTGTCGAGCGTATTCCAACGATCAAGGATTTAATCAAACGTTTGGTCAATGATCCTTTATTCCGTTTAGATTGTGGGTTTCTTGTTTCGGATGTTGTGCCTTCTGAAGCGTCTTATTCCCGTATGAATGAAAATAAGCCTTTTCAAGATCTGATTCTTGAAAAAGCTTATTTTTTGAAGTTGTTATATACTTCCTAAATATTCTACAGCTAACTCTACCTCATTGATATCATTATCCAAGGATACCTTATATGCTTTACCATTAGGTTTTGAACTAACGATTTTATGTATTTCTTGATCGATAAAATGAACGGCTACTCCATCATCAGCGGCAATTCCAGATGAGAGTTTATTAGCTTTAACCAAATTATGATAAGCAGGTCTTCGATTGATTTCTCCATCATAATGAGGGCAATTACTTCCTGGGAGAAAACCTAAACATAATATCGGCTCTAATTCTCCTCCAAATGAATCCGTTATTCCTTCCTCGAACCAACAAATTGAACCAGCGCTTATGCCTGTTAAAAGGATTCCCTCTTGCCATGCCGTCTTAAAAATGCTATCTAACGACCACTCTTTCCATAAAGCTAAAAGGTTTTTAGTATTTCCTCCGCCAACATAAATAATATCTTTTTCCATAATAAAACTTTCTAAATCTCGAGTTGGAGGAGAAAAAAGTGATAAGTGGGACGGAATACATTGTTGTGAGTTAAAGAAAGAATAAAATTTTGCAATATAATTTTCCGAGTCTCCGCTTGCAGTAGGTATAAAGCAAATCTTTGGATTGGCTTTGTTAGATTGCTGTAAAATATATGTATCTAATAATGGATTATGAGGCTCCATAGAAAAGCCCCCTCCTCCTAATGCAATAATTTGTTTCATCTTCCCCCACCCCTTTTTGAAAATACTGTATTTTCTAATTATATAAAACTTCTAGAGGAAACGCACCCATTGGATTAAGAACTTTTTCATTTTATTATTGGTGTAGGTATACCATTTCTCCAATCCTTAATAAATGAGGATTGGTGAGGATTAAGATTTAAAGGTATTTCATCTCTCGATAAAAAGTACAATTCGCTACTTTCATCATTGATTAGTAAAGTACCTTTATAATCGCTTGAGTAAAAAATTATTTGAACACTAAATACTTTATCTCCATTTGAATACTCTGCAAAACCATTTTTACCAGAATATAATCCAAACAATGTTATATCGTTCAGAATAAGATTCGTTTCTTCAAAGACTTCCCTTTTAACGGTCTCTTCAAAAGTTTCTCCGATTTCCAAGATACCTCCTGGGATTCCCCAAATATCACCGTCAGTCCTTTTTTGTAAAAGAATACGTCCCCTATCATCTTCAATTATTGCTCCACAGCCAATAGTCAATAGAGTTTCATGCCCGATCATCTGTCTCATCGTTTTAATGTAATCATTCATAATTGATACCTTCTTTCCTTGTTGTAGATTCCTAAAACATTCTTTTTCACAATTTACTATTTCAGCCCATTAAAAAGCGAAATAACCATAAACATCCTTATTTTACATTGTTTCTCCAATTATAAATATACAGGGTTCAATAATGCAAAAAAGCAAGGCTCAGATCACATAAAAAAACTGAGCCCTGCCTATATTTATTATCCATCCTTATTACTTAACTTTTGAATCTCGAGTAGCTCAGAAATCGTTACAAATTTATATCCCTGCTCTTCAAGCTCTGGTAAGATTTTTTCTAATGCTTTCACAGTTTGCTCACGATTTCCACCGCCATCATGAAATAACACGACACTTCCAGGCTTAGCACCTTTTAAAACAGTATTGACAATTTTCTTTTCTCCAGGACTTTTCCAATCAAATGTATCTAAATGCCATGACCACATGACAACTTTATACCCTTCTTTTGCTATTGCATCAATCATGGAATCCGTATATTGGCCTTCAACTGGTCTAAATAAAACAGGGACATAACCTGTAATACCATAAATTGTTGCATGTGTTTGTTTTATTTCTTTCATCAAATTGGAAACATTCGTTCTAAAAGGATGCGTATATGTGTGAATGGCTAGTTCGTGACCTTCTTCATGTATACGTAAAGCGAGCTCTGGATTTTTTTCTGCATTTTCACCCACAATAAAGAATGTAGCCTTTGCATTGTACTTGTCTAATATATCTAAAATGTCAGGTGTGTACTTTTTATGAGGACCATCATCAAAGGTTAAGGCGATTACTTTTTCATCCGTATTAATATCCCACAAAATTTGTCCTGCCTCTTCGTAATACTTCCTTCCCTTGTCTGCAAAAGATTTTTCATTTACAAAAAATAAAAATACCCCGAAAAAGCATAAACCAATCAGCAGATAGTATTTCCTCAAGTTTTCACCTCCTGCAAATAATTATTTCTAATCATTATTATTTGAGGTTTAAAGTAAAAAATGCTTTTATTTTTGTTCTTTTAATTGTATATAAAACCAATAACAATCCAAAATGAATATAAATAACGCTGCACATTCTAATCCTAAAAATGTTATATTATTTGGAAGGAGTGTGATTATTTTGATAATAAGTGTAAAGAAAGAGGATTTAGATTTTAATTGCTCCAGTTTAAGTCAAAGGTGTTTCGAACCGCTCATTAAGATTTATAAGGTAAGAATGTCTGAAGAAACTAATATCGGTGTAAAAGAACGTTTTTATGAGGAACTTACAGAAGGTCAAAGAGCATTATTTATGTTTCATGTTTATTATAACCATATTAATAAATCTCTTATCGAATTTTATTGGTGGAGTGCTTATTTCATGGCACAGTCTAAAAAATGGGCAGCTCTCAAAGCCTGTTTTAAGTATTTTAATGATGAATCTTTTCTTTTACTCCTTGAAAATATTGAACAGGAACTAAAACAACATAATCACCCTACTACATTAGAGAATTTTACAATCACTCGAGAAGAATTAGATCAAAACAAAGAGCTCCATGCATCATTTGAATCGCTATATGCAATATTCGAAAACATTTATCCAGCTACTATAGAAAAAATAAATATTTTCATCGAAAAAAATTTACAAGACTTTATACAAATTGAAAAGTAAGGGGTATTTTTTATGGCAACTATAGAAGACTTTATAAACCTTGATATTAGAATTGGGACAGTTATCCAAGCGGAAGAGCTTCCGAAAGCAAGGGTTCCTGCTATTAAAATGATAATTGATTTTGGAGAAGATATTGGCATCAAGCAATCCTCTGCTCAAATTACTAAACGCTATACGCCAGAAGGAGTTGTTAATAAGCAAGTAGTTGCGATTGTTAATTTCCCACCGCGTCGTGTAGCAGGCTTTAAATCTGAAGTTTTAGTGATTGGCGGAGTTCCTGTAGAAGGAGATGTGATTTTATTAGCTCCTGATCAGCCTGTACCAAACGGAACTAAAATTAGTTAAGTTTAGGATTTTATGATTTAATATTAAATTTTTTTATGAATCTATTTCACAGGCACAAAATCTAATTTAAATTACATCAACATCATATATTTAATAATGTAAAGCTAATTTAGCCTTACACCTCCTGACTTGATACTAAGGGTCACGAATGTGTGGCCCTTTTATTATTTTGTAACATCTAGTACCACATGTTACAATTTTTGTTACATATAAATTGTAAGTAGAACAAATCCCCTAAATCGAGAGGATCATAGAAAATGAAAATTTATTTTGATTGGTGTTACATCATTAAAATCTTCAAATAAAAAATAGAAAGGAGCCTGATAATCAAGAGAAAAAGGAGAGAACATTATGATTAACAGACAAGCAACAACTAATGACTATGAAACTATTATAAATCTTTGGGATAGATCCGTTTCCAAAACCCACGATTTTTTAAGTTTAAAAGATAAGGAAGACATTAAACAGGAAATTCCTATGTATTTCCCACATCTTGATGTGAGACTTTGGTTTATAGAAAATGGATTGATAGGTTTTTCAGGCACCAATAATCAGCACTTAGAAATGCTGTTTTTAGAACCTACTGAAATAGGAAAAGGTTATGGAAAACAAATAATACAACAACTCATTAAAGATTTTAATATAAGGTCTGTTGATGTTAATAAAGACAATGAAAATGCAAAGATATTTTATTTAAAAAATGGTTTCACGATTGTCAGTGAAGAACCAACAGATAGTTCAGGCCGCCCTTATCCAATATTACATCTTGGATTGAAGTAACAAGAGAAATTGCCCTCCCTTCCACAGGAGCAAACTGAAATACTTAGAAACATTTCAGATAAGTTAAATCGATATAGTTAAATGTGAAATCTGACTGAAATCAAACTTATAACAACAAGTTTGACTTCAGTCTTTTTTGTAATTAAGCACGAAACTTACCTTGAATCCCCTATTTTATACAACTGATAATATCCAAATTAATTATGTACTTAAACAGAATTTTCCAATAAAATGATATGTATAAATAACGATGAAAAGAGGAATTTTTGTGGAAACTGAAAAAAGCTGTAAATCCCTACTCAGGTTAAATGCTTTGTTTGCACTTTTCTTTTTTCAATTATTTTGTGGTATTATGGCCATTTGTATGGGCATCGTTTTAAGAAGTGATTATCATGCTAAGAAGAATGGACTTGTCTTAATTATTGTAGGAATTATAGTTGGGATTGCCGGATGGGTACTCAATTATTTATTTATGTAGGCTATGAAAAGTTTTAAGCAAGAAAGCACTAACATGTATTCGTCCGTCAGTGCCTTCTCGTATCAATATGGTGCTTATTTCTTCACTTTTGAAAGTGTCATACCATCACCAATTGGAATAATGATCGACTCTAATTGAGGGTGGTTCGCTACTGCTTCGTTGAATTTCTTCATTATTTCCGTATATCGTTTTGGTTTGGCAGTTGGATCTGCCACACTTCCTGCAGCAAGCACATTGTCAGTAACTATGATCGCATCAGGATTTGCTAGTTGTACACAGTAATTTAAATAGTTTTCATAATTATCCTTATCAGCATCGATAAAGAAAAAATCGAATCGTTCATTACTTTGCACTAGCTTTTCAAGGCTTTGCAATGCAGGTCCTGTTATATATGTAACTTGTTCACCAAAACCCGCCTTCGATAAATTACTGTAAGCTAACTGTGCGTATTTTTCCTCTAATTCTAGAGAAGTTAATGTTCCATCACTGCCGAACCCTCTAGCTAAACAAATTCCACTATATCCACCGAGAGCCCCTACTTCAAGAATGTTTTTAGCTCCTGTCATTGAGACAAGCATTGTTAAAAGTTTTCCAGAGGAAGCTGAAACGGAAATGGCGGGCATTCCGTTTTCTTCAATAGATATAATGACCTCCTCTAAAATCGAGTCTTCGTTATGAAACACGGAATCAATGTAATGATTAATTATTTTCATTCAGGTTCTTCCCTTCCTCATCATGATTTAAAGATTTTTCATCATCTTCTTGACTGTCGGATGTAGCCATCGTTTCGGTTTCGTGTAATTCAAATAATTGAATGAACTCATTGATGACCATATCAATGGCTTTTAATTCACCCACTAATATTGGCTGAATAGATTGAAACTCCGGTTGTTCTAATTGCTGCTTAATCGTTGCACGCTTTAGATTCATCATTTCTAAAAAAGCAATGGCTCTTCCACGTCGGAAAGTTTTAGCTCCACGTTGTTGAGAGCCGTCTCTTCCTCTATGACGTCCTCCACGATGATGTCCCTCTTCTCTAAATTCCTTAAATTTTTCGCTTCTCATTTTTATCCTCCTCACAATGTATACATTTGCATACACTTCGTTTCAATTTGATTGTATACAAATGTATACACCTTGTCAATCATCCTTCTCTTTAATTTCCATTATTTCACCGCAAACATTTAAGAGGTTTGTAATATTTACCTCTGCCAGTTTTTCCATTAAACTGTAAATATCAGCTAAATTAATTTGGGAGTGAAATTTATTGAAGAAAAAATCCTGTTTATTATTTGTGGTATTGTTTAGTTTATTTTTAGTTGGTTGTAATGAAAAAGGCACAGTAGCTACTATTAAATCTAAAAAACCTGATGCAGCAGAAGTTTTAAGATTGGACAACCAAGCAGATATTTTTCAATGGAACGGTAACATTTTAAAAACCAATATAGAATGGATTGATGAACTTGAAGTCAATGAAGATAAAAATATTGGTGAGATAGAATTTAATGCAACTAAAGCTGAAGATTTTAAAAATGGTACAGCTAACCTTTTACCCATTGGTACAAAAATTTATTCTGTAAAAGAACGTGATGATATTTTCATCGTGAAATATGACAATGTGGTTAAACGATATTTAGTACTATCTGAGGGCTAATTTACTAGAAGGGAGACGAATATGTTCATTCATAATACAGTTACAGATTTTACCGATAATTATGTGCCTACCATTGATTATTTAAAGAAATATTATAAAAAGCATGCGAGCCATTTTGAAGAATACTTTCGATTTCATTGCCATAATGTAGATGAAAAAATGAAAATGGCTATTCCAAAGCACCAGGAAAAGATTTCAGCGTTAATTGAAATAAAAGATAAAATGCCTAAGCTTATTCGTGATATTGCAAGGGACTTTGAACAGATGTACGATATTACATTTACAAAGGATGTACATCTGATTGTAGGTTTATATGGCAGTAATGCTTTTACTTACCGACAGTTCATACCAGAAATTGCATTTTGCTTAGAGAAACTTTCCCCTCTAGATCGCCATTTACAAATTATTATTGCTCATGAGTTTGGGCACGCTGTACACCATTTATTATCCGAAAAAAGAGGTATTAATTGGGCAATGGTAGACTGGGAGAGCCCATTCACTTGGCTTTTACAGGAAGGCATTGCAACGCATTTTTCTACAAAGGTGGTAAGTGCGAGGAAAGATGAATATTTTGCATTTGAAGAAGACTTAGAGTGGCTAACATTTGCTTCAAATAATAAACAAATAATTATTGAAGAGTTTTTAAGCGATGTAACTTCGCTCGATGCAAGAGCAGTGTTTCTTGAATGGTTCTCTATTAATGGAGGTAAACGATTTGGTTTTAATCGCTTAGCTTATTTTATCGCTTATGAATTCATGCAAAGCAGCCTTCAAGAACTCACAGAATTGGATGTTATTACATTATGGCGAGACGTAAACTATCAAGATGTTATTTATCAACAATTAACCAGAATGGCAAAGAAAAATGTATGATTCGTCCATATCTTTTTGGGGAGGTCACCTTTCATTTTTGAAGGTGACTTTATTTTTTAGCCTATGGGCGAAAAGAAAAGACGTCATAAGACGCCTTTTATTCATTTAGTTTATCGTTCATCTCATTAATTAGTTGAACAGCTTCATCAATATGAGACACATCCAAAATTTTTATGTCGATATTTTGTTCCTTTTGAATCTGTGCGGCTTCTTCTGCATTTTTAGTGGGAATAATTATAAACGGTAAACCGTATTTTTCTGCGATTAGCATTTTTTCTTTTAGTACCCTTATTGGTAAGACGTCACCCGTTTCGCTTATTGCCCCAGTCACTGCAATGGCTACGTTGTTTTGTAAATCGCCTCGTATAATGAGTCCTGTTAATGCTAGCCCTAACCCAGCACTATTTCCACCAATATTATCCTGATTAAAAAATTCATTAATACGTACATCTTCTTTACCTAGATAATAATTAACGTTGTCTTTCATTTGCTCTACTTCATCCTTCTGAAGATGAAGCCACTTTAATATTTGCTGATTTTTGCTCTTGTACAGAACAAAATTCGTAATTTCATCCACATTTATAAAAGGAACTTGCTGTTTATTTAAAAGATCTTCAACAGATTGAATACTCTCCATTAATTGAAAATCTACTCTATTTACGCCTATTAAATAGATTTCACTACCTTTGGCATTTAATGGCTCAGTGTATATGTATGCGACATGAGAAGTTCCTTCATAAAATATAAGAGGCAATTCGAAGCAAAACAGCAAGAACATCATGCAAGTAGCGAGCGTGATTTTTCTTTTATATATTTTGTTTCTCAGTAAGATCCGAGCTATTAATAAGATGATAAAATTAATCAAGAGTATAGCAACAAAAGAAATTCCACCTATCACGTCTTGAAGATACAAAAATAAAATTACACCATAATAAAGAAATATTAAAAAGATAGTCACGATATAAAGCAAACTTCTTTTACGATTAGAAATATTATCCACTCCTTACTTTAATATTCGTCTATTTTCAAACTTTAAGACATTACATGTAATTTCACATCTCAGTTTATTTATTCCAGAAATACGCCGAGAATCCTTCTTATTCGAAAAATGAGTCATTTTCTATAGCTAGCATCTTTTTAACAACTGAGTCCATTAGAGCTTTAGTTTGCGTTCAATCAACATTTCTAATTGATTGTTACTTATTCCTATTTTTAGGTAATCATTCTTTCAACAAAAAAAGCGTTAATCCTTATCGATTAACGCCTCCAAAGCTCTACCAACCTTTTTTCAGTTTCTTTTTGTCCTCTTCTTATTTAAAATCTAATATGCAATACCTACACGCGATTTCACATATTCCTTACTCTGAATTTGTTGATATGCAAACTCTGCGGTATCTGCTACAGATATTTCTACCCCACCATCCGGTAAAAAGTCTCGTTCGATACGATAGCTACCTGTGTATTCACCATCAGGTAAGTATGTCGGACAGACGATTGTCCAATCAGTATTAGAGTTCTTCAAGAAATGATAAACTTTATGATGTTCCGCTGCCGCAAAAGTTGTTTTTCTTTTGGATTCGCTCGATTGATAACGTAAAATACTTGGAGTCAATCGACTTTGTAGAATACCAGCCGTTCCGACAGTTATAATTCTTTTTACGCGCTCTTTTTCCATTGCATCAAGAATTAGCGGCATACTTTCAGTTAATGTATTAGTGCCATCTGTGTTTAATGCACTCATCACAATATCAACATTCGCCATGACATTTTCTATATCTTGTTTTTCTAAAACATTTCCTTGTACAATATGTAAATTTTCATCATTTATTTGTAGCTTATTTGGGTGACGAACTAAAGCTGTAACGCTATGTTCATCTCGTAACGCTAGGGAAACAATATGGCTACCCACGCGCCCAGTGGCACCTAAAACTAAAATTCTCACTATGATCACCTCTTTTCTTGATTATAGCATACAAATTTTTTGTAACTATTTAGAAGTTTCTTAGCGTGGTTAATGAACATCAGTAAGTCTGATATTAACAAGAAACTGTTGAAGATCATTAGTTTCTGCAATACTGTTGACGATATTTTGAATTTCGCTTTCTGTACTCTTTTCAAGTTTATCCAGATTATGTAATTGTATAGTCATTACTTGATTATTTGGAGATTCAATTAAGTAGCTAATCATACTATCTGGAAAATAGCCTGCTGCTCGTAACGCTACTATAATTTTTTGTGTAAAATTCGTGCTTTGTAATTTTTCACCAATTTCTTCACTATAATTTGTATCGGGATTTTTTTGAATGGGTCTTTCATATGAAGGTTGATTATACTTAAGCAATGCTGCAGTTACTAACATCAAGGAAAATAAAATAAAAAGGCCTTTTATTAATCCTCTCATATTTTCACTCCATTTCATCTTTTTAATAGAATACGCTTATCATATTAAATAATGAATAAATCACACTGGCTCAGTATGAACTATTTGTTTAATAAACCTTATAATATTTGCCAGGCTAACATTTAGATAGCCTGACAAAGGGACAACATTCATCCTAATCGTTTATTCGTTTACGATGACTTTCACAACAGGTTCTAATTTTCCTACATATGCATCTCCAACATAATCAACATCTATTACTATAGCTCGTGGCACGAAACGTTGAATGCTTTCCAAAAGACGTGCGGTATTACGTCTTTTGACAAGCTGGAAAGGTGGAAGAGTGTCTAGTTTTAAACCAAAATCTCTGTAAAAAGGGCAAGATATTACGAAAGTAGATAGTATATAAGCTACATTTTGTAATATTTCATCAACGCCTGTAGCATTAAAATCAATATTGCTTGTGGCGGTCACTTGATGTGTCATCCTATCAACCTTTCTTCTACGATACATGGAAAGATGTCAGCAATCTTTCTTAATATGAGCTTTTCATCGAAAAAAGAGCACTTAGTTATTTATGCTAAATGCTCAAATGTTATGAATAGCACACATTCACTATTGTATGTATATGATGCAATGTATCGCTAAACAATTGCACAGCGTCAGGTTCAACTTCATCCCGCTTCTTTGATTGGATTCCACATGCTAGTCATTATTTATGTTAGTAGCGTGCTGCATAATAGATGACATACAACCAACTAAAACAACCATGTATGATTGCCCATAATATCGAATGATTAACACTCCAAGAAATAGTAATGGCCAATACGGAGCCAAAACTAATACCGCTCTTTATAACTGTTTTGTTTTCCATTTTCTTCACCTTCTTTACTCTTCTAATTTCGGAAGTTTGCCTCCTCATCATTATTCCTCCTAATCATGTCAACACGGATATATCTAAAATACTTTTACCGCTAATAAAAATCACAATGAACACGCCATTCTTTTAGTTCTGGATTAAAAAAGAAATAGAAATTTCCATTATCGACGATATTGAAATATGCCTTCTCGTCTGAGGCAATCTGTAATACAAAGGGAAAGTCCTCACCGTAATCATGACCACTTTGACAAAAAGCTGGATAGCCACCTATTTTATGTATGGCATATATTTCCTCTACGATATCATCGAAGTATTCAAAATCCTCCTCGTGCTCTAACCTCAAAATTTCATCCTCCACATCAGATGGAATCCCTCCTCCATCCCATGTCGGATAATCATTATCAATATGTTTTGGAATAAGCGGGAAAGCGCGAATACGGTCATGCTGCCAATTTTGCTGGATTAATCCTTCTATAGATGTATATGCTCTTATTTCAAAAAAACGGCTTAAATCATCTTCTATGAGGTGATCAAATATTTTTTCATTCATAAATAATGTTAGTAGCTCAATATGCTTTAGTGATGCGGGCACAAAAGAAAGGTCCTTTAAAAATAATGTCGCTAATGGCTGAAACCCTTGTGGCCTCTGTTCTCCAGGTAATGACCATCCTACATAGCCAATCCAGCTTTCTAGCATGTCATGTGTAGGTCTAACCCCACCTGTTTTAAAGATTGTTGCCTGTCTCACTAGCTGTGACTTAATTTCATCAATTTTCATTAACTGAACCCTCACTGCGACAAATACAATCTACGACATGATCATTAACCATCCCAGTAGCCTGCATAAATGAATAGCAAATCGTACTTCCAACAAATTTAAAGCCGTCTTTTTTTAATTGCTTGCTCATTCGTTCACTAATTTCTGTTGTAGCAGGTACATCTGCTATGGACGACCATTCATTGATGATCAGCTGATGATCCACAAAGCCCCAAATATATTCAGAGAAGGATCCATATTTCTCCTGTATCCGTAGAAAAGCTTGAGCATTCGTCACGACACTAGCAATTTTAAGCTTGTTACGAACGATCCGAGAATTCTGACGAAGCTCCTGTAGCTTGTCATCCGTATAGAGTATGATTTTCGAAGCATCAAATTGATCAAAAGCTGCACGATAGCCCTCTCTTTTTTGTAGAATTGTCCACCAGCTAAGTCCAGCTTGTGCCCCTTCTAGACAGAGCATCTCAAATAAATGCTGATCATCATAGACGGGAATACCCCATTCCTTGTCATGATACTCAACATATAAAGGTTCATCTAACTTTACCCAGTCACATCTTTTCATTTATATCCTCCATTTTATGTATCATTTAATCCCTGTTATACAAAGCCATCCTTTTTGTGTGTTTTCCCTTATAGTAACGGTTTGAAACCCAACACTTTCAAATAACTGCTTGATTTCAGGTTTTGTTTTATAGGCTTTCATATGATAATTAATTTTATAGAGCTCCGAAATTATAATAAACTTACCATCGTCCTTCAACACTCTAAATACTTCTTTCACATCATTTGCCAAGTCTGGCCAAAAATAATGCGTTTGGAACGCTGTAATCGTATCGAAAAACTTATCTGTGTACGGAATGCTTGAAACACTTGCTTGCGTCACGATCACTTTTCCATTTGCTACATCCATTTGATTTGTTTTTACGGAGTCTTTGACAGCCTGCGCAGAAAAGTCTATACCATAGATTTTACCACTCGGATTACTTTTCGATAAGGATTGAAGTGTTTTTCCGCCTCCACAGCCAATATCTAATACAATATCACCATCATTTATGGCTTCATATTTCATTAGCCAAGTATTCATACCACTATGTGCCTTATTCATAATTCGTAACATCATTGAGCCTACGAATCCTCTTGGGTTTTTAGCTTGCTCAATTAATCGTTGTATAAGCGTCATTTCAAATTTCCCCCTTGTCATTTTTACTTATCAATTATGCCTCGGTATAATTGCGTCCGCTTTATTTTTTTGAAAAACAGACACCATTAGATCTTAATAATCATTCATCCAATTCAGCACCTTTACTGCCTTTTAACGCAGTGAATTTTCGTAAAAGGTTGGAAAGTAATTGCATTCGCTCAAATCCATTCCTAATATAGAGGATAGGGACATTTGACTTTTCAGCTCTTTTTATCAGGTCATTAATGCAATTTATAGTTGACTCAATTTGTTGCTTGGCGATAGGCATTCGAGCTTGATCACTAAAGTAATCATTTTGAATATCAAGTATCATTAACGTTGCTTCAAAAATAGTAACCTCCCTGTATTTTTATATCTTATATTTTTTACGTTTAATAAAATCAAAAGTTTCAATTTTTACCATTTTATAAAAAGGAGACTCAATATGATTAAACAAGCCACTATGGAAGATGCTCAAACAGCAGCATTATTAGCACTACAACTTTGGCCAAATCATTCGTTAGAAGAATTTAGTGAGGAGATGACGAAACTAATTAATGCTGAAAACGCTACGATTTTCCTTGCCTACGAGGATGAGGAAGCAGTCGGTTTTGCACAATGTCAACTCCGAACAGATTATGTTGAAGGTACCCACTCTAGCCCAGTTGGCTATTTAGAAGGGCTCTTCGTAAAAAAACAATATCGACAGCAAGGCTTTGCAAAGCTGCTTATTGAGAGCTGCGAGCATTGGGCTAAACATAAAGGATGTAAAGAATTCGCGAGTGATTGTGAAATACAAAATCTCGAAAGTTTAGCAGTCCATCTTAAATTAGGTTTCACCGAGGCAAACCGCATTATTTGTTTTACGAAGGAATTGTAAAAACAAGGTCATCCTTCTATGGGATGACCTTATTCAAATGTCAATACTTATCTGTTATAACTCCGATTGAGGATGCTTTAATATAATCAAGATTTTGTAAGCTTGAAAGTGTCTTCGTATTTCCAGTTACGACAGCCCCATATATCACAAGATCTTTTACTGATAGACCATCCGCACCACCAATTTCTTTTTCTAACCGTTTATACTCATCTTGTAAACTTGATTTTTGTCTAGTTCCACTAGTTATTTCACGCACAAATAGCTCAGCTGGGTTCTCTTCTAAATCACTGTTCATGTTTAAAAGTGAAAAACCATATACATTTTGTTCTGAACGCAAAAGATAATCCCCTTTCGCAACTGTTCCATCACTATTGATAATCTTAACAATATTGTCATCTGATTCGTTAATATCCTTCACCCATAACCAAGAAGTAGTCACATTTTTCGGCAGCTTTGCAAGCGCTTCTTGCACTGTGTAGCCTTTATCAAAAGATAAAGCAATCTCCATAATTTTATCGTCACTAATTTGAGGCAACAACGCTAAATCATTTCGTGTCTTTTTATAATTTAAAAATGGATAGAAAAACAACATTTCGCGCTGTCCAAGCTCATTGTAACGTTGAACATCTAAATCTTCTTCACTGCCGCTCTTTCCAAATGGGAGAGGAGAAATAGAACCTTCATAAAGTATCTCATCTCGAAAAAGACCGTAGCCATACGTGTCATCTCCAGTAGGAACGATTTTACCTTCAATGTATTTAAACGTTTTATAATGTGTTTCACCACCTAAAAGGCCAGGGTAATTCTTCGTTGTCCCAATAAACTCATTCGCTCCTTTTACTTGATGTAGTGTATTAAAGGAATTCTGTGCATGGCTTTGCAAAAAACTAGTAATTGCATCATTAGCTATTTTCCCAGCAAACGATGTCACAATGATGACGCATAACGTAATAATGATTGTTTTCCATGTTGCACAACGTTGTGCTTTTTTCATTGTTTTTTTCATCTGTTCTGTATTAAAAAGGTTGTCCATCTTCTAACGCCTCCCATTGTTTTTTAAATGCTTTACGTGCTCGCTGTAAATAAGTTTTTACATGCGACTCACTCACCGCTAGAATCGTAGCAATTTCTTTATAGGATAACTCCATATCGTATTTCATTAAAAGCAATTGCTGAAATGTTGGCTGTAGCGCCAACAAGGCTTCATTAATCTTTGCATTTTTCTCTTTTTGTAAAAAATGTTGCTCTGCATCATCTAATACAGTTTTTAATTTTTCAATTTCATCATCACCAATTAATGTTGCGCGCTTTTGCTTGTTATACAACGTATAGTAACGATTAAGGGCGACCTTAAATAACCAAGCTCGTAAATTATCATGTCGAATTGTAGACAAACATTCAATTGTTTTAATGATTGCTTCTTGCACTACGTCCTCTGCATCTTCTTTTGTAGCCCCTATTTTTATCAAATATTTGAAAACGACTTCTGCATGCGCTAGCAATAGACGCTCCCACTCATTATTCATACTTCACCAACTTTTGGATATCCATTTCGTAGTTAACTCAACTATATAACCAATTAAACCCTAAAATGTATACAGATGTTTTTTAAAAAAAAAAAAAAATCACAAGTGCTCTTCTTTACACACTTGTGATTTATATTTTTTCAATATATGAAGGATCTATATAGAGCACAAACCTTAAAAATCCTTTTATTTTGGATACTAAATAATATGTAATTTGTCAAAAAGTTAAATTTCTTTTTCTAAGTCATTTTTAATTTAAATATGTATTGTTTGAAATATTTCTTTCGCGTTCATCAATTACTAGGTCGATAATAAATGCAAGTTGTTGCTCTATTCGCTTATTGTTAAGATGCATGATGTTCGCTATTGCATTTTTTTGTTTTTCTTCTAATCCTACCTTCTCTAGCAATAACATAATTTCTTCTTTCGAAAGCCCAAACATACTTTTTTCACCTCCAGTTCATCCATTCATTATTTCACAATCATTACTCAAGTTTCTTAAACAATTAACTAATACAGCCATTTTATGACCTATTTTCAGGATAACATATGGACTTAATTAATCCAAATTTTACTTTATTTTAATAAAATTCCAACCTCTATAAAAAATCATTATTATTCAATAATAATTTTTAATGAAGTATATGTAACGATTTTTGGTATTCACTTAATTCTATTATAAAAATAACAATCCCTTTTGTCGAATTTTCGCATTCTGCAGCACAGCTTAAAAGTCTAAATACGAAAGCATGATTGAATGAATAAAGACAACAAATAAAAATAATTATTTTTTAATATTTTTTTATATTAATGATACATTACCAGCAGTTCTCACAGTACTTTTAACTCATAAAAAAAGTAATTTCAAAATAATTGAAACTACTTATCCTACTTTATTATTCGGTTATTACATTGTTTTATTAATATTTTTCTTCAAAATATTTTTGTTAAATTTTTGTAAATTTTCAACTGGTATTCGTAATTTTACATCCAATTTTCTGATATCAACTATATCTACTTTATTTAATATTACGTTCTTTGTCTGATCACTAGTATTGACTGGCAAATTAACTATTCTCGACGTTGCATCAGTCTTCCATATTGTCTCGTTAGTGTACCCTTCGATAAATAACTGACTCTTCCCCTGTACAATAGCAGGTATTTTTACAGCAGTTAGATCAGTGTACACCATTTCAAGTAAAGATTGATTGGACATCGCTAAAAATGGACGATCTCCTTTATCAATCGTACAATGCTCAATACGCCCCATTGATTTATCAGACCATACTATTGCATATGGGCCATCATAACAGTTGTTAAATTCACTATTCACAACTTCAAAAATAGCATCAATACAAGTAATCGCATTTCCGCTAATGTGATCAAAAGTACAATTATCAGTAAATAGTCGAGCATTATTTATATAAATATGATGACTGTGAAGCTCTTGAATTATTGTGTTGTGCAGCGTAATCTTGGCGTGATCATTGCCATAAATACCACCAGCCTGTCCAAATTGGATCTTGCACTGATTGAGCTTTAACCCGCTTGAGTCGATAATAAAGTGAAATTGGGGGTGTTCTTGGAGATCACACTCAGTCATCGATACATCGGCTTCGTTGACAATCGTAACGCCTGTCGCCTTTCCCTTATCTATGCTACATGTACGAAACTCCGCTTTACTATTTTCAATTAACAACTGCGATTTCACATGTCGATGGATCTTACAATCATATAATATCGCCTTAGATTTCTCACCAAGATAAATTCCATTCCCCACGCCATCAGACAAGATAGAATCTGTCATCAACAACTCACTTTGATGAACAACCAGTTGCGCGTCTTGATGATGTTTGATTTCACAGCCATCCATCGTTAGTTTCGAGCTATCGAAAACTTGCACCCCTACATCTTGCCCTTGGTGAATAAGTGTATTGGTCATTGAAATTGTACTGGAGGCTGCTACAATTTGTGCCTTTTTATGTCCATGAATTTCACAATCCACAAGCTCCATTTTTACATCCCGTATTGCATAAATGCCATTCGTTCGCCCTTCTAACAGCATGCAATTAGTCAATGCGATTTCACTATTTTGCACATTAATTTGAGCTTTAACATGATGCTGGATCGTTGTATCCACTAGAATAACGCTTGAGCTATTATCGATATTTAGGCCAAAATGATTGATTGGGCTTGCTAAAATATCAACATTTTTCATCATTAAACTACCGAAGCTTACGGTCACTTGTGCCTGCACCATTTGTTGCTCAATAATACAGTTTTCTAGCTGTAAATCGCCCTTTACGTAAATTCCCTGCCCTTGAGTAAAACGCAGGTTTCGCATATTTACAAGTGTCTGATAGCGGATAAATACGCCACCTTTAATGATCACATTCCCCACTCCATAAAGTGTCAGCCTTTTGGAAATTTCGAAGCTTTCTTCATATATCCCATCCCGGATTTCAATGAAATCCCCCGGCTCTGCCACTTGAATCGCCTGCCCAATACTTTGGTAACGGTGCATAATACTTCTCTTTACAACAAGTGTCGCCATCTCTACACTCCTATTGTCGGTTTTCTTTTATTTATATCCCCATTGAACTTCCTATTATTCAATTTTGTACAAATAATTTACAACCGGTTTTTATTTAGAACGATGACAATACATATATCTTCTATTTCATCCTTCTAAACCAAACAATAAAAAACCAGCAATTAAACGTTTTTCTCGTCAATTGCTGGTTTAACTGATTCTTAATTTTCGATGGAGCATTTACTGTCTAATTATGATTCTGCATTAAATACATGTCCAAAATTACAATTTAAATTTCCTAACAAGGTCGTTTAAACTCTCTGCCATTTCCGCTAAATTGGATGAACTGTTTTTGATTTCATCCATCGAGCTGGCTGCTTGTTCGATCGTTGCGGAAGTTTGCTGTATGCCTGCAGCGGATTGCTCTGAGACAGCAGCAATTTCATCTACTGATTTATTAATATTGACAGTGTTTTGTACTACGTCTTCTAGCTTTGTCGTCATGCTATCAATGTTTGTTGACATCGAGTACACTGCCTCTGCAATGTGGCCGAATGTTTCGTTTGTAGATGTAATTTGATTTGTACCTTTTTCAACTTCTTCATAGCCGTTTTCCAGTGAAGATGTCACCATGTTCGATTCTTTTTGGATTTTTTGTACAATATCCGTGATATCGTCAACTGAGACTGCTACTTGTTCAGCGAGTTTACGAACCTCATCTGCAACGACCGCAAATCCTTTACCATTCTCCCCAGCTCGCGCCGCTTCGATCGCTGCATTAAGTGCCAGTAAATTCGTTTGTGCAGCAATACCCTGTATCACTGCCACGATTTTTGAAATGTCCTGAGTTTGTTTACTTAGTTCGTCCACCTTACAAACTGCATCCTTCACAATATGATGAATGGATGTCATTTGCTCTGTGGATGCGTCCATTAAATTTTGGCCCTCTTTCGTTAAAGCCATAACATTTTGGGAATATTGCTGAACATCCGTACTGCTATTATTGACATCTGTTATCTTCAACGTAAATTCTGTCATTGTTGTAGCTACATCTGATGCATTACTTGCCTGCACTTCTGTGCCACTCGCGATTTCAGTGACTGTGTCGACAATTTGTTCCGTACCAGTTTTCACCTCTGTTGCTGATTGCATGAGCTCCTCACTATGCGCAGCTACATCATTAGACACGGTTTGAATTTGCTTTAATAAACGGTTCAAAATATCGGACATCGTATTAGTCGCTTCTGTAAGCCGTCCTACTTCATCTTTTGATTTCACAACAAGTGCAGGCTCACTTAAATCACCTTCAGTAATTTGTTGCATACGTTTTGTCACAGCAATGATTGGTCTAGAAATGATTCGAGCACTTAATAATGCAATCACGATAGCAATGATAACAATCATAATACCTACGATTATACCTGTAAGCTGCTTAGTCTCGCCTGCACTGACAATGTCTGCACCAGTCGCATTAATCGATTGCTTACGATGCTCTGCTAACCCCTCAAAGCCTTCACGTATTTCCGTAGCCTTATCACTCATAGTTGCTAAATTTTTTGTTGCTTGTTCAATTTGGCCTTGGTCATAAACAGTAAATACTTCTTTTTCAACATAACTGCTCCATTCTTTAGCCATTTCCGCAAATTTGTTGAAATCACCTGTCTCTGATATTGCTAAACGTAGTTTCTCATTGTCATCAGCATGCTTGACATTATCTTCAAAAATTTTCTTATACTTTTCATCACCAGAAAGTACATACCCTCTAGCTGCTGCAATTCTTAGCCCTATCGTCTGAGCTTCCTCATAATCTGTAATTAATAATTGCATTTCTTCATCAATAATTTGTTCCGTTGCGCTGTTGCTTTGGTTGACTGCATAAAAATTGTAACCAATATATAAAACCACTACTGCTACTACAATGCTGAAGGAAAAAACGATTCTCTTACTTATTGACTTAAAATTCATTTCAAATTCTCCTTACTTTCCAAATGCAATCTAATGTGCATTGTTATAATTTGCACACCATTAGTAATTTAACACTCTCGAGCCAAGTTTGGATTGATTTGGAATTTTCCCTAGATTAAATGAAATAACTAGGTGATTTTCATGTAATTTTCAGCGGATTATTAAAGCCATAATTTTCAGACAGATGGACTACCATAAAAAAACCCAAACAGGACTTTTGACACACAAAAAGAACAGCCTCAAAAGTAAGCTGTTCCTTCTATTTAAATATTAATCCCAATAATTAAACATAACATCTCCGATTGTTTTACTATCAAAGCGTGAAATGTATTTCCATTCCACATCAGATAAACTGTGCAGCTCCTTTTCCTGCGTCAACAATGTGTTTAGTGTATCGGCAGTAAGGCATTTACGCATCGGGAAATATTTGTGTAATGGAGCTTTTGTTAAAAATTGAAAGCTTAACTCTTCATCAAACTTAGCAAACGCAATATAAGGCATCAGCCTATGATGAAGTATCGTCAAACGTTCATCTTCCAGTTGAATCACCGCTTGCATATAAACAAAATGAGGCTGATCAATAAATTGGATAGCTTTTGCTCGTTGTTCACTTGTAACTAAATGATAAACCATCGACTGGAAAGATCGCATATCCTGTTCAA
The DNA here is from genome assembly GCF_047737915.1 of Lysinibacillus sp. NPDC056185. NCBI lineage: Bacteria > Bacillati > Bacillota > Bacilli > Caryophanales > Bacillaceae > Lysinibacillus > Lysinibacillus sp. NPDC056185. The sequence goes on from NZ_JBLLLQ010000024.1 coordinate 24,520, forward strand.
TTAGATGTCCTGCATCAAAACCTGAAATCCCTTTAGTTAATCGCAACGAATCACCCCTTTATTATTATGTCTATATGACCTTCTAGTAAAGATAGGCAGATTCCTTCAATAAGGATCTATTTTCTTGTTATTTGATAGTTTATTTCTAAAAAGGGAAGTCCGAAAATACGCATCTTGTGCACAGCCGTTAGTGTTGTTTCATCTTCTGCCTTTATCTTAAAATGCTCCTGTAAAGGTAGTTGAAATAAAAAACGGTTAATGGCTAAATAAATCCCAGCATCCCCATCGTAATTACTCGTTAAATATAAAGCACCATTATCTTCATGTAAATGTAACACCCCAATCATTGTTGAGAAAGGCAGTGGAAGTGCAATATTCATATAGGTGGTTTGTCCTGTTGTATGCTTTGAATAGATTGCGACAAAGGTTGTTTGTTTGTCTATTTTACGGATCCATGCACGTGGAGCTGGACGTCCATCGCGCAGCTCATCTACTTTAACAACCATTCCTGTCATCTCAATTTGCTTACTGGAGAAGGGTAAATTCAGCTGTTGCATGAAGCGACTTAAGCCTTGATAAATCAAAGCAAACGGTTTAAACCAGCTTTTCCACTTTACAGATGCCATTAAACGATACTGATTGGTTTCTTCATAAAAATGTGGAATGATGTGTGGCAGCTTTGTCGTATCCACAAAATCACTAAGCGCATCGACTAAACCAGGGTGCGGGTCTTTTCGTTCTCGCAATTTCCCCCTAATTTGGCTAACTGGAAAATGAAATGGTTGAAATTTAGTTTCCGGAATAGCTATAGCCCAAGCCAGCACCCCTACACTACCGAAGAAAATACCATTCATAAATCCATGGAATTTTAGCATTTCTGGTATCCCTACATATCCAAATGCATATATAAACGACCATAATATCGTAATACATAGAGACCCATAGGAAATGCGTAACAGTAAACCTTGTCCACGAGGAAGTTTCGTTTTTAGAGCAAGGAAAAATAAACTGTAAATCGCAGCGATATAAAGTGTCACTGAAATAATTTCTATTATTGTAGAGAACGTTATACCAATTGCAACAAGAAGTGGGCCTGTCAATAAAATAACAACGACTGCATTGTACCATCTACTATTATGTATTCGCCCAAAAAGACCTATAGAAATAGCTAATAAACAAGCTGAGTAATGAAAATGGATGGCTGTTAACCACGTTATTAACGATGAAAAACCTGTATCGATGTTTGCGATAAAAGCAAAAAACCATAGTCCACCGATCAATATATAAATAAGTCCCACATCAATCGATATCTCCGCCATGTTTGTAAAGCCTCGTTGTAAAAATCGCTTCACACCTTGTATAGCTATAAACGCCGTATAAAGAACATAAATAAGTACGAGAACGATGGCTATCCAACCTTCAGAGCACCAATGTAGCATCGTAATCGCAAGCATCATCGCGACAATAATAGCATCACCGGCTTTGTTAAAGGAAATGACCATTTTCACCATCGCAGGAACAAAGATCAGCTGTGCAACTGTGAGTAGCAACATATATCCAGGCTGCGGGCTAAACAAATAACAAACGACCGACAGCATAAGCCCTACTATTAGGACAGGACTACATAGATTGTTGCGTAAATTCACCAGCATACATCATCAGCCTCCCTATCAATGGATTATGGATGGACACATGAATCGTAAACACATTCCTTTTGTCATCAAATCCTTCCTCGACGATTACACGCCCCTCTAATATTTTTGGTATTGGACATTCCATTTTGGAAACTACAAACCGTTGGACACCAGAACGAATGATTAATCTCCCCTCCCGTGTCACTGCAAAATGTAAATCTGAATAAAAAAGAGCTGGTGATCCTAAGTAATCCTTGACTATTTTTCGGACTGGATCAATCGTCATTCTCGCATCAAAATGTCTAGTTCTGTTTGAAAAATTGAAAGTACGCTCCCATAACACTTCAAGTTCTCCACTTGGTAATACTCGACAAGTATTACAAATTGAGAATGGAACATCGTCGCTTGATTCAGGAAACAGGAATTTAGTTTTGGTAGCTATCGCATAAAAAGGACGTAGCCACTTTGTACCAGATTCAATTTTATGCATTACGCCAGTAGCATAAAAAGGTTGATCTACAGGTAACATATAACGCTTCTGCAGCATCGGATGGAGTCGAGTAAAGTCCTCGCCCAATAAAGTTTGATAAATCGTCATGTTGTTTCTCCTCGCTTTCGTTTACAGCTTTTGGCACTAGGCATATCTTTACTTAGAATCAACCCGATAATGGACAATACCCACAATGCTACATTAAGTGTTACAGGATTAAACGGAGCAGTAGCAATCGTTTTATCTGCTAGAACGGCACCCAATGTTAAAAACGGAAATAACACTATTTGCACACCAAACAATAAACGCTTTCCTCGAGGCAATAGCCAACACAGTGCAAAGATTATCTCTGCAAGTCCAATCCAGTTTACTATTTGGCTAGTGTTACTTGATCCATTCAACTGACTATAATCCCCACCTAGTAATTTCTCAATCATCATCACCTCAGTAGGATGTTGTACGATGATTTTCGGTACAAGACCGTGGTACAACCACACAAAACAAAAAAGCACACTAATGAGCATAGTTAAAAAGAAGCGACGATACTGAGAAAAAGGATTTTCTCCTTTTTCAAGCCATCTTTTTAAAACATCGAAGCTAAGAGCTGTTGCCCAGCCCATTACGGGACGAAACACAGCATCAAATAATTTCCCTAGTTTCCCGTAGCGAACATCATAGTCATACTGGGTTAAAAATGTGAGCCCCTGGTCATCAGGAATATATCGCCAGTACCCTTTCCCCTCTGCAATTGGAGATATTTTTTGGGGTGTACCAAAATGTAACGAGGATGTTTTCGTACCATCTTTTTTATGATGCTCTCCTTTACTCTCACCCCAGCCACTAACTGCTATGCCCGGCATCACCTTCGTTTCATAGGTAAAGCGCTGAGGTTCTTCAGGAGATTTTTTATCGATATAAGTAATAGAAGTAAAACGTAAATCCCATTGCTCATGCAGCTTAGGGTTTTGGGTATAATTCCAAGCCTCGTCGATAGGTGCTCGTATATCCACCTCCACATAAATAGGCTTTTTCTTCATCTTTATTTCCTCCTTAAAACAAGCTTATTAGTTATTTTAGTTTACTTTCCATGAACTTCCATAACTCCCACTCTATTAATGTTATTATAGCAATAAATTAATCTTTAACCATAAATTGGACTTTATCTATTAAATTGGAACAACACCATAACATAGGGTTATTTCCGTTCCTAACTGCGCGCTTTCGCACAGATAAAACTTTGTTGCAGCTGCTACGTTAGCTCTACGCCTTTTGCACAGAAAACACCCGCTTCGCTCCAGGGTCTTGGGCTAACACGATGTTGGTCACGAAAGCGTTATCACAGGTTTAGCCTCCTTTGCCCTATCGCTAATCCCCAAGGAGTCGCCAAGAACGAAGATCAACTGATATGCATTGTATAGTCTTTAACAAAAGTAATCTCCTGTTTCCGGAAATGACCCATTAAATTCCCATAAAATAAAAAAAGTTGAATCGAAATGATAGTTTGCCAAGTCTAATAGTCGGAAGGAGGCGTTTTTCATTACTACAAAGCAAGAATCATTGGTACAGTTAGCACAAAACGGAGATGAGCAAGCTTTTTATCAGCTTATTGAGCAGGAGCAACATAAGTTATATCGAATCGCTTATGTTTATGTCCAAAATGAAAATGACGCCGTAGAAGTTTTTCAACAGACCATTATCCGTGCATATGAGGGCTTACCTAAATTAAACGACCCTCAATATTTTTCTACCTGGTTAACGCGCATTATTATAAATTGCTGTAAAACCTACCTTGCCAAGAAAAACTCGGTACAGCTTGTTGAACCACATACATTAGAGGATCTCAATAGTACTTCACCTACATATATCGAAGAAGAACTTGATCTATGGCATTCTCTCTGCGAGCTAGAGGAAAAATACAAAACGGTTTTACTATTACGTTTTTATCAAGACTACTCGGTAAAAGATATTGCAGCGATTTTACAATGTCCTGAGGGCACTGTGAAAACGCATATTCGCCGAGGCTTACAAGCTTTACGACAACAATTAAAGGGGGCATATATAGATGAATGGGTTCAATCCGTTGAAAGGAGTTATTAATGCGATTCCGATCCCCGAAGGACGTTTAACAGAAGTGTTACGCATCGAAGGGATGTCAAAAATCTTTCAACAAAAGCATCATACGGTCAATGCTTTGAAAAATATCCATTGTACAGTTTATCAAGGTGAAATGGTGGCCATTATGGGGACGAGCGGTTCTGGTAAAAGTACACTGCTCAATATGATTAGCGCCATCGATGAACCGACTGAAGGAGCGTTATTCTTATTTGGAAAGGAAGCGCATGATATTTATCAAGAGCCAAAAGCATCGAAATTCCGCAAAGAGAATATCGGCTTTATCTTCCAATCATTCCATCTGTTAAAGGATTTATCAGTTGAAGATAATATTGCGCTCCCTCTTATCCTCAATGATGTACCAAGTAAAGACATCAAAGGACGCGTACAGCAAATGATGGAAAAGCTAAATATTGCTGCCTGGGCAAAGCATCGACCAAATGAGCTTTCTGGTGGTCAAAAGCAACGAGTGGCCATAGCCCGCGCTATTATTGCAAACCCACCAATATTGCTGGCAGATGAGCCGACTGGTGCATTGGATGTGAATACGACTGATGAAATTTTAGGGCTGTTAGTAGACTTGCAAAAAACTATGAATCAAACCATGTTACTCGTGACACATGACCCTTATGTTGCGACTTATGCAAATCGTGTATTATTTTTCCATGATGGTGCCATTGTGGATTCCTATCAAAATACGCAAACAGCGGAGGATTTAGATTGTATTTTAGCGAAGTTCAAGCTGATTACTAGAGGTGATGTGTAATGTTTACGATGCGTACCATTGCTCTGAAGCTATTTCGTGCAGCATGGGCCAATGTATTAACGAGTATTAGTATTATTACCATTTCCATTTGCCTTGTCATGACAATGAGTGTTTACATATGGAATGCCCATAGTCAAATGAAAGAAGACATACAAGCATTATATGGCGAAATGGATTTAATGGTCGGCTATAACCCCGATCAAAATAGGCTGTTAACTTCACAGCAAATCGAAAATTTCGAAGCAATGCCTGGTGTTACAAAAGTTTCGAGTGTGTCACTAGCTCAAACTAATGTTGAAAATGAGAAAAATACATCATTTTATACAGTTGGTGTGGAAAACGACGACTTAGTGAAAAGCCGCTATCATTTTAATGTCGATCTTGGCCCTAACGAAGTTGTGATTACTGAAAATGTGGCACGTCTTTTCCACAAAGAGGTCGGCGATACGCTAAACGTTACTTTCAATAAAACGATTGGAGATTCTGTTGAAGCAAATACAGGTAGCTTTACGATACAAGAAATCCTTTCACCCCTTAAAGGCACAGATAGTCCTAATTTTATCCTTATGCAAAATGATGAGTTGAAAACTTGGATGAATAATAGTAATGCACAAACGGCCGGTATGTTTGCACTCATTAAAACGGAAGATAATATGGCTACCTCAGTTGGTACAGATTTGAAACAACTTGATGAAACATTACGTGTAGATGTCATGAGTGACTATGATGAATTTAAGAGAAATTTACAAGCATTAATCATTTTTATGGTTGTACTTTCATTCTTTATATTACTTATTTCAAGTGTTTTACTGCTATCAACGTTCCAGCTATTATTTTACAAAATTAAAGAACAGCTTATGGTATTTCGTGCACTTGGCGCCTCTACCAAGCAAGTAGGACGCATTGTACAATTGCAATTATCTACAATTATTGGCGTTGGCGTATTGCTTGGGACAGCGGTCAGTTTATTGATAATAAAAAGTTGGTTACCACAGCTCATTAGTTTGATGAAAATGCCAGATGCAAAAACTGATTTACCGATGATCTTTGTATTGGCGATTGCTATTGTAAGTTTTTTATTGCTCCAGCTAATCACACAGTGGCAAGTTCATAAAAGCTCAAGTCTATTACCTTTACAAATCGCAACAGAGAATGAAAATTTAAGTTTACGGTGGACAAAATGGAAAACGATTATTGTGAGTGGCGTTGCGTTCATGTCCCTATTCTTGTTTTTAAATGCTTATAAAGTCGGAAAAAATAGTGGACAAGGTGCACTTATGATTTTAATAGCCACATTACTCGTCAGTGGAATCTTCCTTTATCTGATGCCATACCTCTTTACAGCATTATTTAAATTTTCATTGAAGCCTATTCGTACTGTGCTCGGCAAAGAAGCATACTTAGCGTGTCAGCAGCTTATGCCACAAGTACGAAGAAATATGCCGATTATACTTAGCATTATCGGCTTAATGGTCATTTTAATTTTCGGCAGCTCTTTATTTAAATCAGTTCAGCAAAGCTCTTATGAGTATATTAACTCTCAATATGAAACATCGATTAAAATTGATAATGAATTAAATGACCCAACCATTACACCGGATCTAATAAAAGAAATTGAGGCATTGCCGAGTGTGGCCTATGCCTATGCACGAAGTGAAGCACCTTGGATCGCGCTTCAAGGCGAAAATGGCTGGGAAGAAGGTAGTAACTTCGAGGCCATTGATGTCGAAAAATACGTCCAGTTAAAAAAGCTTGATGCTGTTAAAGGAGATTTGAAAAATGGAGTGATCATTACAGAAAGATTTGCTAGAAAACATCAATTAGCAGTTGGTGATCGTATAATGGCAGGGACATTTGATGAAACACTTCAACAAAATGTGCCAATTGGTGAATTACTAGTAATTGATGTAGCTCTTGATTCTTATAATAAATATATAGATTTATTTGTGGATTGGTCCTCTTTTATAGTATCTTCTGATTCAACAATCATTACAAACATAATGGTGGAAGCAGATAATACAGAGCAGGCATTAGCCGATCTCTCATACTTACAAGAACGTTGGTCAGCTTTAAAAATTACTGATAAAGAGACATTTATCAAGCAATACGATGAAATGACCTTCCAGCGCTGGAGCCTTTTTGTTGGAGTCTTTGTTATTTTAATTTCTGCAACTTGTCTCGGCGTATTGCAAACACTGCTTCACTCCATTTACTCAAAACGTGCCGATTATGCAATTCAGCGCCTTATAGGTCTTTCACCGCGAGGATTAATCAAGCTGATTTTGACGCAAGTGTTATCCTTTGTACTTTATGGACTGGCTGTTGGGACATTTCTCGGACTTCTAGTTACAAAATTACTGTTCACGATTGACGGAGGATCTTATGACTTCGTTACATTAGGTGTTACGAGTATCGTCTTTTTAGGCGCGACACTTATTGTCTTTACGCTACAAGGTTACTGGATAAGTCGTAGAAAATTAGCGAATGAAATGCTTGATATTTAAATGAAAGTAGACTCTCTTAAGTAGCAGAGGGTCTGCTTTTCATTTATCGCCCAACTAAACAGAGTTTTATTAAAAATAACTTTCCTCAAAAATAGCTTTCTAAGAAATAAGCTATTTTTTTATGCTAATCCGACTATGAATGTGTGAACTTTTGTACTTAAACTAAACGAACGTAGCAGATTAGTATAAAAGATGTTCGCTTCTTGTGTAAGATTATGTAAAATATATGTAGACTAATACAATTTTACTTATAAAACTAACTGAGCTAATAGAATAGTTATTAGGAGGAGATACCGTTGAATCAGGCTGTGGAAGCTTTTCTGAATAAGGTATGGAAGGAAATCACTACACTTTACGAACAAGAAGGCAAAAGAATCAATGAGTTTAAGGATAAAAGAACGTTGCAAGCTGGAGTGCACAACTACCTCCGGGTGGCGTGGAGAAAAGGCAAGTTTACCTGGTCTAAGGGGAAAATTTATATCGATTTCTCCAAATTATTATCCAGCTCGAACAAATTTGGAGCGGATACTTACATCATGGAGTTGACCGATGAACTTCTGACTGAGGAGTTCTTTCCTACCTTGTGCGGGCTTGTAGACGACCTGTTCCGCTCGGAAAAACTGGGGCCCGATTTCTTTGATTACAAGTTTGAAGTTGTGTTTGAGTTTGAGTGGGAGAATTCGAAATTAACCCTTAACAAACAGCTATATAATGAGCCCAAGTTGATTCAACTCCAAAAGAGGCTGGATCATTTTATTCAAACAATGATTCTTTCTGACTTGCCTGTGTTACCTGAAGAGAAAGACGTTTTCTTTTTCGCCTATCACTTGGTCAATCCTGATTTGATGAAACAGGAAGTGGAAGTAGTCGATCCGTTGATTCGTCGTCTCTCCGACAAGCTGAATAATAATCAAGAACTCAAAAACGGTTTGATTAGCCGTTATATTTTGGCGTTAAAAAAATGGGCATGTGATTACTTTTTACTGCAGCATTTTACCCGATCCGGTGATTATGGAATGATTTGGACTTTGAAAGAGGATCATCCTTCCGTAGATGCCAAAGAAATGGATTTCTTTCTTTATGCTTCATTGCAGATTGGCTTCACAGAACCGGATATCCCGCAGGAGTATATGGAACTGGCGGTCCAATTGGGTTCCAAAAAAGCTGCTGAATATTTGAAAGTCGGCAGCGGAAAATTTGTACGGACATATCGAGGAGAGCTCGTAGAAGGCAGAAACAACGATATTACACAAACGATTGAAATTCGAATTCTCTCCGAAGAAGAACTAGCTTATAAAGAAGCGTTGGATTATATTATCAATCTTTTGAAACAAGAGTTTCCTAAAAGTTATCAACTAAAGTTAGAGAGTTGCCAAAAGAACTTCCTTCCCGTGGAGGAACTGGCGAAGTCCGAGCTACATCAGTTTTTTGCAAATGCACTTAGCTACCCTAATTTGTTCCCGAAGATTGCAGAATATGTAGATACAGCAATGGAAGAGTTCGCGTGGTACGGGGACGTGGAGCCAAGCGAGGAATCGGTCATGCCGGGCACTTATGCAGTATTGGGCCTTGGCTTGTACAGCGAAGCTTATTTTCCGCTATTGTGCCGCTATATGGAACTGGTAGATACAGAGCATCAGTCAGCGCAGGATGGATATACAGAGGCGTTTATTGATGCGCATGGCGTGAAAGTAGAGCTTATGCCAGTGATTGTATCCATTTTACAGGGAGGAATTGATGAAGGCACGTTGGTCACCAATTTAACCATCGACACTCCTGAGCTAGCCGAGGCGCTATTCAAGGCGCTAAAAGGCAAGGAGATTTATGAAAGCGAAATGGTACTGCACCGGGTTTTTGGGAGCATAGAGGAACTTGAAGAGGCAGCCCGAGAGGCACAACCGCCATTAAAAGAAGGATTGGAGCAGCTGATGGCTCTTCAAATCGAAATGACCTGAGAGCTTTATCTTCTAATAAATTAAGGTTTTTTCTCAAAGATTGTTGCTGTTAAAAACAAAAGGCAGTTTAAACTACAATATAGGTAGATTACATTCTGTCTTTTTGTTTTTATATTTCGCGAATCAGAAATTTAACCAAATCATCCAGTTAACGCTAAATCTAATCTTGGATTTCTATCGTAACATTCAACCGTTTTAACAAATTTTCAACAATCTCTATCGCTTCGTCTTTTTGCTTATAGTCAGAAGTACAAAATCTAATCATTTCTAAATCATTCATAGCTTGTTCAACAATTTTGTTTATCTTTTTCGGAACATCAATCCAAGATAAGTTATGTTCTAAATCTGCAATACTATACACTCCTTCTTTAAACTTTCTACAAGCTAATCCCAACTCATACAAATAATCCTTATACGCTTTCCAATTAGGATCTCTTTTATCTTGTGCATTAGGCTTTCTAACATTTTTAACAAACCTTTTCTCACAAGCACCATACCTAATATAATTTTTTTGTGCTTCAACAAGAGGCACTTGGTTAGCACCTAAATCGTACTCATTTTCTTTTTGAAATGGGTCGTCCTCCCAAAAACAAATTGGGCATATATCATACTTACCATCACTATCCAACATTCTATAACCACAACAAGGGCACGTAATTTTGTTCATAAGACCACCTCTCGACTTAATTCTATAATCATATTCTACAAAAATTCTTATTGCACTATGCTGCTCCATTTGTTGAAGAAGAAAAAGATGGATCTCTTTGGATTCCCATCTTGAAGTTAGACACCTGTTAGCTTAATAACAATTTAATCTATCGTTAAAAATCCTTTAAAACGCAGTCGCTCTTCTTTGTCCCTTAGCAATTTTCTAACCATCTTTCTCGATGATAAATATCGTCTAATTTCTTCATCTCCTTCTATCAATTTAAGTATAGAAGGTTCAGTATTCATTAGTTCTTGGAACCAGTATTTGTCTTTAACTAAACTTATATTAATTTCAGTCTTTTCTTCTTTTGAAAGGGTGAGGTATCTAACATAAGAAAAAATGTTTTTAATTATTCCCCAAACTGCTTCTTCGTTCGTCTTCATTTAAATCCCTCATATATATTTTTATTGTTCAACAAACCTGTCTCGTTAGTTGAATAGCAACAATCTTTTCGAAAACAGCCTAAATTAAAAAGAGCATGAATTGAAAAATAACCAAAACATGCTCTTTAGTTTTGTTCTCAAATTATTACAAAGATTTATCGCTTAACATTTTTAGTTTATCGCCCAACTTTTTCATTTTATCGGACACTTTTTCAAATTTACCGACATCTTACGCTCCTACAAACAGCACTGCCTGTCCAATTGCAATAAAAAAGGCTTCATGCTGTATCGGGCTGTTGTCTTCAATTTGCAGAGTAATCTCAAAATGAGTCTCACAAAAGACAGCATGCCAGCGTGCAATTGGTTGATCCTCTAACGAAAATACGGACCAGTCCTCCATTTCCTTGTTGAGTTTTATAGTTTGAACATCATCCGTGATAATTAAGTCAGGAATCATAATTTGCCAGCCATCATAGGCAATCATATACTCTTTGCCTGTGACGTAATCTTTCCCTTTAAAATGCACTCGACCACGACGCGACATCTTCTTACATGTGAAAAGAGGCTGACCAGTGACATCACTGACATCAAAACGTACAAAGTAGCGATAGTCCATTGTGCGGTCAAATGCCTTTTTCAGTCCATTCGAATAAACACGTTGAACAGTAGACGATACCTCCCCCGCTTCATTTAAAATGGCTACTGCCTCTGTTGATTCAATGGCCGCTGGTTGTTTATATGTATAAATCTTCAATCCGTTCGCTCCTTCATTCAGTTGCTTTCTATAAACTAACATAAAATAAGCGCCAAATACAAAGGTTGTATTTGACGCCTGAATGTTTATTTATTTTGCTTAGGTAATTCTACTGTGAATGGTTGGAATTTCACTTCTTTTAGTGATGACTTATCGAATGGTATTTTTGTTTCTGCGCCATTCTTATCAATTTGTACACCGCCTCCGCCTGAAGGAAGCATTAAATATGGGGTAATCGTTAATTTTTGAACATTGCTTGAAATCGGGTCAAAGGACTTGGTACTGCTAAAGTTCCATTCACCATTATCGAAATGACCTTCTCCTCCACCAGAATGCGAAGTAATCTCCTTGCCATTCTGATCGGTAATACGGAATTCTATAAACGATGCACCTACTTGTGAATTATCAATTGTCCCCTTTTCAGAAGCTTTATAGTCAAGTGCTATACCTGATGGGCTTAATGAAATTTTTGACACATCCAGTTGAATGCCCTCTGCTTGTTGCTGATGGCTGACAGGAACATAAACAATATCCGTAATTTTTTTTACCGGCGCTTTGAATTCCCATTTTTCCCCTCCTTTGCCTTCCAGCACTAAGCCCATTTCAAAGGAATCTGGCATGTTATCCTTTACATCAAATGTCGAGATACCTGTAAGAACTGTAGGACTTAAAACTTTTTTACCATAGGAACCAGAACTCGCCTCAGGATATTTACCATTTATAGTTAAATCAAGCCCTGACCCAAAGTATTCCATACTTAATTCCTTTTCAGAATCAATTGTAAATCCAACTGAAATATTAGATTCGTCATAAAGGACTTCGTCTATCGTTACAGAAATACCGTTAATTGTTTGTTTTTCTCCGATAGTGCTCGTTAGACCTAGTTCACTTGCTTGTTTTAGCCCAAGTAAGCCTGAGTTACTAAATACCGACCCGACAATTGGTAGCTGTGACAATGTGCTTGCGAAAGTTGGTGATACATACGCGGCAGAACCTACCATAATACTAAATGCGGCTGCCGCACTTGCTACATATAATAATGGTTTACGTTTACTTTTTCTTTTAATTTGTACAGGTGTTTGAGTCATATTTTTTTGCTCCTCTGCTTGTTTTATTCCATTGGCAATCGCTGTTCGTACCTCATTTCTTGGGAATTCCGGAAGGGTACTGTTTTCATTAAATGGCTTTTTCATTGAACGTTGCACTCCTTTCTAATTCTCGTTTCAATTGTTTTTTTCCACGATGCAAATACGTTTTAATCGTGCTAACCGGCTTTTCCATTACTTCTGAAATTTCTTTAATCGGTAAATCATGGTAATAAAATAAAATGATGGCCATTTGCTGAGAATGATTCAAAAGCTGTATAGCATCCGATAAATCGATTGGATTCGCCATAACATTTTCTTGCTCCTGTAAACGATTTAATAATTCACTTTCTTCGTAAGGAATGATTTTCTGCCCTTTTTTTAGCAAACGATAGCATTCATGTATTAAAATACGAAACAGCCATGTGGAGAAAAATTCCGGATGCTTTAGCTGATGCACGGTTAGAAAGGCTTTACATGCTGCTTCTTGAATAGCATCCAATGCATCTTCTTTTTGGCCAACATAAGAAAGCGCAGTATAAAATAATTTTTCTTCCTCTAGAATGAGTAGCTGCTCAAACGCTTCCTTATTCCCTGCAATAGCCTGTTTGACGATCGATAAGTCATGTTCCACGCTGTCTCCCCCTTTCAATACTTAGAGTAATTAACTCTATCAAAAGGTTTCACTTTGATAAAATTCTTTTTACAAATAGATAAAAGTGGCTCTGCTTTAAATATTGGGGTGACGTTCAAACCGTCATTCCGGCACTTTTATCGTGCATTTTATTCGTTCTCTCCACGGCTTTGGCTCCTCTATCCACGACTTTGGCTCTTCTATCCACGTCTTTGGCTCTCCTATCCAAGATTTTGATCGTTCTATCCACGTTTTTGGCTCTTCTATCCACGTTTGGCTCTCTATCCACGTCTTTGGCTCTCCTATCCAAGATTTTGATCGTTCTATCCACGACTTTGGCTCTCTATCCACGTTTTTGATCGTTCTATCCACGTTTTCGGCTCTTCTATCCGCTACTTTGCTCATTCTATCCGTCACCTATGTTTCTACAAAAAAAAGTAGACTACTTCACTTAAAGTAGCCTACTAAATTTTTCATTATTTATCCAATTTGAAAGTAATGTCGCCTACTCCTATTTCGGAATTGACCTCTATTTTTACATCTGCTTTGTCATACGCTTCGTTTACATAAACCCCTTCTCCTTTAGAAATGAGGCCTTCAATATTTGATGTGCCGATGCCTTTTTCTGTCGTAAGCTTTACCCCAACCTTTGACGGTAAAGTGACAGTAGTGTTCCCAACACCTGTTTCAATATTCGTTTCGAAGCTTTTTTTCCAATCGCCACCTAAATTTACTTCAAGATCGCCAACACCTGTGTTAATATCTAATTTTTCCAGCTGCAACCCTTGTAAATCTAGTTCTGCATCCGATGCTCCCGTTTCGATTGAGAGATCCATTGGAATATCTTCATTCAGTTTAATATCCCATATATTTTTTATTTTCCCTAAACGCACGCTAGTTGAACCTTTATGATCAATCGATATTTTTCCTGTCTTGCCACGTAAGTCATATTTTACTTTTGGTGCCAGTTTATCAATATTGTATTGAGCAGTACCTTCAACCCAATCCTTAGCACCTTTTTCTACAGTTATTTCTCCGATTCCAAGTTGTAATTCAACATCTAACTTTTCTGCTTTATCCTTTTCGACTAAAATCGTTTCATCTTTGGTTTTACCTGGCATGACTGAGTTGCACCCCGATAACGCAATTAATGAGGCGCCTATTACCAAACCAAGTCCCATAAATTTTTTCAATGTAATTTCCTCCCGCTATATAATATTCCAATAAATTCATTATATAGGAATTTTCATTTATAAAAACGACCCTCCGCTTTAAATTCGTCTAAGACCTGAGACGTAGTGAGCACTCCTTCCATGGATATGTCAAGAATGAACCCCGTATGAAAGTATCATATTCATACGGGGTAGCTGTTAATAGGTGAAAATACGTGAAGCATTATAAAGCATAGAAGTCTTTCCTTCATGATCCAATGCATGTATCAGCAATTGAGAAGTAGCTATTTCGGATTTTAGAGGCACTGGTATTAATTGCGCATCATTCGAATCAACTGCTTTCTCAATACGCTCGGTTCCAGTGTCTATTATTAATTTTTCAATGTTATGATTGTTAAGTAACGGAATAACAAGATTGTGGATGTCTTTCAAATAAATAGCAACCATTGTATCTAGTTCACTCTGGATATATTGATCCAGTGCATAGCCTTTTCCATCATGCTTGAAAATTGCAATACCTTGAAAGCCATTCTCCGAAAAATAACCAATTCTATACTGTTGTATCGTTATTGTACCATTCATTTTAACAGTATCTGGATGAAACGGTCCCAGTACAGTATTTCGAATGTCCGCTTCATTCTGTACGTAAACGCGATAGCCAATTCGTTCAGACATATTCCCTAAAATGGCAATAATAATGACGATACATAGTAGTACGCGCCAAAACCATTTTTTCATAAATGCTAATATCGCAAAAATAAATAAGAACACAGAACTCACTAATCCTACTACCATCCATGGTCGTGTTAAGACGCTATAGTCTTTCACCCTTCCAGACTTTTCTGGATAGAAATTGGAATCGATAACCGTCGAAGTCGTTGATTGGATATCATGTTGGAATAGCATCATCTTTAAGCCAATGATCAGACAAGCTGATACGACTACTGTTAGGATAATTGGCATTAATGGTGTTCGCTTCTTCGTTTTTTGATTGATTTTTTTAAACGTTTTCACGTGACTTTCATGAGAGAATTTGCCTTCCTTATACATTTCGTTGATGGCATTACGAATCTGATCCATATTCGAACCCCTCCTCCAATAGCGTGATGCCAACCATTTGACGCGCTCTCCTTAATCGTGTTTTGACCGTATTTTCTGGTAGCTTTAGCAATTCTGCCACGTCCTTTAAGGAAAATTCGGCAAAGTGAAATAGTAGTAATACATCTTTGTATTTCGTCGGGAGTTTCTCAATCGATGCCACTAGCAATGCGTCCATCTCTCCCATCAATACTTCTTTTTCAGGATTATTGGAAAGGCTCTTTAATTTGCTCCAATAATCAATGACTTGTATTTTTTTATATCGCCAGCTTGAAAGATAACTATGACAATTGTTAATCGCAATTCGATATAAATATGTTTTGATGGAAGCTTCTTCACGGAATTGCTCCATTTTCTCATAATATTTAACAAAGGTATCTTGTACTAAATCTTCAGCCACTGCCCAATCTTGTACATATGTAAAGCATACGCGTAATAAATAATCCCCGTACATTGTCATGGCTCTAGATAAGTGAGCGTCCTTTTGTTCTTTTAACATTTTGCTCGCCCCCACAAAAGCATTTACAGTTAGACTGATGAACAATAAAAAAGTTTCATGAAAAATGAAAATTTCCATGAAACATACAAGTTAACAGATTTCATTTCCCTCCACTAAAACTTTTAAGTTAGCGAGAGAAGCCTCGTAGCCGTTCGTATTAAAAGTGACCGTGGTGCCATTTTGTTCTTCCTTTAAGACAATAGCGATCAGCGTTTCTTCTACACCTAAGTAAAAAGAAAACTCTCGATTTGGCGTTACATTTTTAATCGTTAACATCATCGGTAATTTTTCTGCAAGCTGATTTTGTTCATTCGGCATTATCGAGAAAATCATCTCTTCTCCTGCCTCTAATTTGGGGATTTCCCAAGTTGAAGCTGGGGCGTACCATTGCGTCAGTAGCTGTTCCTCTGTGACAGCCTGCCAAACTGTAGCAATACTTGCATCAATCCAAATCGAACTTTTTTCTGGATCCATCATCGCATTCCTCCGTTTGTTGAATTCATTCCTTTTTCCATCATTTTATCCTATTATAGGAATCAGCAACAGTTACAACTTTAATTCTCGCAACAATCCAAAATAAAAAGCGTGTTTTGACAATTGCTTGATCAAAACACACTCTTTAAGGATTTTTCTTATGTTCTACGCATATAAGCACGAACTGTCAGTGGTGCAAAAATGATGACAACAATTGCCGCTCCAATAAGTGAAGCTGACAAATCCCAACCTATAGTTCCTGAATTTGCAAGTTCTCTAACGGCTGTGACGAGATGTGAAATTGGATTAAATTTCACAAACCACTGCAGGAAATTTGGCAAAGTCTCTGCTGGAACAAAAGCGTTAGAAAGAAATGTCAGTGGAAACAGAACGAGCATGGAAATTCCCTGTACACTCGAAGCTGTACGTGCAATGACACCAAAGAAGGCAAAAATCCAGCTAATAGCCCAGGCACAGACAATAACTAAAAGCCCCGCAAGTACAACGTAACCAAATCCACCTTCTGGTCGATACCCCATGATATATCCCATAGTAAAAGTAAGTACAGTTGCAATTGTATAACGAATAGTATCCGCCAATAGGGCCCCTGCCAGTGGAGCAATGCGGGCAATCGGTAGTGATTTAAATCGATCAAACACCCCTTTATCCATATCTTCCCGCAATTGGACTCCTGTAACGATTGAGGTAGTGATGACCGTTTGCACGAGAATTCCTGGAATGATGACTGGCAAATAGTTTTGCACATTGCCCGAAATGGCTCCCCCAAAAATGTAGGTGAACATGAGAGTGAAAATAATCGGCTGAAGCGTTACGTCAAATAATTGCTCAGGTGTACGTCGAATTTTTAATACGCCTCGATAGGCCATCGTTAACGAATTTCTTAAAGATTGATTGAAGCTCGGCTTCTTTAGCAATTGACTTTTCATACTCTTTCCCCCTCTACTTGCTCAGAGCCTTTGAGTTCTTGGGAAACATTCTCACCAGTAATGGTCAAAAACACTTCATCTAAGGTCGGTTTTTGTACACTAAACTCGTCAAGCTGGATTCCTTTTTGGCGAAGTGCAATTAGTAAATCAGTAACAGCATCAACATTTGCCATCGGGGCCGTAATCTTCCCAATATCCTGTGAAACTGTTGTTTTTACGTCGAGTATTTGTTCTACGGTTTCACGAGCAACTATGATCTCCTGAGGATTTTGAATGTTCAAATGTAAAGATGATGTACCTACAGATGCCTTTAGCTCATCGACCGTTCCCTCCGCAACAACTCGGCCATGATCAATAACGGCAAGTCGATCTGCCAGTTCATCAACCTCTTGCAAATACTGTGTCGTTAATAGGACGGTTGATCCTGTATCTACTAATCGACGGATTGTGTCCCACATTTGATTGCGTGTTCGAGGGTCTAACCCTGTAGTCGGCTCATCTAAGAAAATCAATGGTGGCTGTGCGATAAGACTTGCAGCCAAGTCCAAGCGACGTCGCATACCACCAGAGAAATTTTTCAAAGGACGTTTGGCAGCTTCTGATAAACCGAACTCTTCCAGTAATTCAGCTGCTTTATTTCGAGCCTCTGTACGTCCCAATCCTAGCAAACGAGAGAAGATTATCAAATTTTCCGTTGCACTAAGTGACTCGTCAACCGAAGCATACTGACCAGTGACTCCAATTAATTGACGGACAATGTGAGGCTCTTTCACTATGTCATAACCGAATATTCGTGCCGACCCCGCATCTGCTCGTAGAAGGGTTGCGAGCATTCTGATCGTAGTAGTCTTTCCCGCTCCGTTAGGGCCAAGTACACCATAGATAGTGCCAGCACGTACGTTTAGATCGACACCATCAACAGCACGATTTCCTCCAAAATGTTTGATGAGACCATGTGCTTCAATGGCCCATTCACTATTCCCTATCGTGCTTTCCATTCTATTCATTGTATTTCCTCCTTCGCTTATTTCCACCGTTTCATTTTTCTTGAAACAGATGAAAATCACTTTTCTAAGTTTTTCATAGATGTTGTCTATAAACGGATAATACAACAAATATATGAACTGAATGTGAACCGAATTTGGGTTTATTTTTGCTACGATACTACAGCGTTTTTGTTTTGGGTCACTCTATATAAATTCATTGCACCGAGAGCGACAAATATGGCTACAATGTCCAGCGCCAATTGATAACTTGCAAAAAAAGTTACCATGAATCCAAATAACGAAGGGGCGATCACAATAAATAACTGATTCAACGTCAAGGCTGCACTTACAGTTAGACCAACATATTGTGGATTCGATTGCTCTGTTACACAAGCGATAAACAGTGAATACCAGCCAAGTGCTACGAAGCCTAATAAGAAACAACCTAATAGCATCAACATTTTTGCATGTAGCATAAGCGGCAATATGACGATAAGAATAACTGCACTAGCCATTACGATCATTAATAAAAATTCCCGCTTCTGCGCAAAAAATTGATCACTAATCCACGCAATTGCTACCCTTCCAATCATTCCACCAATTAATACAACGCTTAAATATTGCCCCGCCTCTGTTAAGGAATAACCTCCTTCTTGATGTAAATAACTCATGAAATGAGCAACGAGTATCATTTGTAACGTCATCATCACAATCCCAACAATATAGATTGGATATAAATCTTTATTATTTTTAATAGCTTCTAGCTTCTCTTTAAAAGTGACAGAGGTTGTAGCTACTGCTTCGCGATTTTTAGGCTCCTGATAAATCAGTAAAAAAAGCAATCCACCAGCAATAGCCACCAATCCTTGTACAAGATGTACCGATATTAGGCTATGATGATAGTACATATATGTGAGAATGGCTGACGCTAAAGCTCCACCGATAGGAATGCCTGTTTGTCGAATGCCAATCGCTAGTCCGCGATGTTTGTCTGGAAACCATTTCACAATTGCGGTGCTGCCCCCTGTTTGTGCACTTCCGTACCATACGCCCACGATTAATAATAAAAATAACAACACTGCATAATTATTGACCAACATGAGAAGTAAAGCTGAGAACCCTAATAAAATAGAGCCCCATCCGATAATTTGTTTTTCTCCTCTTTTATCCATTAAATAGCCGAACAGCATCATCGAAAAAATTGGCCCAATATTAACAGCAGAAACGATAAAACCTGTTTGAAACGATGATAAATCCCATTCAATTTGATAAAATGTAGCAATTGGCCCCATGCCGTACGTCACAAAAGTTGCCGCAGTTTGGGACAGTGTCGCTACTAATACGATGATCCATTTATAATATGTATTCATAAAAATTCCTCCAATGCTGTTTCACTGATTCATTAACTTTACGTATTTGAGTTTACGCTTGCTCAATGAATGCGTAAAATGGAGGAAAATGATAGTAGCTATCAAAAAATTTTATAGGTGTGTGACATACAACATGAACATAGAAGAAATAGCATTAAAAATCGAAATTTTAGAGAGGCAAAATCTTAGTAAATCCGCTGAAATTACGAATTATACGCAATCTGCCTTAACCTCTAAAGTGAAGAAAATGGAGGGAGAGATTGGTCAGGAGGTGTTTAAGCGTACACCGCAGGGCTTGAAGATTACAAATGTAGGGACACAATATTTAAAATTTCTAAAGCTTATTACACAGGAGTACGATGAATTTTTACAAGAGATTGGTTTGACACAAACTAAGTCGAAAGTTACCCTTGGCACTTCTCATACAACGATTAAAATTTATGGCGCATCCATTATGAATGCCTTGCAGACAAATAATATTCCTTTAGATGTCGATTTCACTGTGGAGTCTAGCACTTCCTTAAATGAAAAAATACATAATGCCGAAATGGATTGTGCACTGACGAGTAATCCTATTAAACACTACCCTGATGTAAATTATGACATGATTGCAACAGAAACATTTGAAGTCATTTCGAACGATTCACATATTATTGATTTTGGGAAACGTTCGCCTGTCACACTCCTTGTGTTAAGTAGAGGCTGCATGTATACACGGGCGATGGCAGAATGGTTAAAAAAGAATGAAGTTCCATTTACGATGAAAGAAATAAAATCGGTCAGCAGTATCCTCGATTTCCTACAAATTGACAATACGATTGCTGTGTTAAATACAAAACTAATTGACCTTTATAACTACTCCAACATTCACTATTACGATTTGCCGCAGTTAAATAAAGTGATCGAGACTGTCTTTATTTACAAGAAGAACGCAAGTCAACAAACATCTATTTTCCAATTAAAACATGTAATTGAATCATTGTTGCTGGAAGACCCTATCGAACGAAGCTAGTTCGATAGGGCCTTCTAGTGATTTATCGGAACAATTTTTAAATTTATCGCTTAACTTTTAAAATTTATCAACCAACTTTAATTTATCTACTAACTTTTTTAATTTATCTACTAACTTTTTTAATTTATCTACTAACTTTTAAAATTTATCAACCAACTTTAATTTATCGCCTAATCTTTTTTATTTATCAACCAACTTTTTAAATTTATCTACCAACTTTTTTTATTTATCAACCAACTTTTTTAATTTATCAACCAACTTTTTTAATTTATCTACCAACTTTTTTAATTTATCAACCAACTTTTTAAATTTATCAACCAATTTAATTTATCACCTAACTTTTTAAATTTATCTACCAACTTTTTTATTTATCTACTAACTTTTTTAATTTATCTACTAACTTTTTTAATTTATCTACTAACTTTTAAAATTTATATACCAACTTTTTAAATTTATCTACCAACTTTTTAAATTTATCTACCAACTTTTTAAATTTATCTACCAACTTTAATTTATCGCCTAACTTTTTTTATTTATCAACCAACTTTTTTAATTTATCACCTAACTTTTAAAATTCATCACCCAACTTAACTTTTTATCGCTCAACTTAAAGTCAAAGAACCGCTAATCCCTGCGAGCCAAAATAAGGGAGTTGAGTCCATGCAGCAACCTGCAATCTAACTAGACTTCCATCCCCTTGAATAGCAAATACGGAGACTGTTCCTTGATTTCCGTTCAGGGTGTAAAAATGCCGCCCATCTTTGCTCACTCCAACATCCATTGGCAGTCCTGGAGCTGTACCTTGCGGTGTACTAGTAATATGCCCTGCCACTGACAGTTCACCATTGGGATCGATTCGGTAGGTGGAAATAGTGCCACTTAAAGTATTTGTTATGAATGCAAAACGTTCATCTCTAGTTGTGATTACCCAGCATGCAGTTTTATATCCGTTTGGTACAGAGCCACTGATCACATGGAGAATCCCGTCGTTGTTCATTGAATAGGATGACAGGGCATTTGAACTCGCTTCAGTAACTAAGAGGATTCCAGAGGATAGAAAATAGGCACCTAATGGACCGTCACCATATGAATCATTAACGATTGGTTCTGAAACTGTACCATTTTGATTTACGTTGAAAACGCTAAGACGGTTTGTAGTATACTCGGTTACTAGAAGCTTACTGCCATCACGTGTGAAAAGAACCTGAGCGGGCTCAGCATCGAAAGTGCTGAGAGAACGTGAGGAGCCAGCAATTGGAGTAAGGCGCCCGTGTTCATCTATGCGAAAACCCATGATGTTAGATGCAAAATTGTTTGTGCCATACCCTACATTGGCAACATAGATAAAATCACCAAACACATCTACACTATTTGGCTGAGCACCTCCCGATGGCTGCACGTCAACGAGAACGGGTACACCGCTGTCACTAATGATAAAACTGCTGATACTATGGCTGCCTGCGTTCACTGCGAGAAGAAAACGACCATCACGGGATAAGGTTAATGCTCCTTGTGACGTCAGGGGATCGACACCATTGTTTGGGGTTGCCGCTGAGACTTTCCTTATGCCAGTACCTCTACCATTAGTTGGATAGGCACCCACAAAGGCGAGCATTCCATTTGTGTCCCTGTAAAAGGCAATGACTTGATTCATGACTTCATTATTCGTCATCATGTAAACCATACTTACACTTGCAGGGGAATTTTTGTTCATATAAACTTTCCTCCTTTTATAGCTTTATATGGTTCTTTAACGGTTTCAATTCCCTGTTTTTTATTTAAAAACATCAACTAACTTTTTTCGACGTAATAAAAAACAACGGCAAAATGAAAAAGCCGTTGTTTTTATGTTGAAATAGAAAAACAAAATGATGTCCCTTCTTCGGTTGAATGAAGTGAATAGCTTACTTGAAGAATTCTAGCGATGTCATCAATGATCTTCAAACCTAGACCCCCACTTAAACGATTTTGTTCAAAGCCAATACCGTTATCAATCATGAAAATCATACTATCTGTTATTGTTATCTCAAGCTTCGTAGCATTGGAATGTTTCAATGTATTTTGGAACACATTATCGAACATTCGTTGAAGCCATAGCTCATTACTAGTCCATGCTAAATGAGTATCCTCTGGATGATAGATTAATTCAATGTTATGCATTCTATATAAATAGCTCCATTTTTTTATCATCGTTTCTAACAGTATCGCGAGTTGTACTTGTTCCGTCACTATATAAGAATTCTCAATAGCGTCTAAGGACTGCAAATTAAATTCATTCGTTAAGCTAGCGATATACTGTATTTGCTCATTCAAGGATTCTACCAATTTTGGTTGTTCCTTATAGTAATCTTCTAGATAAAATAATTGTAAACGGAGCGCTGTTAATGGTGTATTAATGTCGTGCCTCAGCTTTTGTAGTAGCTCTTTTTGTTGCTCTTGCTGTTGTTTAAGCTCTAATTCCCGATAAGTAGTTCGCTCAATTAGTATATTCACCGACTGAATTAGCTGTCCAATTTCATCCTCACTGCCAGCCTCTAATGTACTCGGTGTTCTTTCATTACTCGCTAAGTCACGAATCGTTTTGTTTAGCATATTAATTTTCGCTAGTAATGAATTGATCGATTTCGAAAATAAAAATGCTAGCAAACATAAGGATAGGAAGAACACAATCAGCATCGTTGGATAGGCGAAAGATTCATGGAATGGAGTGCCTTTATTTCTAGTTTTAAAAGCAAATTCGTAAATAATAGACATCGACACACTAATCCCTAACAAGACGATTGGAACACTAACTATAGCAGTAAATAATAATAATCGATATTTTGTTTTTAATGTCATTTCTTTATGTAGGTATTTAATCTATACCCTTCTCCGTAAATATTTTGTAGGATGGTACCTGATGAATCATTCATTTTCGTTCTAATCTTTTTGATGTGAACATTGATGATATTTTGATTTCGATCTTCAAGTGGCCATAAATAGTCAAAAAAGTGATCCTTCGTTAACACCCTATCCTTGTTGTCAAATAAATAAAAGAAGATTTTACGTTCGATTGCTGTTAATGAAATTTCATCATGTATATTATTTTTAAATAATTTACGATGTTCGGTATCAATTAATAGATGCTGGATTTGCGTAAATGTTCCATATTGCTGCTCTAGCATTTTCTGCATTCTTAAAAGGAGCTCTCTCGGATCAAATGGTTTTGTCATATAATCTTCACCAACTGTTAACCCTTGAAGCTTGCTCTCTATATCGTTACGAGCCGAAAGAAAAATAATGGGGATATTTAAGCCTAAGCTTTTAATGTTCTTTGTTAGCTGATAGCCATCCTCCCCTGGAAGCATAATGTCCATTATGACTAAATCGATTTGATGGATAAGATTCATAATTTCTCGTCCATCAGTTTTCCATACAACGTCGTAACCTTCACGTTGTAGTATTTTTTGCATCAAATCGCCAATCATTTGGTCGTCTTCTACTATTAAAATTGTAAATCCTTTCATTACCTCGACCTTTCTTTGTTGCCAACTTTTGTCTTCATAAATTCTATCGCAAGATTATAAATTTCATCAGGTTTATATAAATAAATACTATGAGTACCACTTATTTCTTTCACTTCCGCTATATTAATTTGCTCGGCAAATTCAGCATATTTCTGGCGATGGTACTTCGTAAATTCCAAATCTTTATTTTGTTCAGCAATGGCATCTATTAATAATATCGGAGTGTCTTTTGGTTTCGGAAGCTCTTCTGATTTTAAACTATTTTCATACACATGTAGTAGCTCATTTTTCATATCATTATTAAAAACTTGTTTATAGGATAGTGCTTTATAAATTTCTTTTTCTTCCCCCGTTAAAAACGATTGTTTTATTACTTCTGGATTATACACTTGCGAAGGTGTTAAACGATGTACGCCCAATTTCGTTAGCAAATTCATTCCCCTAACAGTCCATAAATCGACTACTCCCATTTTATGCTCCACATATTGACTTGGCAAACCAATATCAAGCGCAATAATCCCCTTAATTTCTTCAGGATATTTTTGAGCCCAATAAATAGCTTCAACCCCTGAAATGGAATGAGGTACTAATATATAAGGAGGCTTATTCCCACTTTTCAGGAGCGCTTCCCTCATCTGTGCTAACATTGTATCAACATCTCGTTCGTCCTTCGAGACATCGCTATAGCCATATCCCGCTCTTTCAATAACAGCAATCTTATGTTCTTGAGAAAATTTACTGTACAGTCCTTTCATTTCATAAATAGGTGCTGCAACCCCTGAGCCTGCCATAAACACATAAGTTTCCTGACCATCCCCCTCAGTGTAAACATTGATTTTTTGATGATCGACCTCAACAAGTGTTCCTTTAATATCTAAAAGTTTGGATTCCTTACTTAGCTGATATCGATGATAGCTGAATATCGCCACTAGTCCAATAAGCATGAACGCGATAAAGTAGATGACTATTTTCTTAAACATTTTTTTCATAAATTTCCCCTCTCAGTTGATAATGAAAAGGATAAACAATAAAAATAAATTTCCCATAAATTTTTTGCAGAAAATAAAAAGCTGTCTATTAAGCTTACTTAATAGACAACCTTCTATATTATTATTCCACTTGCTCCAGCAAAAGTTTTTGTTGGAGATTACTATAAATGCCTTGTTTTTTCATGAGCTGCTCGTGATTGCCCTGCTCAACAATTTCACCTTGTTGAATAACAAGAATTTGGTCAGCATTTTCGATTGTTTTTAGACGGTGCGCAATAACAAAGCTTGTGCGCCCCTGCATTAAATGCTGGAGACCTTTTTGAATATCGACCTCTGTTTGCGTATCCACACTGGATGTAGCTTCATCTAAAATCAAAATATCCGAATTTTCTAAAATTTCCCGGGCAATAGCCAATAATTGTCGTTGACCTTGACTTAAGTTCGCCCCACCTGCCTGTACAGGTGTATCGTATTGTGCTGGTAAATATTTAATGAAGTTGTGCGCATTCGCGATTTTCGCCGCTTCTTCCACCTCTTCATCTGTAGCATCCAGTTTACCGAAACGAATATTTTCTCGAATCGTTCCGGAAAATAAATACGTATCCTGCAATACAACACCCACTCGTTGACGGATCGTTGCCATTTTAAAGTCCTCAATGTTATGACCATCAATC
Organism: Lysinibacillus sp. NPDC056185; assembly: GCF_047737915.1. Taxonomy (NCBI): domain Bacteria; kingdom Bacillati; phylum Bacillota; class Bacilli; order Caryophanales; family Bacillaceae; genus Lysinibacillus; species Lysinibacillus sp. NPDC056185. The sequence goes on from NZ_JBLLLQ010000024.1 coordinate 50,273, forward strand.
AAAATTTCACCTGCATCGACATCATAAAAACGAGTTAACAAATTGATTATCGTTGTTTTCCCTGATCCGGTTGGGCCAACAAGTGCAATAGTTTCACCAGCCTTGGCATGGAAGCTAATATTTTTCAGTACTGGCTTCTCTGGTACATAGCTGAAGGATACATGTTGAAATGACACGTCCCCTTTTAAACTTTGACAATCAATGGCATGCTTTTTATCAGCTACTTCCGAAGGTTCATCTAAAATTTCGAAGACTCGTTCGGCCCCAGCAATCGCTGACTGGAAAGTATTCAAAAGGTTAGATAGCTGATTCAGCGGACGGAAAAATTGACGTGTATACGTGACAAATGCGGCGATAACCCCAATTGAAACGATTCCTTTTACCGATAAAAATGCTCCTGTACCAATAACAACAGCTAAACCTAAGTTATTCATAAAGTTATTAATAGGCCCGAGTAGACCAGAAGTAATTTCTGCTCGCTGTGCCGAGTTACGGAGATTTTCATTCTGTTTATGGAACGTCTCAATCGTTTGTTGTTCTGTTCCAAAAAGCGTCACAACCTCCGCCCCCGTAATCATCTCCTCAATCGTACCGTTCAGCTTTCCTAAATCACGTTGACGTGCCGCATAGTTTTTACTACTACGTTTGACAATTTGCTTCGTCGTAAAAACAATGAGTGGAATAATGATCAACGTCACGATTGCTAGCTGCCAACTAAGCGAGAACATAGCAATACTAACACCGATTACCGTTAGGACCGACGATACGATTTGTGTCACACTTTGTGCAAGTGCCGTATTTAAATTATCAATATCATTCGTTACACGGCTCATTAAATCACCGAGCGCTCGCTGATCGAAAAATCTCAGTGTTAATGTTTGTAGCTTTTTAAATAGTTCCAGTCGCAATGTTCGAATAGTTTTCATCGCCACATGAATCATGACATATGTTTGTAGCCAAGTAAAAATAGACGCTGCAGTATAGATAACTGCTAGCACAACACCTAGACGAATCGTACCAGCAATGTCCTTTTTCATAATATATTCATCAACGATATGTCCAATTAAGTACGGCCCTGCTAAGCTTAAAAATGTAGAAGCTACTACAAAAAAGATAGAAAAATAAAGGCCTATTTTTTGTTGCTTCACATATTGCCACACACGATTAATCGTTGCTTTTTGATTTTCAGCCTTCTCAGCTGGCCCAGCCATACGTGGACCACGTCCGAAATTCATTTGCTTTGGTTGACTTTTACTCATTGTTGTACACCAGCCTTTTGCTGTGAAGCGTAAATTGCTTGGTAAGGTTTGTTATTCTGCAATAACTGTTGATGTGTACCTTGACCAACAATTTCGCCGTCCTCTACTACTAGAATCAGGTCCGCCTGTTGAATAGAAGCAATTTTAGACGCTACGATAAACGTCGTTGTGTCTTGATATTCATTGCTTATAGCTTGCTGGACATGTTTTTCAGAGGAGCTATCAAGAGCAGATGTTGTATCATCCAGCACTAAAATGGCAGGTTGTCTGACGAGTGCACGCGTTAACGCCAATCGCTGCTTTTGACCGCCAGAGAGATTGGTTGCCCCCTGTGAAAGTTCATATGCTAAGCCTTTATCCAACCGGTCCACAAATTCAGTGGCACATGCTGCATCTAGAGCTTGCTGAATTTCCTCTGACGTTGCATCCTCTTTGCCAAGACGGATATTATTGTCAATTGCACCTGAGAACAGTAATGCTTTTTGAGAGGTAAAGCCGATATGTTTGCGTAAAGTGGATAATGCATAATCCTTTAGAGGCTTTCCATCCAAGTGTATTTCTCCACTTGTTGGATCAAATAAACGTGGTAATAACTTCACTAGCGTTGATTTTCCACTACCTGTTTTTCCGATCAGACCCACCGTTTGCCCCGGCTTTACGGAAAATGTAATATTTTTTAGCACATCCTCAGCCGATTCATAATAACGATAGCTCACATTTTGAAAGTCAATCGCCCCTTGAATTGGCGATGTAAGTGGATTTTCCGCTTCCTTAACCGCTACTTCTTTATTTAAGACGTCTACGATACGCTCCCCTGAAGGAATAGCACGTGCAATTTGCATTAGCACCATGCTAGAAGTCATCAAACCATTAAGTATAATCGTTAAATAATTAATAAAAGCTAGAATGACCCCAACTTGTAATGTACCGGCTTCTACTTTAATTGCCCCAAGCCAAAGCACTGCTACAATTCCTAGATTAACAACGAACATCGTAAACGGCACAAGTACGCCAACAATTTGCTCGGCTGTAATAAAGCGCTTCGTCAGCGTATCATTAAGCTCACTAAATTGTTCAATTTGTTGCGTTTCACGACGGAACGCCTTCACAACACGAATCCCCGCTAAATTTTCCTGAAGCTTCGTATTAACACCATCAATTGCCTCCTGCACTCTACGGTATAGGACACCTGAGTACTTTGTGAAAAAGTACATCGCAATAATCAATATCGGCACAATAATAAGTAGGATCGAAAATAGCTCACGTGCCGTCACAAAAACAATAATGACCGCTCCAATAAATAATAGAGGACCACGTACAAAAATACGCAATGTCATCATAAACGCACGCTGAACACTTTCCACATCATTCGTTAAAATCGTAATAAGCTTCCCTGTTGTAAAAGCGTCACGTTCCTTTGCCGAATACGTCATCATTTTTTCATACAGTGACTGACGAACATCCGATGCAAAATGGATCGCTGCCTTCGAACTATAATAGGAGCAGCCAATCCCACCAACAAGTCCAAACACTGCACTCATTAGCATCCAGACGAACATTTTTAACACATATGGATTGTCGCCATTAGCAATACCCGTATCAATCATATGCTGCATAATAGTCGGCTGAAGTAAATCCATCGTTACCTCTAGTACCATTAATAATGGCGCAATCAAGGTAAAAAATTTATAGGGCCCTAAAAACCCTCCTAACTGTTTAATTGCCTGCATTCTTTCGTCTCCGTTCTTTTCTTTCACATCCGCTCTTAATTATAACTGAAAATCATTCTCAAATGGTAATTAATTTTTTCGTGTTTCGTAATATTCGGGACACGTTTAATCATGTAAATGAACTTCTAGCTTAAATAAAAGGATGTTTTATCCTATTTTTCCAGTATAATAATTATAGGTGATTAATTGGCTCATCATCATAACTTAAGGCTGAATTCTGTTCCGACTGAGCGCTTTCCTGAGGGCGTCCAGTTGCCCACTGCAATAAATTTTTGATATGAGCACTTAAATCAAAGCAGAAACGAGGATGAATCATGGAAAACACAATACATAGAGCATTACAACTACGAAGCCAAGGAAAACTACAAGAATCGAAAGAAATGTTTTTGACATTATTATCAAATGATCCACTCAATCCTTCCCTCCACTTTCAATGTGCACGAAGCTTTGATATTTTAGCTGAAGAAACAAAGGCAATGCCATTTTATGAGAAGGCGATTGAATTAGGCTTAGCAGATGATGAACTAGAGGACGCATTTATCAAATTAGGCTGCATTTATCGAACACACGAACGCTTTGTAGAGGCGAAAAAGCTATACTTAGAAGCGTTGAGTAAATTTCCGAAAAAAGAACAAATGAAAATATTTTACGCGATGTCATTATATAACTTAGGAGAGCATGCTGAAGCAATGGGTTTCTTAATTAGCAACATCGCTTATACGACAACTGATCAAGATATATTAACGTACTATCGAACAATTACTTATTTAGGTCATCGATTAGATTCTAGTAGCGATGAAATTATCACACTTGATAAAAATCAGCAATTACAGCCTTCTACAAAATCTATTGTAGAAAAAGTAACAGAGGGTCTTAAAGGTTTTGGTATTGGAGGTTTTTATACTAGTGGAGGTTTTGAGTATGATGAATATTATCGCTTTTTTAATGATCGAGATTTAGAAACACGGAGATGTGCCCTCGCCGCTTTTACAGTAATGCTCGGTGCATGGCATGCTCTCAGTGGCTTTACTTTTATTCCACAGCACGATCGAAAATATTTATATGGATATGATCCAAATGAACCGTTTTATGAATTGAATAATTACATTGAAGCCTTCGTTGCTCATCATCAACAAATTAAACAAGATTTCCCTGTGATGTTTAACTATATGATTAGGTTTTTTATTTCTATTGAAGAAGAAAGAAAAGTACCATATGAAAAATGGTTTCCAGAATTAGATGCTCTTCTCGTCCAACGATTGAGAGATGAAGTATTACTTCCCAACAAATCACTTTTAGACGTCCCTACTGAATACAAATACTTTTTAAAGGAAGCTGGTATTCAACCATTTTTCGAAGACGATTTTTTTGAATAACTAGAGAAAAGCCATGTTAGCATGAATCACGCTAATATGGCTTTTTTCATGTAAGAACGCTGAACTCTCGGATAAAGGTTCTTTAATTATTATCACTATGTTAAAATGAAAATTAGAATGATATAAATATTACCAATAATGTAAGAGATTCTATTAAAGCATCTAAAGGGGGATGAGAAATAGTGCTTCCAATCTTTTATTCCATTGGTATGCTAATCGTATTACCTGCCAGCTTTATTATTTCGCTATGGAAAGCTGCTTTTAAAAGTAAACTGGAATGGTTGTTGGACTCATTGGTGACGGCAACACTAATCGTTTGGTTATTTCAAGCAGGAAACTGGGGTTGGGTCGGATATTATGTTCGCTTTCTTTGGTTGGCTCTCTTGATTGTCACTTTCATTTTTTCTTGGAAAAGGGTAAGAAATTTACCGTTTACCACAAAATATACTCTATCTCAAAAGTTTTCAATTGGTATTTATATTGTCCTTATTTTGGTTTTTGGTACTTATAATGCTTTGGTCGTGAAAAGCTATACAGTAACCGAAAAAGGAATTGAGTTATCTTTCCCACTTAAGGATGGCACCTATTATGTCGGACAGGGTGGCAATCAGGTGTTAATGAACTATCATCAAGCCTATCCAGGTCAAAAATATGCTTTAGACATTTTAAAATTAAATACGCTCGGAACCCGTGCAAGTGGACTATATCCAGAACAATTAGATAAATATCAAATATTCGCAGATGATTTATATAGTCCTTGTAACGGAAAAGTAGTCAACATACAAAATGATTTACCTGACCTCACTCCTCCGAAATCTAATCCAGAAAATCCTGAGGGAAATCATGTCACTCTTTCATGTGAGAACCATAATGCTACTGTTTTATTAGCTCATATGAAAAAAGGCAGCGTAGTGGTGGCACAAGGCGATAAAGTAACAACGGGCCAAATACTTGGAAAAGTAGGAAACTCGGGTAATACAAGCGAACCACATTTACATATTCACGCCGAAAAGGATGGGAAAGGTGTACCGATAACATTTAATGATCGATTTTTAGTGCGAAATAGTTTAGTACGATCATATTAACGATAAATAAAAAATGCTTAAATTCTTAAAAGAGGGCAGATAGCGAATGTCTGAAAAAAATCAAACAAACAATAATTCTGTAATTTCTTTAACGCTTGGAATTCTATCATTGTTTATACCTTTTATTGGCTTGATCTTAGGCATCATCGGAATAGTTTTTTCAAATAAAGCTGTAAAAGAAATTAATACAACTAATGAAAATGGTAGAGGATTAGCAACTGCAGGTTTAATTTGCAGTATAATAGGGATTATTTTACAAGTCCTTGCGATTTTGGGGTATGTAGCCTTTTTCTCAATGACGGTGGTAAATAATAACGGCTAACATGAGCACATTTCGTGCTCTTTTTTTAATTCGTGCGATTTCTATTGTTTTTGTCCCCAGAACCCGTTTGTTTGACCCGAGCAATTTTTTTCTTTTACTTAAGCGGCCCCCCTATTCTCACAAAAAAATCCACCTCCATGTTTTTTCAACATGGAGGTGGACTTGGCATTACAAATCATCAAAGCCGTTATCTTCTACATTAACCTTTACATACTGGCGAGAACGTTGCTCGAAGAAATCTGTCTTCCCTAAATCAACATCCTCATACGCTTTAACCCACTTTAATGGATTTTTGCGATAGCCTTCAAATGGACGCTCTACGCCAAGCTGATTACAGCGTACATTAGCATAGAAATGTACATAATCATGCACATCTTCCACATCGAGGCCAGCAATTTTATCGCCAATCACTTCATTGGCCCAATCGATTTCTAGTTGAACGGCTTCACGGAAGATTTCTTGTACACGAGCTGCTCGTTCAGGTGTATCGTATTCAGGATATTCCTCTAATAGCTCCTGATAAATTTTCACAAATAAATCGACATGTAGCTGTTCATCACGATTAATATAATTAATCATCGTTGACGAGGCCACCATTTTTTGATTGCGTGCTAAATGATAGAAGAACGCAAAGCCAGAATAGAAGAATAAACCTTCTAAAATCACATCATAAACAATCGCTTCTAGCATATTTTCAACAGATGGCTCCTCTGAAAATGCTTGGTAGCCCTTAATAACGAAGTCATTACGACGCTCTAGCACTGGCTCTGTACGCCAAAAATCAAATGTACGATCCTGTTCGTCTTTGTTGACAATACTTGATAGCACGTAGGAATAAGAGTGATTATGGATTACCTCTTGTTGCGCTAAAATAATCATTAGTGCATTTAAACTTGAATCTGTTAAATAATCCGCTACTTTCCCCGCAAAATCGGTTTGTACACTATCTAATAGTGCTAGCAAGCCAATGATTTTTAAAAAGGATTCCTGTTCATCTGCTGATAGCTGTGGAAACTGTTTGACATCATTGCTCATATTAATTTCAAACGGTGTCCAGAAGTTCCCTAGCATTTTTTTATACTTAGGATATGCCCAGCTAAAACGCACATCATCCCAGTTTAAAATGTTAGAAGAACGTCCGTTGACAATTCCTGTTGAACGGTTCGGTGCATCTTTATCCATAATTTGTCGTTTTGTAATAGTTGTCATTGTTACTTCCTCCTAGCTCGCGCAAGACTCACATTCTAGCAATTCTACAGACGTTGAGCGCACATAATAAGTCGTTTTAACACCGCTCGCCCAAGCATTCATATGCAATGCTAGTAAATCTTTCGCCTTAATCGTATTTTGAACGTATAAATTAAGTGAAATGCCTTGGTCGATATGACGTGCTCGTGCAGCATTTTGCTTGATTGTCCAATTTTGATCGATGAAATAAGCAGATTTATAATACCAAGTTGTCACAGGTGATAGATCAGGTACTGTTACTGGAATTTTGTAATCCTTCTTCTCTTCTGAATAACTCTTTTGGAAGATCGGATCAATCGTAGCCGTACTGCCTGCTAAAATAGATGTTGATGAGTTCGGTGCAACTGCCATTACATAGCCGTTACGCATACCTTTCTCAGCAACCGCGGCGCGTAATGCATTCCATTTATGACTGTCATAGCCACGTTTGTCAAAATACGCACCCGTATGCCAATCTGAGCCTTCAAATAATGGGTAAGCTCCTTTTTCACATGCCAAATCGTTAGAAGCACGAATCGTTAAATACGCAATTTCTTCATATAGCTTGTCCGCAAACTCTACAGCTTCCTCAGACTCCCATTGAATTTCTTTCAAAGCTAATAAATGGTGCCAGCCAAATGTGCCAAGTCCAATACCACGGTAGCGTAGGTTCGTACGCTCTGCTTGTTTTACTGGAATTGTATTTAGAGCAATAACGTTATCTAACATACGTACTTGAACTGGGATTAATCGTTCTAGAACGCCAGCCGGTACTGCTCTACCTAAATTGATAGACGATAAGTTACATACAACGAAATCTCCAGGCTTGCGACGTGTTACGATGACATCATCTTCAAGGGTAATAGACTCAAATTCAGTAGCTGACATATTTTGGAATATTTCTGTACACAGGTTCGAGCTGTAAACCATCCCTTCATGCTTATTCGGATTCATGCGATTGACTTCATCTCGATAGAACATAAACGGCACGCCTGTTTCAAGCTGAGAGCGCATAATACGCTTCATAATATCAATGGCTGGTACAACTTCACGACTTAACAATGGATTGGCGATACATTCCTCATATTTAGTACGGAAAGAGCCGTCACCCTTTTTCTCATCATAGAAATCCTCTAGTGAAAAGCCCATAACTTCTCGCACTTCATGTGGGTCAAATAAATGCCATTCCCCGCGCTCTTCTACCGTTTCCATAAATAAATCCGGTAAGCATAGCCCTGTGAAAATATCATGGGCACGCAGACGTTCATCCCCATTGTTTAAGCGTAAATCTAAAAACGTAAAGACGTCTTTATGCCAAACATCTAAATAGACAGCAATAGCGCCTTGTCGTTGACCAAGCTGATCGACTGAAACCGCCGTATTATTAAGTTGTTTAATCCATGGTAAAACACCACTTGATGCACCTTTAAAGCCTTTAATAGATGAGCCTCGGCTACGAATTTTACCCATATAAACACCAATACCACCGCCGTACTTCGATAATGTTGCGACATCTGTATTCGTGTCATAAATGCTTTGTAAACTATCATCTACTGTATCGATAAAGCAACTTGATAGCTGTCCATGTGTTTTACCTGCATTTGATAATGTTGGTGTGGCAACAGTCATATATAAATTACTCATTGCCCAGTAAGATTCACGCACTTTTTCTAAACGATTTTCAGTTTCATCCTGCATCAGAGTCATCGCAATGACCATCCATCGTTCCTGCGGTAGCTCCACTGGTGTTTTTGTGTAATCACGGACTACATAACGGTCCATTAATGTTTTTAAACCTATATACGTAAACAACTCATCTCGACTTGATTCTAGATAAGAAGCAAGTTCCTGAAGCTCCTGCTCACTATACTTTGTTGTTAAACTTTCATGATACAAACCAGCTTCTGTATAGTGTGCTAAATGTTCAGGGAAAACCTTATAAACATCTTTCACTGAGACACCACGACGCGTTGCAAATTGATCATATAGTTTTTCTAAATAAATTTGAGCTGCGACAAATGTCCAGTATGGCTCCTCCTCATCAATTAAGCTAAGCGTTTGTAAAATCATCGCATCCGCCCATGCTTCAAATGTCGCATTGTCGTTTTTTCGTAGCCATCGATCCGATAATCTTACAAAACTTTCGAGTTCATCCTCCGTGTAATTTTTCTTGAGCTTAGCAATTTGCTGTTCGATTTGAATTGTCATGTACACATTCTCTCCCTTTCCTTCTCCAGCAACACAAAAAGCGATCACGCAACATCTATCGGTTACGTGATCGCAGTAAAATCGGAAATGGAAATGAAGGATAAGCGCACAAAGAAGTGAACAAATCTCTCGCCTCCACTTCTCAATCCCCGAAGAATGTGTTGCTGTCTTGAACATATCGGCAGGTCTCCTGGCTCATGCTTCCTCCAAATGATCACCTTCCCGTTCTTCACAGTGGCCTACTCATCATTTGTCAGCACTTACAGTTGCGGGGACAGCTTCGGCCTAAGATGACTCTTTTTCCGAATTCCCTTTTAAACCATATTGGTACCGCTCGTCCAAAATACTATATATTGTGTTTTAACTCCTAAACAAATCTAACATATTGTGTTTATTGTTGCAATAGGCGATTTGCCCCTTGCAAGTTATAAAGTGCTACATTTTCTCGAAGCAAGCCCAATTACAATGCAGTTTTACGTAGTTTTTCAAAATTTCTAGGAAAATTTTTTTGTGCTAGCTGCTCTTTTTCTGGCTGTATTCCTAGCAAAACTACTGCACATGGACCAGCCGATTTCTCAACATCTAACGAACTTTTGACCTGTTGCTCGCTAAAAAGGCGGGTAAATTCTGCTTGTAGACCTTTTGATCCAACTGGCCATACTTGCTGCACAATCCCCTCTTTCCACGCCTGAAAAATAGGTTGGAGCTGTGCGACATCTTCAGGCTGAGCAAGGATTTCATTGCCTACAAGCGGTAATCCATAGGTGTACCAACTAAGCTGTTCATGCTTAGTTGCTGTGCGTTTTTGCTGCTCACCTAGCATCGTAATAGACAAACCTGATTGTAGAGTCGGCATATTCGACTCTGTACTACCGTCTATTGGCGGACAATTAAGACCCGCCTCATCAAAAACCTGCTGAATGCCTGCAACATAACGAGACCATGCAGCATCTCCTGAAAAATTAGCGAGTAAAATATGGTTTGGTAAAGCATTTGCAGCAAGCTGCTCTAAAAAAGTAACACGCGCCGTGAAGTATGCCGTTAGTTTGTCTGGAGCAGACACAACATCTTGTGGTTTTTCGCCAATGGCTGCGGCATTATCTGTTGTAGCAAACAGCTCACCTATTTTTATTGCATTTCTCAATGTACTCGACCTTCCTTACGCACAAACACCTTTGACAGAATTGGCATCACAATTGCAACGATCACTAGATTTACGAGTGTTGCCAATGGAAGACTAGTCAGTGACGCCCAGTAAAATGCCGGACTAATGATAAAGTAAAATGGTAAAGGTGCTACAACACCATTTAAAATAAGTGCCACGGGCCATTTCCAGAAATGCATTCCTTTTTTATGCATGACCCCAAAGACCCATACAACAATAAACATTTCTACTGCGATAATAATATGTAGTGGCCCTAGAGGGAAGCCAGTAGTTAAGGCTGAAATAAAATGCCCAATGACTCCCGCAACCCCAGCTAATACTGGAGATAAAAAGACAACGCTCAACAATGCAGGTGCAGAGTCAAGCGCTGCAGTTGAAATAAATGTTGGAATTTTAATGACTGCACCCACTGCACAAATTGCCGCAACCATGGCAGTGAGCGTCAATTTCATCAATCTTTGTCGATCCATCCCATTTCCTCTTTTCTTTAAATTTTTTATAATAGCGTGGGGTTGATTTCCGTTCCGGTTGGGCGCTTTCCTGGGGGCGTCCGATGAGCCGCTTCGTTGCTGCCGCTACGTTAGCACTACGCTTTCGCACAGAAAACATCCGCTGCGCTGCAGGGTCTCGGGCCAACACGATGTTGGTCACGAAGGCGTTATCACAGGACGTGATGGTTTTAGCCTTCGTTCCTCTATTGCTAATCCCCAAGGAGTCGCCCAACCTCCACTCCAATCAACTTATTTACAAAGCATACGTCCTTGGAAATCTTATCCCCAAAATGAAAAGCCTAATAAAATTTTTTTAAAACTATATTATTTGATTTGTTCCCCGATACCGTACCAAATGCGTACGACTTGTTCAGCTTCAGCGAATAATGCCTGGTACAAACGCCCACATGTATCACGCAACAATCGTGCCTGTTTTTCCATCGGCACAACTCCACGCCCCATATCGGTCACTATTATATAGACGGCACAATTTTCTTCAAGAGTCTTTAGTCTTGTCAAAATGGTTTTGACAAGGGGTTCATCCTCCTCAAGATCTTGTGTCACGAGCCACTTCTCTATGTTTTTAATAACTAGTACATCACAGGCTGGGCTGTCATTAGGTAGATTGCCATCTACTAGCTCAACTTTTTGACCTGCAAGCAAGTTCATGACATAGTCGGTTTTTCCACTATAGGCGCCTCCGATAAAGACATGCATCGCGCTCCCTCCTCCCAAGCTTTTCTTGTAAACGTTAAAGAAAACATTTTATCATGCGGTGTTTGATACGACCAAAAAGTTTGCTCAGTCGGTGCAAATTCTACAAGAAGTGCTCGAATAACTCCACCATGGACAACGAGATGATAAACATCTTCGTCTTTTGGTAATGCCGTAAACCCTTCAATGACACGCGCACAAAAAGCATCAAAGCCTTCTCCTTTTGGAGGCGGTGACTGAACGGGGTCATCTAACCATGCACAATAACGACTATCTGATTTTAAGTCATCATATGTAAGCCCTTCAAATTCCCCGAAGTTCGATTCTCGAAATCTCCTATCAGACACATATGTTGCATTCGGAAAATAATGGGCTGCTGTTTCCCTACAGCGCAGCAAATCACTACCATACACCTTCGTGACATCTGGATCTACAGTATTCAGTAAAGATGCATCAGCTAATGAAGAATCTGTCCAACCGATATAACGCTTCTCCAAATTTTCCTTTGTTGGTGCATGTCTCATTAAGTGCACAATAACAACGTCACCCACAATACAACCTCCATTCCTTCAATTGATGCACCGAGTAAATCTCCAGAAACGCCACCAAAGTTGCGCACTGTAAATTGACGAAAGACTAAAAAGGCAATCGCTAATACAGCCATCAACACTAATGGAACAATGGAGAAACCTATGACAAACAACAAGCTACTATAAGCCACAACTAATGTGATAAGCATAAAGCAGATAAGTGATCTCGGCTTAATATGTGTTTTAAAAAAGTAGGCAAGCCCCTTTTCCTTTGAGCATTTGAGCGACATAAAATAAAAGCTCATGCCTACTCGTGTTAATAACGGAATAAACACAGGCATCCATAGTGCAAACTTATGCTGCACGAATAACTCATGCAGTATCACAAATTTGCCAAGCACTAGAAATAACACGGACAGCACTCCAAATGCGCCAACACGTGGATCATCTAAAATTTCAAGCCGCTTCTCACGATCTCGATACGAAAAATAAGCATCTCCCATATCAATAAAACCATCTAAATGTAAACCACCTGTAAATAAGGCAAATAATCCGACAATCACAAAAGTAAGCAAAACCTCACTGCTTGCCGTCCATTCTGTTAAACTATAGATCACCGCCGCCACTGCGGTGCCCATAAGAGCCCCTATCCATGGTAAAAAGGCGAACATCCCGGTAATCGTTGCCTTCGTTAAAGGAATTTCTTTATGTACTGGCAAAACTGTAAAAAATTGAAACGCAAGTTGTATGCTATGCCAGAAATTTTTCATCGTCTTGCCACCTTCTTCATTTATTATTTCCACTTCTTTACGACACCATAATTTATTTCATATGCCTCATCCGCTATAAAAACGAACCATTGATGTAATTTCCCAAGCATTTGTCGATATAATTCTACTTCCTCACTAGAATAAGGTGGCTCATCAAATAATTCGTTTGAGACGATAAAAAACGTCACCCTTTTCTCAAGTAACGTCTTTACCGCCTTTTTTAAAACATCAAGCTTTTGTTCTAAACAGCCAGGTTGTTCCACACAGGGAGTTCCCGTACCAAAACCCTCGTAAAAAGCATTTGTCAGCCATGTCGTAACACAGTCCCATAACACAACATCTCCATCAGTCAGTTTACGTAATGTATTTGCAATGTCATAAGGTGCTTCTATCGTCAGCCATTCAATATTTTGTGCTCGTCTATCTGCCTGATGGCGCACTATTCGCTTCTCCATCTCATGGTCCAACGCTACTCCAGAAGCAATATAAATAAGTCGTCGCGCTTGCTTAAACGCTGTTTGATAGTGAGAAACAGCCGCTTTTTCAGCAAAGTGGGATTTACCACTGCGTACTCCCCCTGTAATGAAAATCAGTGGCATAGTTACGCCTCCTATTGTAAATGTTGAATGTTCCCGATATCTTTCACGAGCCATTGTTGCTCGACTTTCTCAATAATCGTGACACTTGTACCATGAATAAATGGTTCTGCCCACAGCTGATTGATGCTTCGCCCTAAAATGGCATTAATGACACATTTAATCGTTACAGCATGGGACACAATTAAAACATTATTCTCGGGATATTTTTCTGCAATTTTCTTTAACGTAAACATCGCTCGCTCTGTTACCGTACCAAAGCTTTCCGTATGGGTTGCGACGAATTGTCCAGGATAATCGGTATATAATTCATAATCAAGGCAGTGCGTAGTCATAATGTCCTCAACGGTTTTCCCTTGCCAATCTCCTAAAAAAATCTCCCGTAAATTATCCTCATAATAGTTTGGAAGCTGTCGATTACCTAGAAGAATATGCATCGTTTCCTTAGCACGGCCACTTGAACTGCTATATGCCGCTGTAAAGGAGATATTTTTCAAATGATCTCGAAGTTTTTCTGCATGTAAAATGCCCTTTTCCGATAACGACGAATCTAACCATCCCTGTAGCCGCTGCTCTTTATTCCACATCGTTTCACCATGTCTTATTAAATAAAAAGTCGTCACCTTTGTCACCCCTAATTTGCGTTAAACCAAGCTTGCAAACAATTCTGTAAATACGTCATAGCCACAATATCTTTAATTCCTATACGGAACCATTCACCATTTAAGCCCATAAAGTTTTTTGTATGGCGTAGCACGACGCCCTTTGATAAACAGTATGTAAAAAATGTATCTGGTTGCTGATTTTTCGGTAATGCAAAACATACATAATTCGTTACACTATTCGTCACCTGACAACCATTCTCTTGTAAATAGCTCTGCAGCGCTTCCCGTTGATTTTTAGCATAGGCAATAGCTTGCTCACAATATACATGTTCATCTAAACAGCCTGTACCTATAACAAGGGCAAAGGCATTCAAGTTCCAATGCGGTAGGATATTCTTTAGCTCAGTAACAACTACCGGACTTGCTACTAAATAGCCTAGGCGTAATCCTGGGATCGCATACATTTTTGTCATCGAACGAACAACGATCAAATGAGGATTTTCTGCCACATATTGGATCAAAGAACAGGCTTCATCTACCCAGTCAATAAATGCCTCATCAATGACAAGCTCACAATTGACCTTTGCACCGTGGGAGATTAATTCGAGAAGCTCTTCTTTCTTTGGAAGCACCCCCGTCGGATTGTTCGGTGTACAAATATATAATGCATCTGCGTTCGCCATTTCGCTCTTCAGATGCTCCATCGGCAATGTGTAGTGGACAAAATCCTCGACAATTATCGGCACAATTTCAGCGCCTGCCGCTGTTAATGTTCGTTCATATTCTGAAAAAGTTGGATGTACGATAATAACACGCTTATTGGCGTAGCGTCTCACTAGAACACTAAAAAGCTCGGATGCACCATTGCCTAATAATATAGAATCTTTCTGAACTTCATGAAAAGCTGCCACCTTTGATAAAAACGGCTCACCGTCCGGATCTGGATAACGTTGAATAAGCGGATAAAATGTCCGCCAACGCGCTTCAACAAACGGGGGTGGCCCTGCCGAATTAACATTTTCGCTAAAATCATACACCTTTTCGGGCATATTAAGTCCTAGCTGATGATAAACATTTTGCGGATTTGCTCCGTGATTAGGTAATTGCAAAAATTAACACCTCCACTGCTAACATAACAAGCGTAAAGAGCAAAGTCGCAATGCGCATATGAATTACAGACGTTGCAATATGCTCTTTTGTTAATGGAACTAATTTCTCGCCCATTATTGCTCGATAAGAAACGACACCCTGATATGTATTTTTTCCACCAAGCTGTACTCCTAATTGAACAGCTGTTGCTGCTTCTAAATAACCACTATTTGGACTTGGATGCTTTTTCGCATCCTGTGCCCAACGTTTTAAGCGGTTACCTAGAGATACGTTTGTTTCATTTTTCGTCCCAAGCACCATCAGTAGACCTGTTAATCGACTTGGAATAAAATTCAGTACATCATCTAGCTTTGCAGCAAACATACCAAAATCTTTATATTTTTCGTTTTTATAGCCAATCATAGAGTCTAACGTATTGACGGCCTTATAGCCCCACAACCCTATTGCGCCAAATAAAAAGGCATAAAATAATGGAGCGGTTACCCCATCACTCGTATTTTCAGAAACTGTTTCCACAACACCACGAACAATCTCATCCTCGTCAAGTTTCTCCGTATCACGGCCGACAATCCAAGAAAGCTTCACACGAGCTTCAGCAAAATCACCTTTGACAAGCGGTTCATAGACAGCCATCGCCGCTTCCTTCAAGCTACGTTGTGCTAGTCCAATCCCAATTAATAAGCCCTCAACCAAGATGCCAAATAGTGGGCTAACTTGATAGCTTAGTAGCATAATGGCTGTCACAACAAACATTGTTGTTCCTACTACAGCTAGTGCCATCACCATGCCACGGAATTTTCTCATTCTTCCTTTATTCCATAATTCAGTTTGAGATTGAATGAGCTTCCCAATCCAGCGTACTGGATGAGGCATTTTAGGAGGATCACCCACGATTAAATCAAAAACAAGCCCAATGATACAGGCAATTACCAGTGCCATCATAAAGGATTCTCCTCTTTGTCTTTTTTATATTTTTGAATGGCCTCACGCATCGTTTCATAAACTCCATGGCCAATGACTTTTCCTAGCATCGTAATCGGTCCAGCATATTGATGGTAGTCGCCTTCCTCTGTTGAAGCAATTAACAAACTATCCGTTGAAGTACCTGTAGCTAGTGTACCCGTTGTAGGATCTGTAATCCCCTCATCAATAAGTGCTTTGACCTTAGCCTCTGTCGTAGAAATCATTGCTTGAAATAAAGCTTCATCCGACAATCTTCCATTGATCAGTACCCACGTATTAATAGTCCCCGCATGATACTGCTCCTGACGATGAAAGGCACGCGTAATATCGACGGCATTACCAAGACCTGCCGTAATCATTATGACAAGATGAATTCCTTCATATGTAAACTCACGAATTGTTGCATATCGGGCATAGACGGCCGTCATCATCGCAACTGTATTGTCAATCGGAAAACCCTCAGACTGTAAAAACCGTTGTAATTCTAACTGTGGTTTGCGTTCATCATACGTATAAGGCACTGAACGATTCATCAAATGTGTATAAAAGCCAAAGCCTGGATTATGTACTGCCGACGATACGACCTTCATTGGTGAATCTGTTTGTATGGCAACATAATGGTCGGAAATATGAATATCTTCCTTACGTAGTACTGGCATTATCTCGCCTCCTATTCAAAGAAAAAAAAACAAATTCTTACAAAGAAGAATTTGTACTGTTTAGTCTTTAATTAATAACCTATCCCAAATATAAACCTTTTGAATTTGCGTACAGCATCACAACTTCATCATACTCAAATTATTTATTTTTTTGAAATTGTATCACAAATTCACGTTTTATCACAATTCAATTTTGAGACATTCCGTTATTGCCTTTGTTTTAAGGTTTTAAAACGAATAATAGATCCCGCAATGATAAACACCCAGCCAATACCGATATAAACAATTTTCATCGTTTTTGTCGAGGATGGTAAAATATCCATGATCGTTAAACAAACAAATAGTATGCCAATCATTGATAGCAACATACCAATCGATAATTTTTTCAACAGAAATACCTCCAATCAATGTACGCCCTTGATTTTACCGTATTCCCGCCAAAAAGAAAACACCAATCCAGTTTAAGGATTAGCGTTTACACCACATTAACGGGCAGCAATTGATCTGTACCGTAAGTGAAACGTCAGGTACACAAATCTGTACCGTAAGCGTAGCGGCAGGTACAAGACTCCCACCTAAAAATTTAGCGAAAGCAAAAAAGTTAGGGAGAACATTAGCTGCCCTTACAGTGGGGATGAAGACCCCCACTGATTAAGTTACACTTTATTCCTTTATACTCTCACATGTGCAAAAAATTCCCCATATAGTGCTTGTAAAATTTGATTTTCATATTCTTGTAGCACACCGAATACTAGACTAACTTCAGATGAGCCTTGATTAATCATCTCTATATTTGCACCTGTTTTTGAAATCGCAGTTGCAGCACGTGCCGCTAGACCCGTGTTATTACGCATGCCTTCGCCTACTATAACAATCATAGAGAAGCCATGACGCATTTGCACATCATCTGCATTCAACTCATTTTTCACACGAGCTAGAATTCTCTCTTCATTATCAAGTGTTATTTGATTTGAACGCATAATGACAGAAATATCGTCTAAACCAGAGGGTGTGTGTTCATATGAAATATTTTCATCTTCTAAAATTTGTAGAAGCTTACGGCCAAAGCCTACTTCCCTATTCATCAAATATTTTGACACATATAAAGTTGAAAAGCCACTATCTGCCGAGATACCAGTAACCGGACGTCCTGTTACAGAGCGTCTTGGTACAATACGAGTACCCGGGGCTGATGGATTATTTGTATTTTTTATGTTAACTGGCACCCCAATCTTGTAAACAGGCATTAACGCTTCATCATGGAAAACTGAAAAGCCTGCATAGGATAATTCGCGCATTTCGCGATACGTAATTTCTTTAATTTCCACTGGATCATTCACGACTTTCGGATTCGCGGAGAACACACAGTCCACATCCGTAAAGTTTTCATAAAGCTCTGCTTCAACAGCAGCTGCTAAAATCGAGCCTGTAATATCAGAGCCACCGCGGTCAAATGTACGCAGTATGCCCGCTTTAGTGTAACCGAAGAAACCCGGGAATACAATAATTTCCTTGGTATATTTTAGGGAGGCTAAATTTGCATAAGCCTCTGGTAAAGCATACGTGCGTTCAGGTAAATCATTGACGACCAAACCATCTTTAGGACTTACGTAACGTGCCGGCATACCGATTGAATTAAAATAAGCAGCGATTAGCTTCGCGTTATTGTCTTCCCCTGCCGCTTTGATGCTATCGATAAATAATTCCTCATTGGATTTATCACCTTGTACGCGTTCACGTAAATCTTCAGCGATCACGTCACAAATTGTATGATCTAATTCCAAACCATCCGCAATCGCCATAAAGCGATTGACAACGATTTGCAGTTCATCTTCAATCTCTTCATTTTTTAATGCTGCCATTGCTAAGTTAATTAATAAATCAGTTACCTTTATATCGTCACCAGAACGCTTCCCAGGTGCAGAAACGGCTACGATTTTACGTGCCGGATTAGATTTTACAATGTTTGCTACTTTTTGAATTTGCTCTGCGCTTGCTACAGATGTTCCACCAAATTTACATACGATCATAACCATCAAATCCTAACTTTTTAAATTAAATGTATTCCTCCAAAAAACAATTGAATGTACACAGTGTACAAATTATCGTTCCTCACGTCAATACAATTTAAAAAATTCACGCAATTAATCGATAGAAAATGGACAATTTTCACACTGTTTGATTTATTATACGGATTTCGTAGGAAATAGTTAAGGTTTTTGCAAATTTTTTTCGTAAAATTCCTATAATCGTACAAATATTCGTCTGAACTAGCTGAAATCATCAAATTTACAGAATTTTTCGATGCTCGATCTGACATGACAAGCCAAATCGTCTTTTCGAAAATAAATATGGATGTCAATATAAACAATTTTGCTTGTATAAAGATAAGATGTATCAATTCAACAGCAAAATGTGGGTCATTATTACAACATCTACAGCCGAAGCTCTTCGGACATGACTATCACAAGATAATTAGCCAACCAAAGTTTTTAGTGTCGTAATAAACCAAGTTACGAAATGTGCCTCATGTAAGTGTTTTTCAGCAAACTTGATTAAGTTGTAGTGCCTTTCTTCTATATTAATTGAAGAAAACGCTTTCCCCATTATGATATGCAGAAAAACTTGTGATGTTTGTGCTATTTCGAATGATGTCAAGCTATTCTTTTTTTTGATTTTTTATCTGTTTTAGGCGGGTATTGCTTTGATTTGCGTTGGTTTCCGCTTTTATTCTGTGGAGGGCTGAATTCGTAGGGACCTGAGCAGTTCTTTGAGGGACCCGATCACTTTCTTCTTGGACCGGAGCAGTTTTTTAAGGAACCCGATCGCTTTCCTCTTGGACCTGAGCAGTTTTTTGGGGGACCCGATCACTTTTCTTTTGAACCGGAGCAGTTTTTTGGGGGACCCGATCACTTTCTTCTTGGACCGGAGCAGTTTTTTGGGGGACCCGATCACTTTCTTCTTGGACCGGAGCAGTTTTTTGGGGGACCCGATCACTTTCCTCTTGGACCGGAGCAGTTTTTTGGGGGACCCGATCACTTTCCTCTTGGACCGGAGCAGTTTTTTGGGGGAGAGTGAAGAATACAAAAAAATAACTCCAACATCAACTTTAATTTATATTTTGGAGTTGCTTTCAGATCATTTTATAACAAAAAGACCCTAACATAATGCTATGCTAGGGCCTTTTGCATTGTATTTTAAATCAATCCAATTACATTTAAAAATACGATAATAATTGCAATTGGTGCTATAAAGCGAAGTAAGAATAACCATAAAACGAATAATTTATAACCTTTATTTTTACTTACACCCAGTTCTTGCATTAATACTTCTTTCTTCATTTTAAACGGTACGAAAATCGCCACTAATAATACACCGAGTGGCATAAGAATATTACTTACTGTAAAGTCCGCTAAATCAAAGATTGTTTTTCCAAACAATTGCACATCGCTTAATACGCCATATGATAGCGCCGATGGAATCCCTACAACAAAGATTAGTAATCCGACCATCAATGCCATATTTTCGCGTTTCCCTTTACCTTTTTTCGTTAAAGAGGCCACGCTAATTTCCAACATGGAAATGGCTGATGTTATTGTTGCAAAGAAAAATAGTAACAAGAAAATAATGAAGAACAATTTCCCGAATGCCATTTTACTGAAAATTGCTGGCAAGACAATAAATAATAGACCAGGTCCTTGAGATGGTTCCATTCCAAATGCGAATACTACCGGGAAAATAGCAAGCCCTGCAAGTAATGTAATCACAAGCGTTAAACCGACGATAGAAAATGCGGAACGTGGTAAACTTTCTTCTTTCGGTAAGTATGAGCTATACGTAACCATTACGCCTACACCGACAGATAACGAGAAGAACGACTGCCCCATCGCATATAAAATAATTTCAGATGTAACATTTGAGAAATCAGGTTGCAAGAAGAAGCGAACCCCTTCTCCTGCCCCATCTAATGTAAGAGCACGAATAATTAATACAAAGAATAAAATAAATAATGCTGGCATGAAATACTTATTTACTTTTTCAACACCGTTTTGTACACCTTTACTTACGATAAAAATAGTCATAAGAATAAATAATAGCTGTGATCCAACCGCTAATAATGGATTAGAAATAATTTCACCAAAGGTTGCTTCGTAAGAGCCATTTCCTTCCCACAGTCTACCTGTAATTGCGTTCCATAAATATAATAAAATCCATCCTCCTACAACACTGTAGAATGAAAGCAAGATGAAACATGTGACGATCCCTAATTTACCGACCCACGGCCATAGCGTATTAGGAGCAATATTTCTATAGGCATCAACAGCCTCTTTTTGCGTACTTCTTCCAACTACAAATTCTGCCAATAATAACGGTAAACCAATTAATAAAGTAAAACCGATGAAAATAAGGAAGAACGCACCGCCACCTCCAATACCGGCCATATACGGGAACTTCCAAATCGCGCCAAGACCGATTGCCGAGCCTGCTGCTGCTAAAATGAAACCTAATTTCGATGTCCATTGCTGTGATTCCATCTCTTTATCTCCTCTCTTTTTCTGTTTATTACAATTCGGTCTTTATTCATATTGGTCTATCGTAAGTCCTTTCAAATAAAAATCGCCTCAACGAAACGTAGGGAAAATAAAAATATCACAATAAAAAACGTCCCTACGCAAATACGTAGGGACGATTATATATCGCGGTACCACCCTAGTTATGAAGATACAACAAGCGTAAAACTTTAATAAAAAACGCCCCTACGCAATTACGTAGGGACGATGTAATATCGCGGTACCACCCTAGTTATGAAAACACAACAAGAATAAGACCTAAATAAAAAACGTCCCTACGTAAATACGTAGGGACGATAGATATCGCGGTACCACCCTAGTTGTGAATAAAAATTCTTCACCACTTTATTTGATAACGGTATTCACTACCGTCTTCCACTTCCTCACAACGTGTGATTTATGAAAGATGCTCCAGGTCGAAATTCATGATCATCTATATACTGATTCGCACCAACCATCAGCTCTCTGAAATAGGGAGATTTTCACTACTTAATCCTATCATTGCCCAAATATTAATTTTCCGAATTGATACTATCATTTTTATCACACATTTAATACTAGCGTCAATTAATTTTTTGAATTTTTATGTATTATCCTCTTTTTTTCGCTATAAAAATTCGAAATATGACTTTTGAATGAATAATTTTGCAATACTTATGATTTATACTTTATTAAATACTGCGACAGGTTTATAGTTTTTTAGTTCAACTTTTCGATCATTAATCCATTAAACCAACAAAGGCATTTTTACTATCTTTATTAGGAAAATCACTTGGGAATATAGGGCAAATAATACTACCACTTAATACATCATGGAGAAAACCAGTCATAGAGCCCTTATATTCAAAATAATCACCTGATCCATCATCTACTAAAATAGCCCAATCACCTTGAGTATTCACAATCCAATTTAATGTATCCCCATTTTCAGTTCGTCCCCAGGTCAAGATTCCTCCATTTGTTGGGTATACCTCATATGGAAAGTCCTCAGGGAAACTCTCCTTTAAAGTTAAATATGCATCTTTATTCAAATTTTGTTGAAAAAAGAAATTCATATTATCATTTTTTGCAAAAGGACAATATATCATTATAAAGTTACCAATATTACCTGAACCATATAAAGCGATAAACTCTTTATAGTCTGAAGGTAATACTATACCTAATTTATTTTCAACTTCGCTCCATTTCGGAGAGTCATCTAAAGAAATTGCAAAATTGGGTGGTGAAAGAATGGATTTTAATTTTTTAAAAGACATTGTTGCCTCCTAATACTTCCTGTTTATATTAGATTATGTGCTGACTTCTAACGAGAGGATAGCTACTTCAGAAAGAATCTTGAATTCTATATCCCGCTTCTTGCGCCAACTTCTTTATTTCATCAATATCAGATGATGGAACAGTGATTAGAACGTAACAGTCACTATCAATATCCAAATATGCCAAAGAAATTCCCTCTTCCTTTAATTTTTCGGAAATTTCATTTAAACATTGGGAAGTTGGTAGCTCATCAAATTCTCCATCTTCAAAATCTCCCCAACTTATGCACGCCATTTTTTTCCTATCTAGCAATTCATCAACAACATCACAAATGTATAACCCGTCTTCATCTTACCATAAATATTATGCTCTGCTACCCTAACTATAGTTCGACCGAAAAGTTCTTTTGCTGAACTGAGCATTTCTATAGCTTACCTATTTCCCTGTTTCACACAGGTATTCATTCCCCTTTTTGTGGGAATTCTCTTCTTTCTCATTCATTCTTATAAACAACAAAAAACTAGGCTCACATTCTGTGTGAAACCTAGCTTTTCTCTTTTTATTAAATAGCTGTCCAACCACCATCAATAACTAATTCTGCACCTGTCATAAAGCGCGATTCGTCAGATGCTAAAAATACAACGCCATAGGCAACATCCTCTGGTTCACCAAAGTATGGAAGCTGCGTATAAGTTTTATAGAAAGAAAGAGCGCCTCCTTCTTCCATCGTTGGTGCTGTCATTGGTGTTACGATGATACCTGGATGTACGGAATTTACACGGATTTTATCTTTTCCGTATTCAATTGCAGCTGATTTTGATAGTACTCGTAGTGCTCCTTTAGCCGCTGTATATGGACTTGTGCCCGCCATACCAACAATACCGCCAATTGAAGAAATATTGATAATAGAGCCGCCACCTGCTTTTTGCATTTCAGGAATCACATATTTCATACCAATAATGCAGCCATTTAAGTTAATGTCCATTATTTTATTCCATTCGTCCATTTCCATGTTGGCAATCGTTTTTGGTGAAGAAACACCGGCATTGTTAACGAGTACGTCGACTTTACCATATGTCTTCACCGCTTCGGCAATGACAGACTTCCAAGCATCTTCTGATGTCACATCATGCTGGATTCCTATAGCATCCCCGCCATTTTCTTTAATTTCCTTTACTAATTGGTTCAATGGCTCGATTTGAACATCTGTAGCGATAATTTTCGCTCCTTCTTGAGCAAATAATTTTGCTTCAGAAGCACCCATCCCCATTGCTGCCCCTGTAATAATGGCTACTTTCCCATTTAAACGACCCATTTTAAAACTTCCTCTCTATATTTGTTAGATATCTATTCCAATTAATAAAACGACTAATTCATGAACATATTAACAACTAGTTGTATTATCGACATCGTGTCGTTAATATAAGTATATCAATCCTCTTCAAAAGAGCAAACAACACATTTCATAGATTCGACGCTTTATCAACGAACTTATAGCTAGTGTTGTAAAAATAGAAAAAATAAGACAAGGAGCTTAAAAATGTCGAATAAGAAACAGACAATGGACCCTCGGGTTATGAGGACGCGCCAACTACTAAGAGACGCACTTGTGGAATTAATTGAGGAAAGAGGCTATGACAAGATTACGGTACAAGATATTACAGAGCGAGCGACCTTAAATCGTGCTACTTTTTATCTACATTATAGCGATAAACTTGATCTTCTCTATCAAAGTACAAAGGAAATATTAAATGATTTAGTGAGCAGCCTAAACGTTACATTTGAGGGCAAGTTGGAATTTGATTTCTCAAAAGATGCAGATGAGCCACACGATACATTTATGCATTTATTCGAGCAAATTTCTTTAAATAGTAAATTATATAAAGTGTTTTTAACTGAAAAAGACATTCCTTATTTCTCTTCAGGTTTGAAGGAAATCATCATCGATTTTGTCTCAAATGGGATAAACTCTATGCAGCCCGATGACAAAAATCTTACAGTTCCACGTGAAATGGCTGTCAGATATTTTGCTGCCGCTTTTCTTGAGGTGATCGTTTGGTGGTTAGAAAACGATATGCCTTATTCACCGAAATTTATGGCTACTCAGCTATTGAGAATTACAGTGAAGGGTCCATATGTTGACCATCCTTTTGGAAAATAAAAATAGTTTTTCAGCTAACAACTTCTTAAGAAGAAACATCTATTAGTATCACAAAGCAAAGTAACTATATAAATAAAAAAGAGAGAATTTCAAATATAAATTGAAATTCTCTCTTAAACAAGATTTGATATATTGTTCGTGATGCGCTGCAATTGTTTAACATCTTACATATTTGCGTTTGAAACCAATTCTCCCTTTATCTACATCCTTTTGAATACTTTCGTAAGCATGCAAGAAACTACTTTTTTTCTTATCTCGTTTTACTTCTATTGGACCTATTTCCTTTGCAATTTCGACAGCCTTTTCATGGAGCGGTAAATATGAAAGCCCAACAGTGTATAGAAAATTATTCATAGCAGATTTCGTTCGTTCTGGCGATTCATGAATCGTATTTTTCACAATTTCAATCATGTTCGCAATTTTGCTCTCGGAAAATTCATCGTCTAAACGATTCCCTAAAAGCCAACAGTAGCAACTCCAGCCCGCTGACATTCTCAGCTCTTCACCGCTTGCGATCCATTTATCAGCAACTTCTTGTGCAATATCTGCTTCCGCTAAAGTTACTGCTACCACATAATCCGACAGCATATAAAAGTATGCCGAATCCATCCAACGATCAAAATCTGACACAGTCATCGCCTTTGGATCTGCAATAATGCCTGCAAAGTACATTGCGTCGTAATTCCCTGTGGCATAAAGTTCTTCAGCTAATGGTTGATTTAGTTTTATTTTCTTAGCTATTGGTTTCATTGCACCTGTTGCCACGCCAAAAAGCGGCTCATGCGCACCATTAGACATATACATTTTTTTAGTTCGTTCCTTGCCAAGAGCCTCAAGCTCCTTCATTACCATTTCTAGATTCATTTTCCTCACTTCCTTTTTGGAGTATTCCCTCTAAGATTTTGCCATTTAATATATAATCATTATCCTATATACAATTAAAGATCGAAAACATTATTTTTTCACAATATGTGTTAATCTTTAATAATAAGGGGTGGTACTTTGTTAAACTTTTTTAACAAATATTCAAAATATGTAGTATTACTCATTTTTATATATGAAATAATTTATTTTGGAATTCCCGATTATGTAAAGCCTGTTTTTGTTTATGAGTATTTTATACTTTTCGGCTTGTCTTATTTATTTGCTATTATTCAAGAATTTTTTTATTCCAAGCGAAAAAACAGATATATTATTCCGTGTTGTCATCATTATTAGTTCTCTTGTCATATTGATTACATCTATCTACTATCACTTATTTTTTCTGTGATAATGTTTATAGCGATTAGTTTCACATTATATTTAGCAATCAAGCAAAACAAAATGAACAAGCAACAGAATTAATAACTGTTGCTTGTTCGGCTGGATGATTGTTATAGTGAAAAATTCAAGACTGAATACATTTTTCAATAGCCAATTAACTTTTTACTATTGTTCTTTGAGCCTTTTTAATGATTCTCTCAGTTGCCTTAGTTGGAGATTTTTTTTGCCATTCATCACATAGGTTTATTACCCACTCTGGTTGAGTTTTGCTAGCATCATTTAACCAGTTGCCGACAGAATCTTGAACATACTTAGCCGGATCAGATTTAAGCAAATTTAGAATAGGAAGTGCCATTTGCGGTTCTTCCTTTAATATTTCTATATGCTTTGTCCATACTCCGCGAGGACGGATTGATTCTAAACTGAACCTACGAATGTTGTCATCTTCATTTTTCGCCCACTCCGTTAACAAATCTACACTATTCTTAATATTTGCCGAAAGGTCCTCCCTAATTGACATCCATGCAATTTCCCGAACACCAAAATGATGATCTGCTGCGAAAGGTTGAATATACAAAAGCTTTTCCTCTAAAGAATAATCATTGTTTTTATTCATAAATGCCGCCCAACATCTGACACTATCAGATACGTGATGAGCGCATATTGTAATTAGCTCCTCTTTTTTTGTTGCACGCTCATCCATTAAGACTGTATCTAACAAACTTCCAATTAAACGTATGGCCTTCATTCCCGTTTCAACTTTTTGCTTCTCTACCTCAGTCAGTATAACTTCTAACTTTTCTTCTAGCCCAATGGATGGTAGAACATTTTTTAATAAAGTAATATGGTGAACAGCTTGCCACTCTGTTAAATTAACACTCTCTATTTTCCCTTGATTCAACAACGTTAAAACGTCACCAGGGATATCGCTAGCCTTTCTAGCTCCCTTTCTATGTATAATATCTTCTTTTACTACCATTTTAACACCCTCCTATAATTGATCTGACCTGTTGAAATGAATAGATGTTTATTTTTATATTATTTCTTTTCACAGATTATTTCTACTATTCCCTCTAATCGATTGAATCTCGCCATAAATGTGTATCGAGTGGCTTGATAGAGACGCCTATGATACGATTACAAAATAAACAACCTCATTTGTTTTTTATTAACTATAGTGAAATCAAGTGAACAACAATATAAAAGGATGGTAATCAATTGAGCAACGAGCAAAATAATAATAAATTTATATACACATATGTACATCATGTTGACGAATACGATCTATGTAGAATGGAGATGCGTTCATTTTTTAGTTTTGATTCCCCTTCAAACTATATCATAAGCAATAATAAAATTGATCCAAGCCGTAGCCCTTTTATACAAGAACGACTTGAAGTGCTATATGAAGATAATAGCGTAGAAAACATCAAGACATTGGTGAAGGGTATAAATATAAATGAAGCAACTTTTAAAGTGGTTTGTTTAAATAGTATGGATATAGGTGAAACGAAGAAAATTCGTCAGTCAGAGCGTCGATTGTTAGAACGTGAGATAGGGTTGTGCATTGAGGGAGAACCAGACCTAACTCATCCCGAAATTGTATTTGGTCTAATTTTAATAGATGGAATATGGTATTTTGGAAAGTATATGAAGAGTGAATCCATTTGGCTTAAACATTTACACAAACCAAACAGTTATTCAACGGCACTTAGTACAAGAGTAGCTCGTGCTGTTGCGAATATCGCAGTTCCCCAGCCTCAAAATATTCGAGCGATTGATCCTTGTTGTGGTATTGGGACAGTCGTTATTGAAGCCCTTTCCATGGGAATTAATATGGAAGGGCGAGATATATATTACAATGTTTGTAAAGGTGCCCGAGAAAACATCGCTTATTTTGGATTAACAGGCAAAATTACAGTAGGTCCAATCTCGGAGGTAACGGAACACTATGATGTCGCCGTAATTGATTTACCTTATAACTTATTTACGCATTCATCACCAGAAGATCAATTTGATATTATAAAACACGCTCGCCGGATTGCCGATAAGGTTATTGTCGTTACAATTGAAACAATTGATGACATGATAAAGGATGCAGGTTTTGTGATATCAGATCGATGCGTTGCTAAAAAGCAATCGTTTTTACGTCAAATTCTATTATGTGAATAACTTAGTTTTTGGGGTACGACATAAGCGGCAATTTACTGAATATCATTTCAAAAAAATCTGCTACATAAAACAGAGACCTGGACAACTATCTAGGTCTCTTTTTGTTAGTTTTATTAAAAATGCCTAAGCTTCTTCGGATCCATTCACAGCCCTGCTTAGTAGTCTATGTCCTGTAATCCAAACTGCCACCCCGGTCCCCCACAATATCAGAGCTGAACCAAAACCAACAGATGTCCACCATACCATAATTTGATAATTACTCCAGGTAACATTAATAGGGAAAGTAAACAGCGCGATTGCCGAAAGCAGACAAAGAAGTGAACCCGTAATATAATAGATCTTCACCTGGAAAAGGTGCGCTAGTGGAAAGAAATGAGCACCGACAATAAGAGCCATAACAGGGACAAACAAATCCAAATGATTGGTAGATCCACAAATTCCGGCAGCAATGGCTATCAATACGCCTTCTAAACCGAAAATAATACCGAACCACATATTCTTTCGTTTCCAACGCTGAGAATTCCCTTCCGCCCTCTCGTTTGATAACCTTTTTGAATTCGTTATCAATACGATTCCTCCAATAAGCAATATGACACCAATCAATAGGGAAAAGATCAACAGCCAGAGAAATCCCCAACCTTGCAGTCCTCTAATTCCAATTCCCGCCCATAGAGTACCGAAAAATGCCATGAAGATAACTCCTGAAGCTGTCCCGCGCACAGCGGCTCTAGGAATGATGTTTTGCGACATATCATGAACCCTCCTCTTTCAATTTCATTCTAAAAGGCTAAAAGATTCTGTCTCACCATTACGGATAATTTCGCCAAAGTAAAGATAATAATAATATTCATTATTTTTGGAGTTCATACATTGTACATTCCATACGGTTGTAGTTTATATGAGATACCATTATTAGAGGAAATCCAAAACCATTTGTCAGGATGGTCTTACAGTTACCATATCGCAACCCTTTTAGTAATTCCTCATCAGAAGCCCCCTTTGTGTTGCTTCGAAATAAAGTTTGATCAAAAACATCCTCACAAGCCAGCATTTTTGAATAAAATAAAAAGAATCCACTTTGAAAAAAGATTGATCAAAATGGATACTTCCTTAGCAAATATTTAAGTTTGATTTTTATAAAAAAATGAATCGCTCAATAGATCATAAACAATCGCGCCTGCGGTATAAATATTATATTTTTGCTAAAACTGAGTTAACAAAATCGGTTTTTTCTTCGACATTTCTTTCCGAGAGATTCTATTCTACTACGGCTTCTGTTATTTTCCCATCTAGATTTTTAATCGCATGCACCGAATTATCCTGAATGATGCCTGTTTCTATAAAACCAAATGAAGCGTATAATTCTTTAGCTATGACATTACTTTTATCATAGAAGAGGTCTACATATTGTGCTTCCCCATATGGCATAGTTTTAATATCCGCCAACATTTTTTCAAAGGCAAGCTTGCCATATCCTTTCCCCTGATATCTCTTGTCAATCATAAAATGCCAAATGAAATAGGCCTTCTCCCCGTAATAAACTTCATTTTGAAATGATTCATGATCCGTCGTATCATAAATATACATCAAAAATCCAATCATCGTATTATTCGCATAAATAGCTAATGGAGAAGCTGGTATACCATCTGTGTTCAACATATGAGCGTCTGCGAAGCATCTAAGGTTAGTAGTTTCTAATATAAATTCTTTCTGGTTTTCTTCAACATCAAGCGCTATTACTTCATCTATGTTATCCCCGTCTATTTTTCGTAATTCAATCATCTTTTTATCTCCTCTCTAAGTCAAGCCACTTCCACACATGGCCTAAAACATTCCAAATATCATTTCCATATTTCTCAAAATAGGGTACACAAAATATTCACCAATGCTAACTCTACTAAAGGGTTTTGTAACCTTTAGTTCTAAGAAATAGATAGGAGAAATAATAAACAAAACTCAAATTATTCATTAATGGATAATTAGTTATTTTCATTTATTTTCTCTACTTTCTTATTTTAAAATTGTTAAATTCCATATATTAAAACGATACATCAAACAGATACATTCAGTTTTTTATATATTATGACACAATAGTTATATTTATTTACACATTTCTCATCTCATGAATTTTTTGCAAGGTACTAAGGTGCAATGCTTTATCTTCGGGCGACTTAGCGAATTTATACCACTCCACGAGCCTGTATCCGAACATAGCAAGAATTAGTTCATAGATACAATGCTCGGATATATGGGACACATCCGCATATTCCGAAAAACCCCTGTAATATGCAGGAATGCATTTTTGGTAGTAGTCAATCATATGACAGATGTCCGCTTCATCAGTTATTAAACTCGCGATATCCTCGCCCATGTACCCCCATCCGGCGGTATCCCAATCGATAAGTACGATTTTATTGTCCGAATAGAATATGTTTGCCACCCAAAAATCCCTGTGGCAAAGCACTATTGGTAGCTTTTCAATTCGACTGAATATTTCGTCCGCATTGCTATCTAAGTCTATGAGCATTTTACACAGGTGCTTCGGGATTTCACAGTCATCGGAGCGTATATAATCATACAAAACATCCCATGACCGATAACGCAGATAGTAGTTTTTCATAAACTCCACCTTGCTTAAATTGGGTAAATTCTGCAATATGTTTGGTCGTTCAGTGTACAACTTGCCTTGAAATCGCCCCAATTCCTGGGCTATACGTTCATACATTTCCGAGGTTAGATTTAAGCCTGACACACCATCAATATATTCCATCCACAGTTGAATCTCATCGCCATTTATTTCGGCGTGATAACACTCCGGCCAACGGAACGAGTTGGAGAAAACCTTTTTGAAATCCGATGCGTAGAGGTCGTATTCCCTACGCCATGAATCCGGATCACCATAACGCTCAAATTTTTTCTGTGTTTTCCAAACTATCTTATACGGCAGATTTTCACCATCAGAAGTTTCAACCATGCCTGTTAAAAGCCGAACAATTCCTATTGTCCCGCCTTGCAACTCTTTAAGTTGATAATCTGCGCGGATTATCGTCTTGTCGAGCATTTTACTCAAAACAAGCGTCAGTATTTCGGGCTTTACAAAGTTTTCATCATGGTTGTTCATTTCTTGTTTCCTCCCTTTTTACCCTTATGTCGCATGGCAATCGACTTTTGCCACGGCCGTTTATCTATGAGATACCCCGATTTATCATCCACAAATTTGTTTTCCCGCTTCTGTACAAGGTAACGCTCCCAATGCTCTTGTGCCAATGAACCATCGGCAAGGGCGGCAAGAACTGCGCAGCCCGGCTCCGTCTGATGGCGGCAGTCATTGAAGCGACACTGTGTGAATAATTCCTCCACATCGTTAAATCCCGCGCTGATCCCGTCGTCCGCACCGAACAGCCCAAGTTCACGCATACCAGGCGTATCAATAACCATCGCACCGGAAGGGAGCATGAAAAGCTGGCGATGCGTTGTTGTGTGCCGGCCCCGGCTGTCGGCCTCGCGGATAGCCTTGACAGTCATCACTTCCTGATTCATCAAAGCGTTTAGCAGCGAAGATTTCCCCACACCAGACATACCGAGTAATACTACGGTTTTTCCTGGTTGGAGATATTCGCTCAACCCGTCTAAACCATTCCCGGTGTGGCTAGAAACTGCGTGTACTGGCACATCAGGAGCGGCTTTCTGAACTTCAGCTATCGGTGTGTTGAAATCCGTAGCCAAGTCAGCTTTTGTTAAGATTACGACAGGCTGGCTGTTGCTCTGCCGTGCCTGTGTCAGGTAGCGCATGATGCGGCTGACCTTGAAATCCCAGTTTAAGGACGACACGATAAATACGTAATCAAAATTCGTTGCTACGACTTGCTCCAGTATAGTTTTGACATACCCTACTGCGTGTCCCGAATAGTCCGCGCGGGAAAATTTCGAGCGGCGAGGCAGCAATTTGGCAATGAGCGAAGCACCGTTTTCGTTGTATTGCAGAAATACAAAATCGCCAACGCACGGAAAATCTTCCCGAGTCACCGCAGTGTGGTAGAAAGCGCCCTTCAATACAGCGGTCACTTCTCCTTGTTCGGTGATAACGGTATATTGCTCTCGCTGTAGTTCCGTAACCCTTCCAGGTATTAAACCTATCGGCGGCGTTTCGGCTTCGATATAACCGTATTGTTTCAAATCAATCATTGAACCGATCCTCTCCTAAAAGTTGTTTTTGGGCATAAAAATACCGCGAACAAGCAGCCTCCTAAGAAGCTGCTGTTTCGCGGAGAAAAGTCAAAAATCGACTATAATCAAAAAGGAATACGACTTTCATCGTATCCCGCTAACAGCAGTATTCACGAAAGGTTACTGTTTACGGCATAGCAAAAAACACGGGTGATATTCCCGGTTGCTCTCATTCCAAGCTATAATCAAAAATTGGAATTTACTATGCCCGATATTCGGTTAAGTTAAAACCACCAATACCATATAAGTTGTCATTAAAAAACATCTCCTTTCGCAGAAAAAAGTTGGAATATAATCCCACCATTATAGTGTGACATAACCCTTCGTGAAAAATCAACAGAAAATTTGTATAATTCGAATTTTATCGGTCAGCTACCTCTCCAACTCCATCCCCCAACTATCGCAAATAACATGAGAAAAGCCACCCTCATTCTCGATTTGAAGGTGGCCTCTCATGTCGCTTTGCTGCCTTTACATTTTTTGTGTAAAAGTAAACGACAATGCAATTACAGAAACAATAAGCGATGAAAAGCTTATTGCAAACACTTTATCAAGACATTTTTTAAATGGGACTATTATTGCTTTTTAACTTCACGAAATAATAAACAGGGAGGAAATCACCATCGATTTACTCCCTTTTAGATTCTCAAAAGCGATGGTTATTGCAATGTAAGATTGATTAAAAATTACCTTCAACCTTTATTTATCAGCAAATGCAAAAACTCCATTTTGAAAAAAGTTTGATCAAAATGGAGTTAATCTTTCTAACTAAGTATGAGATTTTTATAAAAAAGTTTGATCAATTAAATGAGCCTTCTTCAACTAAAGCTCTGTTAGTTCAATAAGCGATGCTTTAAAAATTATTTCAAAAAGATAACCGCCCAACGTTGTTCTTCTAACCTTTTTTTATTTTCAACATCGAATTAGCATTTTCTTGAAATTCATATGGAACTTTTACTTCTTCAACTGTACAGTTATTGTCAGCAAGATAACTTATTAGTTTATCTAAATGCTTATATCTTTTTCCCTCTAAATCAACTAAAGGAAAAATACGAACTTCCTCTTTTGTAACCCTCAACAGCTCGTTTAGCGTTTCTAAGTGAAATTGATAATCTAACCTATCTGCATACATAAATAAAAAATGTGCTGAGAGAAGAATCTCAAATTCATCATTCTTAAATGGCAAAGAAGGCAATGTAACGGGTATATATCTTTCACTCGATTTTTTCATATCATTATCAAAATCTTGTAAAGCCGTTAAACGAAATTTTCTAAGACCTTCTATATCCTTAAAATAGTCCCATTTATAGTTG
Source organism: Lysinibacillus sp. NPDC056185 (assembly GCF_047737915.1). Taxonomy (NCBI): domain Bacteria; kingdom Bacillati; phylum Bacillota; class Bacilli; order Caryophanales; family Bacillaceae; genus Lysinibacillus; species Lysinibacillus sp. NPDC056185. Next base: position 84,047 of record NZ_JBLLLQ010000024.1, read on the forward strand.
TTTTTAGCTTCTTCCATATGCTTCATTGCGTGTTCAATATCTTGAAGACCTTTATTTTTTAGATCTTCACCAGAATGATAATAGGCAATGTCACAAGCGGTTACATCGAAACCTGATTTGTTGCCAATGGCTGTAAATGAACAAGCTCCTGCTGGACAATCAAGTATTTTCTTTCCTCGTAGTTCTTTTTCTGAAAGTAAGAACATATCTAAATACTCTTCAAAAGTTCTCCCAATGAAAACTATTCTCTCTAAATCTAACTTTGTACTCTGCTTCATTTTACTCAACTGAACTCGCCCCACCCTTCTAAAAGCACATTCATAATACCACAAAAATGGTAATTTCAACCTTTTTCCTTATTGAAGTAAAGCTCCGTTAGTTGAACAAGCGTTTATCTTATTATTGGACATTATTCATCTTCATCGAACTCACCGTTTTCAGAATCCAATTTAATAAAATCCTTTAAATTTGAGGTATATTCCTCTATTTCTGCGGTCTCGTGGTTCCAAATATAAATTTCATCATTCATTTTCCCGTTTATAACTTGAAGACATAATTTATCCCCTGTACCATCATCACCAATAGCTATTAGGTCACCGGACATTTCTTCATCTTTTGCATCCTGGTTTTGCCTCACGACATCATCCCAAGTTTTTTTAGGATTCTTTTGGTCTTTGATCGAAAAAAGAGTCCATTCGCCGATTTCGGCATTATTAACTAGTCGAAAAAGTTCCTTGTATTGTTCAGGAAAAACTGCACCTAATTTTTCTTCTGCTAATTTTATATCAAAATCTGTAACGCCAGGTTTTCTTGTTGAAATCAAGTCTCTTAATTCTTTCACTTAAAACTTACCGCCTTTTCTTGTGTCATCCTATGTAACAATCCTGTATTGTTAGTTCTAGAAATACTTAAAAGAGCTACGTATGTAACTTAATGATTTTTAATCAACGCACCCGTTAATTTAAGTACATTTCTTCACAAACTAAAAAAATAAGAAAGTAACGAAGAGTCGTACTTTCATTTTAATTAACATAACTTATTTGATTTCCTCAGCCAACTCCAAAATAATTCCTTCTGGACCGCGAACGTAGCATAATTTATAACTTTCTTCATATTGCTGTATCTCACTAAAGATTTTCGTACCCTTCTTTTTCAATTTGGCAACAACAGCTTCAATATCTTCAACAGTAAATGCAATATGTCGGATACCCAGTGTATTTGCAAATGGTTGCTGAAAATCTTTTTCATCTGACGGTGAATAAAATTTGATTAGCTCTATCCATGTCTGACCGTCTGTCGTTCCCAATCCTACACACGCTACTTTAACGTCATTAAGACCAACTGCATATCCCATTAAGTCTCCTTCCATTTCCCATTCCCCTTTTACCTCAAGTCCAAAATCGAGAAAAAACTCTTTAGCGGCAGGGAGATCATTTACGATTACACCCACATGATCTATTCTTCGGATCTTCAAATTTCATACCTCCATTGTTTCTGTTATTTTGGAATATCCTGTATTCAAATTCTAATATTAATAAAGGGAAAAAAGATACCAGCATCGCAGCTTACAAAGCCAATTAGATGATGCACATCGCAAGAAGGATATTACCAGCAAACCAAACTATGTGCCATTTTATAAATGGCTTGATGAACATGAATGAATAACTAAAAAAGGTGGATTTACAACGCTAAGAAATATACATGATTTTATGCACACTAAACAGTAAGCCATAATCGTGTAAATATTGATGTTTCAAGTGTTTGTGCTGCCTGCATAAAAAGCTGTATAAATAATGTGCATACAAAAAGCCACGAAACTGTTGATTTCACAACATTCGTTGCCTTTAAGTCTGTTTCCAAACTTACATTTGGGAACGTTTATTATGATTGTTTTGTATAGCTTATAAGTCCTTGTTGCACTAAAGCGCCCGATTGCTTAGGAGAATATTGGTACAAATAGAACGTCAAGAAAAATGTCTGCCGATATTAATGTGTATTAATGACCCATATTATCGTTATTACCACTAAGTGGTTCTACTACTTCTCCATCTTTATCTATTACAATACTGTCGGTTTCCTTATTAGCCTCGGTCAAAGACCCATAATAAATAAAAACACCAAAAGTAATGATAGCTATCGTTGTTAATACTATAGAAATTTTCTTTTTCATAAAGTAGTCATCTCCCTACATATAAATTTATTTTGTTCGAATTTTAACATACACTTTTTTTCAATATAATCCAATTATAGCACAGCGCTTATTCAACAACTGCACCCGTTAGTTAAAGTATAACCTTCCCAAAGCGTCCTTTGGTAACTTTTCATTGAGATTCTATTTATATGTTACCGCCATTCAGAACAAGTGGATCGAACAGTCTTCTTTAAAATGATTTTTCGCAGCGTCTCAGCGTGTTATTTTTTATAAAAAACAGCGACAAACACCGATTTAACAGTGTTTGTCGCTGTTTGGAATGTTACCAACCTTGTATTTGGGAACGTTTATTAAATTTATTTTGTATACTTTATAAACCCTTATTGCACTGAAGCCCCCGTAATATAATATCAGGTGCTGTACAGGAAAATGATATGGTAAATATGGTGAATCCAGATTTATATATGGATGTTGTTTATGTAAATAGTAAGAAACAGAATTTTGGATTGTGGATAGTGAAAAAGTGCATTAATGAAAACAGATGATACTCATACTATTTATACGATTTCCAAAGAGATGACAGATAAATTAATTGATTTAATTGAATAGCAGTATTATTTTTTTTTAATTTTGTGGATCTATACCGATTTCTTCCATTTCGTTTGCAAATCTTTTCACTACATCAGATTTCATTTCTTCGTGTTTCTCTTTGTCAATTTCATGTCCATGTTCAGAGATACTTTGAATCTTATCATTACTTTCTAAATTAAATCTACCGTTATTCATATTGATAATGCTATATTCACCAAAAGTATTTTTCTTTAAATATAGAATGTACATTTCCCCATCAGTTAATTCAGCATAATTTTCAATTGATAATTTCTTTTGTTCATCGTAACTAATTGGCTCTATAATTGTTAGATTATCATTTTCAGTTATTGAAGAAGATTCATCTTGCTTCAATAACTTAGAAATTGTGATTGGTGTTTTCGTATAGAAATCTTCAATTACTGGAGGTAAACCAGCGTCAGATTCATTGTTTGATGAAATGTACTTTACGACATGTTCTCTATCTTCGAATTTTTTGTCAGTTTTCGCCATTACAACAAGTTCAGCATCATTAAATAATTGGCTTTCAGCATCATACGCAATATAGCTTCCATGAGTTACTACGGTTTCTATTTCTTCGTTTTTCTTAGGTTTTTCAGCTACCTGATCATTACCACATGCAAATAACAACAAAGAAAATGAAGCTATAGTTAAAAATTGTGACTTTTTCATAGAAATCCTCCTATTACCATTTTTTATTAATTTCACCTGAATCATAACTTGTTAAACCAGAAGGGATTTCCCACCAACCTTGAACCATTACTGAATCGTGAGGTATACCTACATGTGCCATTTTAATAGTATGACCTACTTCGTGAGCAGCATTAAAATTTATACGAGATGCTGTATAATTTGACTGTGCTCTCATCTGATTATCATAAATAATTGATGTAGCGTAATCCCAGTTACTATCTAATGATACTGCACTCCCTGAACTATTATATCCACCTGCTTGTCCTAAAAGTCCACTTACAGAAGTAGTTCCGACAGAATAAATATCAGGACGACCTGCAGATGAAGTAGTTTTAGTAATATTAACTTTACTGCTACCATTCCAATAACTTCTTGCTTTATCATAATTAGCTGCATATCCATAAGCAGCTACAGATGAATGATAAAAAGCATTTGGCATAGCGTTATTTTTTTTCCACCAGAGAACATATACACCAATCAGTGTAAATTTATATTGGAATATTGTCTATTTTCTGAATTTCACAAGGGGTTTTAACTTATTATAAGAAACTGCCTAAATAAATGTGGCAACAAAGGACTAACTGTATATTAAAATAGCTGAAATCTATATTACTTAGCTTTCTATGCATAACATCCTACCTAACTTTTAATTATTAACCTGCTACATTAGCTAAAGAAAAGTTACCAAACCATCGTTTGGTAACTTTTCATAAAAGGTTGTTATTCAATAATATGGCCCGATTGTTGAACAACAAGTTAAACAACACTCTTCAACTAAACTGCCACGTTAGCATAAGAAGCGACTGTGTTTATGATACAATCGCTATAGAAAAATTTTTACTTTTCAATTCTTTGGAAAAATACCTGATGTAACTCTATTTAATATTTTTCTAAATGGCCATTGGCATAAAGATATTGTGATGACTATTATCAAAATGAAAACAACTAATTGCAGAAAACGATTTGAAAATTGTCCAGCAATCCAATTACCTCCATAATAAATACAAATAACCCCCAATAGCACCGTGGAAAGATAGGAAAAAGAAGCGAGAATTAATTGTTTAGCCGTTAATTGTCTTATTGATTCTCTATTTTTGTGTATAAGATTGATTACCACAAATATACAGTAAGCTATAATAATAAATGAAAACACACAAATACACCTTCCATTATCAAATCTACTTTTCAACCATATCCATATTATAACATTTATTCTTTAACCAAACCGCCCCATTAGCCATCCATGTAGCGCAAAAAATGAAAGATGATTAAGTTCTTTCATGGGAGTTCAATAAGGATTATTTATATTTTTATCTTTCTAATACTATACAATATTGTTCTTTATATTTTTCATGGTTCCAATTGTACATTTGTACTAAATGATTTAGAGATAATTCTTCATAATAACATCTAATATACGGTATATTTATTTCATTATAGTATTGAAGTTTAGATATTGTTGG
>NZ_JBLLLQ010000025.1:0-81978 GCF_047737915.1 Lysinibacillus sp. NPDC056185
TCGTCCTGAGCCAGGATCAAACTCTCCATAAAAAGAAATTTGATTAGCTCAAATTGTTTTGCTGGCATCATGTTTGATGTCCAAAATTTTGTTTCATTCACCAACTCAAGGTTAGCTACTAAAAACTATATTGATTACGTTTTGCTTGTTCAGTTTTCAAGGTTCATTTCGTTGCCGTTTCTCAACAGCAACTCTTATATAATATCATGTCGTTTGCTAGATGTCAATAACTAATTGCCTTTAAGTTATTCGTTTTTCAGCAGCTGTCTTAACGACTTGTATAATATTACACTCTTAATTCAAAAAGGTCAACACTTTTTCTAAAAAAATCGATAGTTTTTCATTTCATTGAGAAACTACCTATTTAATATGATTAAGAAAACAATTTAATATTAGACTCACAATCTAAGTGAATTTAATGTTTTATTGTTATCTAAAATTCAGTTTAGTTCAATAAGGGGAATATAATAAAAAGATTTCTACTTATTAAAGTGATTAAATGGGAAGTACATTGTTTATTAGAAACCAATTGAATTGTGGAAAAAGAAAAGATGTATCTTAAAGAAGCATATGAATTTTGCGATAAAGAATAAGGATTAAGCTCTAATGACATTTGAATTCAAATTCTGACTCAATCGAATGCTGCAAACACGTTATTACCACCCCTATAAGAGTCATAAGAAAATCATTTTTACATTTCCTTACTAAGCTAATGAGGGCTTTAGTGAACAAGGGTTTTAAAATTAAATAAGAGCATGCTTTGATCCATTTTTTCAAAACATGCTCTTTAGATATGTTCCTATATCAAGGCTAATATCAATTATATAGCTACAACGGGCTACTCACTTTCTGTGAAAAGCTTCACTCTGCGACAGAAGCACAATAGCCCTCCGCTACAGTCAGCTATATACGGGAATACAAAATCAAAATATCAACAAAAAAATCCTTTTTTATTCTCCTTCAATATTGTGCAATAAAAAGCTTGTCGCCATTTGGAACTGTAAATCATTTTGACGGTCCTCTTTATATTTTTTCAACGTTTCGTTTAAGCTATTAAAGAAGGTAGTGTCTATATTATAATTATCTTCTGCTTTTTTCAATTTCTTATCCTCCCGATAAAGCTTAACAGCCTCCTCCGTCGATTCATCCAAGTAACCGTCTAAACGAGCAATTTTAAAACCTAGCTTTTTCAAAGCATTTTGCGTATAAGCAATTTCTTCACTCATATCGCCCTCTTTAAATTTCCCTGATAGCGGGTGCATTTGGAAAGCAAATAATTCATTTGGTTCAACCACTAAATTAGCCTCAATACCTTGCCCATGAATCCATTCGCGCTTTGGTGTCAGCCATTTATTTGTGGACAATTTAAGCTCTCCACCATTTTTCAGCGACCAAGACTCCTGTACTGTTCCCTTTCCGAAACTCTTGACACCAACAAGGGAGGCACGTCCCCAGCTTTTTAATGCGCCACTAAGTACTTCACTAGCAGATGCACTGCCCGCATTCTGTAAAACAACTATCGGCATCTTGTACATGGTCTGCAAATACTTTTCATCAAAGCTTTTTGATTCCGTTTTTAATGGTTCCATAGCACCTTCAGCATTTTGCATATAAGCAAACACTTTGCCTTTCTCCAATACTGTGCTCAGTAGCGCTGCGACGCTATGTAAATAACCACCCGGATTATCCCGCACATCAATTACTAACCCTTTTATATCTTGTCGAAGCAATTTACTCGTTTCGGCAACCCACTCATTTGCCGTTTTCTCACCAAAAAGTGAGATTTCCACATAACCTATCGGAGCATTTTCTACGTTCACTACTTCGCTCGTTACTGTTTTATTAGAAATTGCAGCTCGTTCCATCGTCATTTTAATATGTTTATCTTCACTTGGACGATAGACGACAATAGTTACTTTCGTCCCCTTCTCCCCTTGAATTAAATGCATTAATTCACTCATCGTTTTTCCATCTACCCGAACGCCATCAACTTGTACAATTTCATCGAGAGAGCGCATTCCTGCCTTATCTGCCGGGGATGAACGAACTGGAGATACAACAATAAATTTTCCGTTATTTTCAGATAGCTCAATCCCAATGCCTACTCTTTCTTCGGCTAACATTTGTCGGTGCTGTTCCGCCTCTTCCTTCGAATAATAGGTGCTGTAAGGGTCCTTTATAGCATCTGCCATACCACGAAGTGCTCCCTCCACCAATGCATCTTTTTTCGTACTGTATACAGATTTTTCCTCAATTAAATTCAACGCTTCATTAATCGAATCAACCTCTGCAACGACCGGCTCCTTTTTATCCCCTAAATTAAACCAGTCAAAATAAACTCCACTACCTAGCAACAGACTACTAGCAAGTACGCCGACACCAGCCATTATTTTGCGCAAACCTTCCCTCCTCCGTCTCTTCTACTGTATGAAGTTTATTTTTCAAACATACAAGATTAAACTTCAAAATAATTTGTTGAATACTATGATTTTTGTTTCAAGAGTATTCTATTGCGTATCGGGAGTATTTGATTTCTAGCGCAGGTATTCTATCGACAATCGTTAGTATTTATCCCTACCGCGGGTTTCCATCACGAATCGTGGACGCTTTATAAACAAATAAAAAATCTGCTTCGTTTCTTCAAGAAAACGAGCAGATTCTTTGATTTGATTAATCTAATGCATCTACATATTTTTTTAACATTTCTGCATTCATTGGCCCTTTAATAGCACGTTGAATATATCCATTTGAATCAATAAAATAGGTTGTAGGAATCGTTATTATTTGATAGGCAATGCCGATTGAGTTTTTCGGGTCTTGATCAAGTAAAATAGGGAATGTTAAATCAAAGCTATCTCTAAATGTCATCACAGAGTCTACTTTTGCGTCAGCTGTAACATCCCGTTCTTGAGTTGTTAAATTGACAGCTATTATTTCTACATTATCTTTTTTAGCATATTGTTCATAATAATTTTGCATATGTGGCATTTCTGCCTTACACGGTGGACACCATGTTGCCCAAAAGTTTAACACAACTTTTTTTCCACGAAGCTCACTCAAAGTCACATTTTTACCATCCAAACTTGTTAAAGTAAAATCCGGTGGCGTATCTCCATTGCTTAAACCAATTTTCCGTTCATCCATTTCTTTTCCAAGAGAAGTTGTTTCAATTTCACGATCCTTATCAATCTGCTGTTTAACATATGTACCAATCATCACAGCTACTAATAACACGACGATAAGTAGCCCAATATTTTTTTTCATTCCTTACCTCCCAATAATTCAGTACTTCATTTTTGAACCATATCATTTAGATGTGCCAGCAAAACGCTGAATCACTATACCTAATATTAGTAATATGACGCTCACACCTACAGCCGGTTGCCATAAACCATACGGCTGAAAGAGAGCAACAATCATAAAACCAATCGTATATAAAAATAAAGCACGATTGATAGCTGTTATTTTCCATAATATGAGGACTGTTAGTATACTTAGTACAAGTAAAGTTATCACTTCGCTAGTGAGTTGATTATCATTTAGTAACACTACAAGCCATTGATATATCGATTGCGTTAAAATGATTGCCCAACTACAGGCGGCCACTCCAGTTGCGTCAAACTGAAATTGTTGCCGCTTCCACCAAAGCTGTAACGACGCTGCCATTACTCCTAAAAAGACACCAATTGTCCCACCATTAAAATAAAGGAGCGCAAATGGTTGAGCGATAACAGCTTTAAGATCAGTGACAATTATGCTAAATTTCCAAACGATAATAAAGGTAAAGATCGCGTCACCATATACCCCCGCCCATTTCTTCGGAAATTGCACCCGTAAAACTAGCCATACAATGAAAAAGGCCACAAGAAGAGCGACATTTGTTGCTGGTAATGTTAGTGCCCGAATAGAAAACCATTCTGTATTATTCATCTAATAAATCCTCCAGATAGCTACAGCATAGCATATTATCTTTATATGAACTGTCATTTCACACTGTGTTCAAAAAATCTCCCTGAAACATGCAAAGAATAGACTCTTTATGAAAAATTCTATTGAAGTACCCATCTAGGTATTCATACTACAAATATATTACATAAAATGATGACACACTAGGAAAGAGGCTTCCAAATAATGCATCTGCTAAAAAAGCTCAGGTTCTACAGATGAATATATTTTTAACGTCAAAAATTGAGATAAGCATATTATATCGCTTTCCAAAAACGTTATTTACGTTTTATCCATCACTTCGCCTATTCTATCCGCAGTTTCGATAGTTCTATCCATCTTTTTGATGGTTCTATCCACAGTTATGATGGTTCTATCCATCATTCCGCAGGTTCTATCCACAGTTTTGATGGTTTTATCCATCACTTTGCCGTTTCTATCCTTCTTTATTATTTCTAAGCACACAACGCGAAGATCCCCCAACGTTTCGTTCTAACTACCTGCCAATCCTTCTCAGTTTATGACACTATGCAATCTTAACTAGTCTTTTCAAACATTCGCTTTCATCTTGATTTAATAGAAACTTAATGGAAAAAAAAAGCTATACATTAGAAGAATCCTAATGTATAGCTTTTTAAGTTTTTAAATTGGAATATATTTTAGTGGATTGTCACTTCCGACTGCTTGTCCTCGCCAAGGGCCGATGTGCACTTCAAAGTGCAAGTGCGGTCCTGTTACACGTCCTGTATTACCCATGGCAGCAATTTGTTGACCTTGGGATACTTCTGTGCCAACACTAACGTTAAAGGAATTTAAGTGTGCATACACTGTCGTGTAAATTTGACCGTTGATAGAATGTGTAACGATGACACAATTACCATATGTGCTAAGTGGCGCAGCATAGGAAACAACACCGTCAGCAGCAGCCCATACTGGAGTACCTATACTATTTGCAAGATCGATTCCATAATGGAACTCTGAACCGCCAAATTCACGCCAGCCATAAGTTGATGTTAAACGACCATTTGTTGGTTTAACCCAAGTACCATTCGATTGTGGGGCATTGACTGTTGATGATCCAGATCCAGATCCACCACCACTATTGCTTGAATTAGATGCATTGGCCTTGGCTGCGGCAGCGGCTGCTGCCTTACGTTTCGCTTCTTGTTGACGAGCAACTTCAGCTAATCGATTTTGCTCATCAATGATTTTTTGTTGTAATTCCGCGCTAATCTCAAGAGCCTCAGAATATTCTTTTTCAAGCAATACCTTTTCTGACTTCAGCTTTTCTTGTTCTTTTTCTAATTGATCAATTACTTTATTTTTCTCAGCTTTCTGTCCATCCAATGATGCTTTCAAACGATCAAGCTCAGCTTTTTTATCTTCGAGTTTTTGGCGTTTTCCTTCTAAGACTTGCTTTTGTTCCTCTAATTTTTGCTTATCCTCTTTTTGATCCTGGATAATTTGTCGATCCGCTTCAAGTAATGCATTGACCGCAGAGAATCGGTCGATAAAATCTACGAAGCTATTAGAACTAAGTAGTACGTCTAAATAGCTAACGGAACCACCCGCCTGAATGGCACGAGCACGATCCTCTAACAATAAATCACGCTCTTCAATTTTGTGTAGAAGCTCCGCAATAGAATCTTCTAAAGTTTTTATCTCTTCATTTGTAGATTGAATATCTGCCCATACATTTTTGATAGTACCGTTAGTTTTGTCGATTTCAGCATTTAATGTTTTAATTTGATCTAATAATTTTTCTTGCTTGTTATCATTTTCAGAAATAGCATTTGTTTTATTATTGATGGATGAATTTAAGCCATCTTTTTTTGATTCAATTTGTTTTTTTTCATCTTTTAAATCCGATAAACTAGTTGCATACGCTGATGGAGTTTGGATAAAAAGAAATAGTGCAGATGCTGTAGCAAGTGTTTTCAATGAGTTTTTCGCCATACTTTTCACCGGTTGAACTCCTTTTCGACTATTAATTTTGGTTGATTGTCATTCCTGCTAACACAACTTAGTGCGAAGCCTAACGAAAGCTAGATTTTTAAAAACTTACGTACTGACATGAAACTTCCCCAAATACCAATTAGTACACCGATGAGTAATAGTAGACCGCTTACTTGGTACACAAGAGGTGAGAAATCAAGTACTTGAACAAGTTCGCCTTTTAATCGAGGCGCAATAATTTTATATACATTGTGGTAAAGGGTTGCGATGACCGCAATCGGAATAATAGAACCTAAAATTCCGAGCCACATTCCTTCTAATAAAAATGGGATACGCACGAAAGAATTCGTTGCTCCGACAAGTTTCATAATTTCTATTTCATCACGACGTGCAATAATAGTAATTCGAATCGTATTAGAAATTAAGAAAATTGCTGTAAATAATAATCCACAAATAAGCACTATCCCTACGTTGCGGCTAATATTTAAGAAATTAAATAGTTTTTCTACTTTGCCTTCACCATACATAACGTCATATGTATACTCAAATTTATCAATTTTTTTAGCAACAGTAGCTGTTTTTTGAGGATCTGAAGCCTTCACATAAATAACATTACGTAATGGATTACTTTGCTCAAATAGTTTAAAATCGTCCCCAAAATCTTTTACTAATTTCGTTAATTCATTTTCCTTTGTCGAATAGTTCATCTCTGCGACATCTGGTAATTTCTTTATTTTTTCCATGAGCGCTTTTTCAGCAGCTTTATCTGCTGTTTCATCGATTAACACTTTAATTTCAACATCGTTCTCTAAATCAGATGCTACTTTATTTAAATTCATCATAATAAGCGCGAATACGCCTACTAATATTAATGTAACTGTTACTGCACTCACTGAGGCAATAGTCATCCAGCTATTACGACCAAGAGACTTAAAACTTTCTCGGAAGTGACGTTTTACCGTATTAAATTTCATAGCCGTAGTCACCTCCGTGCTCATCACGGACAATCATTCCGCCTTCAATTGCAATTACTCGACGACGAATCGTATTTACGATTTCACGGTTATGGGTTGCCATTACTATAGTTGTACCTCTTGCATTAATTTCTTCGAATAAATTCATAATGTCCCAAGATGTCTCAGGGTCAAGATTCCCAGTAGGTTCATCCGCAATAACGACCTTCGGCACATTCACAATAGAACGTGCAATCGAAACACGCTGCTGTTCGCCACCTGAAAGCTCATTAGGGAACATTCTTGCCTTTTGCTTCAGCCCCACGAGCTCTAAAACTTCCATTACCCGACGGCGAATTTCTATTGGGTCTTCCTCGATTACTTCTAGTGCAAACGCTACATTTTCATAAACATTCAAACGAGGTAGCAGTTTGAAGTCTTGGAAAACGACACCGATTTGACGGCGTAAAAAAGGTACCTTTTTATTTTTCAATTCTGCTAAATTTATGCCATTAACAGTGATATCTCCAGAAGTAGCTTTTTCCTCACGGTACATTAATTTAATAAATGTAGATTTACCTGCACCACTTGGACCTACAACATAGACAAATTCACCTTGCTTTATGTTAACGGAAATCCCATTTGTCGCAACAACGCCATTTGAGTACTTCTTTGTCACATTCTTCATTTCTATCATATTTAAACCACCTAAATCTCTTACCATGTAAGAGGTATTTCGTTCTCTATTATAGCACTCTATTTCTCCCTTTATTATTACAGTTTCATTTCATTACGTGGTAGTTCCTGTTATTTCGTTATTTGATTGCCATAAAAATATCATAAACTTGACATACAAGAAAACAAAAATCGAGCCCAATTGAGGAAATGTCGATTTCTGCTTTCTAGAGTCTTCAAGCATAAAAAAAAGCATTCAAGCTATGTTGTTTTGCATAGCCTGAATGCTTTATATTTGTTAAATTTGCTGCTCGTCAGTTGTTGTATAGCGTACTAATACTGCACCTGTTTTAGACTCACCTTCGATAAATAAACGATTAGCATTTTCTATTTCTTTATCAAAACGTACTACTTTTGATAAAAATTGATCCTGTGATTCAATTTTTGAAGCGTCTTGAATACCGACATCTACTTTACCAAAATTCGTAACAATTTTACCGCTTAACGATATTGTACGTGGCACATACAATTCAACAGCTCCCGCGACTGTTTGTGCTTTGATTTTCGATGAATTAGTAGAGCAAGTTGTGACAACAACATGTCCATTAACCGATTTTGCTTCAACTTCATCCAATGCGCCATCTAAATAGACACGGCCATTCAATGTTTCAGCCTCTAAATCTTTACCACGAACATTTATTAATTCAATGGAACCATTAGACGAATCTACTTCTGCCTTTCCAAAGTTAAACTTAGAGCCTTTAATCGCACCGTTTAATGTTTTTACTTTTAATCGCTCGATATCCGTATCTTGTAAAGTAACACTACCGTTCATTAAACGTACTGATAATTTTTCTAATTTATCCTTTGGAACAAGTACTTTAACATTTACTTGAACAAGCTTAAGTTGACTTAAAATTCGTAGTGAATCTCCATCTTCCTTGACAACGAATTGCTCTAGGAAGTTAGCGCGCGTTTCTTCTTCACTATCATTAACAAGAGGTGCCTTTACCTTGCAAATAACTTGGAAGCTATCTCCTTCAGCAGTTTCCAATGAAAAATTGCCATTCGGTAATTCAGCAATTATTTTGTCTACACGTTCTGCTGAAACTTCTTCCGTATGCGTAAACTCGAATTTATCACCAAATGGAGAAGTGACATCAAATTCTTTGACCTTTTTTACTGCCGTATTCATCATATCCATAAAGAGTGAACCAATTTGTGTTAAATCTTTACGGAAATCTCGCATTTCTTCTTGGAAATTTTTAGAGAAATCTTCATCTTTTTGCGATTGTTGATCGTTTTGACTGTCATCTTTAAATACTGGCTCTTTTTCTGTTGAGGAATACTGGTCCTCATTCACCACATCATTCATAACATTTTGAGTGGACTTGCTAGGTTGCTCTAATGCTTCTAATAATGTAATCGCCTCTTGCGCTGAAATTGTTCCTTTTTCCACAAGTTCTAAAATTCGTTGACGTTCATTTTGCATAATAAAAATAGCCTCCCTCAGTTCGTTATATTATTTATACGATTCATTTTGTGAAAAGTTTCACCATAAATGAAAATAATGGGTATATATCTTTTTTAGGCTCTTTACCAATAGTGTGGGGTTGATTTCCGTTCCGGTCATCCAACCTCCACTACTATCAACTTATCCACATGACATACGTTTTAACATAATGTCACCCAACTTTTGAAGTTTATCGACTAACTTTCACGTTTTATCACCCAACTTCCGTTTTTTATCGACATCAGCATGCCAAGCGCACGTAAAAAAAGTTCGCAAATCCCCATTAAGGAGTTTGCGAACTTTTTATAGTTATTGAGAAGCCTTTGTTAAAACAGCTTCCATACGCATACGATCTCTTGTTAATATCGGTTTTAAATATTTCCCAGTATAAGAGCCACTTACTTCAGCGACTTCTTCCGGTGTCCCTGTCGCCACAATAGTACCACCTTTGTCTCCGCCTTCAGGCCCTAAATCGATAATGTAGTCTGCTGTTTTGATGACATCTAAATTATGTTCGATGACTAGCACAGAATCGCCATTTTCTACAAGACGCTGTAAAACAACGAGTAAACGTGCAATATCATGCGCATGTAAGCCAGTTGTCGGCTCATCTAAAATATAGAATGATTTACCTGTTGAACGACGGTGTAATTCAGAGGCTAATTTTACACGCTGTGCCTCACCACCGGATAGAGTTGTAGCAGGTTGTCCTAATTTCATATAGCCTAATCCTACATCCACGATCGTTTGTAGCTTACGTTGGATTTTCGGAATATTTTCGAAGAATACGACTGCATTTTCAATCGTCATATCTAAAATATCTGCAATGCTCTTATCTTTATATTTCACTTCAAGCGTTTCACGGTTATAACGCTTTCCATGGCAGACTTCACACGGCACGTAAACATCTGGTAGGAAATGCATTTCAATTTTTATTATACCGTCACCACGACAAGCCTCACAGCGGCCTCCCTTAACGTTGAAGCTAAAGCGACCTTTTTTATAGCCACGTACCTTTGCTTCATTTGTTGTTGCAAAAACATCTCGAATATCATCGAAAACGCCTGTATACGTAGCAGGGTTAGAGCGAGGTGTACGACCGATTGGTGATTGGTCAATATCAATAACCTTTTCGAGCTCTTCCATCCCCGTTACTTCTTTATGTTCTCCTGGCTTCACTTTCGAACGATTAAGCTTTTGAGCCAATGATTTATATAAAATTTCATTAATAAGCGTCGATTTACCTGAACCAGAAACCCCTGTTACGGCAACAAATAAGCCAAGTGGTATATCAACTTTCACGTTTCGAAGATTATTTTCCTTGGCACCTTTAATCGATAATTTGCGTCCATCCGGTTTGCGTCGCTCAATTGGCAATGGAATAAACTTCTTGCCACTTAAATATTGCCCCGTCAATGACTTTTCATTTTCCATTACTTCCTGCGGTGTTCCTGCCGCTACAATTTGACCGCCATGCACACCTGCACCAGGACCAACATCAATGAGGTAATCAGCCGCCAGCATTGTATCTTCATCGTGTTCGACAACAATTAGCGTATTGCCTATATCACGCATATTTTGCAGTGTACTAATAAGACGGTCATTATCACGTTGATGCAAGCCGATTGATGGCTCGTCTAAAATATAGAGAACGCCCGTTAAACGCGAGCCGATTTGTGTCGCAAGGCGAATTCGTTGAGCTTCTCCCCCTGAAAGCGTCCCTGCTGCTCGACTTAGCGTTAAATAATCTAACCCTACATTGACAAGGAAGCCCAGTCGTTCTTCAATTTCACGTAAAACAAGTCGAGCAATTTTCATATCCTTTTCTGATAAATCCAGTTCTTTGAAAAATGTATCAGCTTCCTGAATTGAATACTGTGTAACTTCACCAATATGTTTATCTGCTAGTTTTATTGCTAATGTTTCAGGCTTTAAACGATAGCCTTTACAAGATGGACATGCTTGCTGCGCCATATATTTTTCCATTTGTTCACGCACATAATCAGACGTTGTCTCCTTAAAACGTCGTTCAACATTACGGACAACACCTTCGAATTCAATCATTTGATCTCGCACATTGCCAAACTCATTTTCATAATGGAAATGGATTTTCTCTTTACCAGAACCATATAAAATTTTATCCATTTTTTCTTTCGGAAGATCCTTTACTGGGACGTCCATTGGGATATCATAATGATCGCATACAGCCTTTAATAATTGTGGGTAATATTGAGAGCTTGTTGGTTCCCATGGTGCTATAGCATGCTCTAATAAACTACGATCCCAATCTGGCACTACTAAATCAAGATCTACCTCTTGTGTCGAGCCTAAGCCATCACAGCTCGGACAAGCTCCAAACGGACTATTAAATGAAAACATGCGAGGCTCTAGCTCACCTATTGAAAATCCACATAATGGACAAGCATGATGCTCACTAAATAATAATTCCTCATGCTCCATCACATCAACAAGTACGCGCCCGTCTGCCAAACGTAATGCTGTCTCTAAGGAATCACTAAGACGTGCTGCGACACCTTCCTTCATCACAACACGATCGATGACTACTTCGATTGAATGCTTTTTGTTTTTATCAAGTTCAATCGCATCATCTAAATCTCGTAGATCACCGTCAATACGTACCCGAACAAAGCCTTGCTTTTTTAAATCTTCCAGTAGCTTTACGTGCGTTCCTTTACGCCCTGATACCATCGGAGCAAGCAACTGCATTTTCGTTCTTTCTGGAAAAGTTAATAAACGATCGACCATTTGCTCAATCGTTTGGGACGTAATTTCAATACCATGATTCGGACAAATAGGCTTCCCGATGCGCGCAAATAGCAAACGTAAATAATCATAGATTTCCGTTACTGTCCCAACTGTAGAACGTGGGTTACGGCTCGTCGTTTTTTGATCGATTGAAATAGCAGGAGATAATCCCTCTATTGCATCAACATCTGGTTTATCCATTTGACCAAGGAATTGACGGGCATAGGCTGAAAGGGATTCTACATAACGACGTTGCCCCTCGGCATAAATCGTATCGAAAGCTAATGATGATTTCCCTGAGCCTGATAAACCTGTTAGCACGACTAGTTGATCACGTGGAATTGTGACATTAATATTTTTTAAATTATGTGCTCGTGCGCCCTGCACGACTATTTCAGTATTTTTCACAAGCCATTCACCCTTCTAACTTCAATTCAAATATTGTATCGCGCAACTCAGCAGCACGTTCGAAATCGAGTGCTTTTGCCGCTTCCTTCATTTCTACTTCTAAAGTGGCAAGTAACTGATCTCTTTCCGCCTTCGTCAGCTTCTTACCTTTTGTAGCCTTCGTTACATAGGATTCTTCTTCCTCAGCTACCTGTGTCGCACGAATAACATCAGGAATTTTCTTAACGATCGTTTTCGGTGTTATGCCATGCTCTTCGTTATACGCCATTTGCAGTGTTCGACGACGCTTCGTTTCCTCAATCGCCTTTTTCATCGAATCCGTCATATTATCTGCGTACATAATGACATGACCATTGGCATTACGCGCGGCACGTCCAATCGTTTGAATTAATGAACGCTCTGAACGTAAAAATCCTTCCTTATCAGCATCTAAAATCGCCACAAGGGAAACCTCAGGAATATCTAGCCCTTCTCGCAATAAGTTAATGCCGATTAAAACATCGTAAGTACCTTTTCGCAGCTCGCGAATAATTTCAATTCGCTCTAGCGTCTTAATCTCTGAATGCAAGTACTCCACCTTTAAGCCCATTTCTTTCAAATAAGCTGATAAATCCTCTGACATTTTTTTCGTCAATGTCGTCACGAGCACTCGTTCATTACGAGCAATACGACCTTGAATCTCATCGATTAAATCATCAATTTGCCCTTCAATAGGACGTACCTCAATTTGTGGATCAAGCAACCCAGTTGGACGAATAATTTGCTGCACCATTTCCGGAGTATGCTCAAGCTCATACGGGCCAGGTGTTGCCGATACATAAATAGCTTGATGTATATGTTTCTCATATTCTTCAAAACGTAAAGGTCGGTTATCTAGTGCTGATGGCAAACGGAAACCATGCTCAACTAGCACACCTTTACGTGCTTGGTCACCGTTATACATCCCTCGAACTTGTGGCAAAGTAACGTGACTTTCATCGACAACAAGTAAAAAATCATCAGGGAAATAATCAAGTAGCGTATATGGAGTTGCCCCCGCTTCACGCAATGTTAAATGACGCGAGTAGTTTTCGATACCTGAGCAAAAGCCCATTTCACCCATCATTTCTAAATCATAACGAGTACGTTGCTCTAAACGCTGTGCCTCCAATAATCTATCCTCTGCACGTAAATGAGCTAGACGCTCCTCCAACTCTTTTTCAATATTTTCAATGGCTTTTCGCATTTTTTCTTCTCGCGTAACGAAGTGGGATGCTGGGAAAATAGCTACATGATCACGATCCGCTAATATTTCACCAGTTAACGCATCCACCTCGCGAATTCGATCGATCTCGTCCCCAAAAAATTCCACGCGGATACATTGTTCGTCTCGGGATGCAGGGAATATTTCCACTACATCGCCACGTACCCGAAACGTACCACGTGTAAAACTCACATCATTACGCTCATACTGTACATCGACCAATTTTCGAAGCAACTGATTACGTTCAATTTCCATTCCAGTCCGTACCGATACGACCATTTCACGATATTCTTCTGGAGAACCTAGACCATAAATACAGGACACGGATGCAATAATAATGACATCATCACGCTCGAATAATGAAGATGTTGCAGAGTGACGCAACTTATCAATTTCATCATTAATGCTTGAATCCTTCTCGATATAAGTATCCGTCTGCGGTACATAGGCCTCTGGCTGAAAGTAATCATAGTAGCTGACAAAGTATTCAACTGCATTATTAGGGAAGAACTCTTTAAATTCACTATATAATTGACCCGCTAATGTTTTATTGTGTGCCATAATAAGCGTCGGTTTTTTTACCTGTTTAATGACATTAGAAATCGTAAACGTTTTTCCTGTTCCTGTTGCACCGAGCAACGTTTGATGACGTTTACCTGCACGGACACCCTCCACTAATTCCGCAATTGCCTGTGGCTGATCTCCATTAGGCGTATATGGCGCTTGTAAATCAAATGTTTGCACACATGTCCCCGTCCTTTCCTACCAATTTGATACATATATTTTAGCATAGCATTATTAAAATTTCGAACATTTAACGAACGAATGTTTGTAAAAATTTTTCCGTATGCTATATTTAAGGTGATCGTGATAGAACGTATGTACTAATTACAACCTATCTATAAATAGATTACCCTTTCCAAATGTTAGCTAATCGAGATGGGTAAATGTAAATGCCCTAACTTAGAGGGATCTCGGTTGCCAGTAAATCTGATCAGCTGGAATGAATATCCGCTCGGGTTGCAGGTAGATCTGATTAGATGGAACGGATATCTGCTCGGGTTGACGGTAGATCTGATCAGATGGAACGTTTAGCTGCTCGGGTTGACGGTAAATCTGATCAGCTGGAATGAATATCTGCTCGGGTTGACGGTAAATCTGATCAGATGGAACGTTTAGCTGCTCGGGTTGATGGTAGATCTGATCAGATGGAACATTTAGCTTACTCGGGTTGACGGTAGATCTGATCAGATGGAACGTTTAGCTTACTCGGGTTGACGGTAGATCTGATCAGATGGAACGTTTAGCTTACTCGGGTTGACGGTAGATCTGATCAGATGGAACGGATATCTGCTCGGGTTGACGGTAGATCTGATCAGATGGAATGAATATCTGCTCGGGTTGCCAGTAAATCAGATCAGCTAGAACAAAAATAGCAAAAAAATCCCGCTCTCCAATAAGCGGAGAGCGGGCTCGTCATATTATTCACTTGCATCTTGGTGTAAAATTACTAGTTCGGCTGCGTATAGATGAAATGCCTTTTCATCTTTTTCATCGAGTGCTCTATCTATCAGAACCATGAGCTGCTCTTCACGATGCATACGCTGGATATGATTTAAAAATAAATCTAAATAAATCTCGTTTAATAATTTCTCTGCCTCATCAACTTTCTTAGACTGACCAACGGCTTTCAGAAAATCTGTATACGAATAATATTTATCCAACGATCTCACCTCGATCCTTTTCTAAATTATAAGAAAATTGAAATTAAAATGCAATGCTTAAGAACTGAAAATCACTTCGATTTACTATTAATCTCGTGCAATTTCAAGCAATTTCTCTATACAATCGCTTGATATATCAACGGTTTTCTCTTTTTATCTATATTTTCAGAATTTAAATTTGTGTTCTACACTTCAGTAACAAATAGAAAAAGGAGGTTTACATAGATGTCATCAAACTACATCAATGGATATTTAATGTCTTTCAACACCTATTTACTTCAGCCAATGCAGTATGACTCTAAAATTTTCACAAGGGTAATTGATAAGCATAATGAGCTGATCGCCACACGGAAACCAATGCATATATTACGAAAATCTTGTATCTCACTAGGAACAACCTATGAAGCAGCAAGACATTCCGCCAAACGCTTTTTCGGCAATCAACATAAGCTTCCAATCGTTGTTGCTTATGATTATGGTTATCCTTGTATTTTCCTACCAACGTATTCTCCTAACTCTATCCACAATATTTGGATTGGACTTCACGCCATTTCGAATATTGTACCGAGTAAAATGGGTTGTATCGTTACACTGAAAAATGATAAACAGATTGAGCTACCTATTCAATATGCTTCGATTAGCAAGCAATTTGTCAATGCATCGATGCTTTATAAACATTACATGAATGAACGTAAGGAGATTAGCCAAGACACTCCGTATCATCCACCTTTTTAATTTGAATGGTCTATCAAACTAAAAAACCCCTCAAAAGCACAGTTTCATTGTGCCTTTGAGGGGCTTTCATTACCCGATTTTTGAACGTAAATATGCATTAATGAATGGATCTACATCGCCATCCATCACTGCTCCTACATTACCTGTTTCTTCATTTGTACGATGATCCTTCACCATTGAATATGGATGGAATACATATGAACGAATTTGTGAGCCCCAGCCGATTTCCTTCTGTTCACCACGGATTTCATCTAGCTGTGCCTGCTGCTTTTCGATCTCTAATTGATAGAGTTTCCCTTTTAACATCGTCATTGCTTTTTCACGGTTTTTAATCTGTGAACGTTCTGCCTGACATTGTACGACAGTACCAGTTGGAATGTGCGTAATACGAACAGCTGAATCTGTTGTATTAATGTGCTGACCACCTGCACCTGTTGCACGATACGTATCAATTTTTAAATCCTCTGTACGAATATCAATTTCAATATTGTCATCGAATTCAGGCATGACATCACAAGAAACGAACGATGTATGACGACGACCAGAAGAGTCAAACGGTGAAATACGTACTAAACGATGGACACCTTTTTCTGCTTGCAAATAGCCATAAGCATTATGACCCTTAATGGACAATGTTACAGATTTAATCCCTGCTTCATCGCCTGGAAGATAATCAACTGTTTCGACTTTAAAGCCACGTTTTTCCGCCCAGCGTGTGTACATACGAAGCAGCATTGAGCCCCAATCCTGAGATTCCGTACCACCTGCTCCTGGATGCAGCTCTAAAATCGCATTATTTTGATCGTATGGACCGCTTAATAGTAATTGCAGCTCAAAATCGCCCATTTTTTGCTGGAATTCTACTAATTCATTGCCTAGCTCCTCCTGCAATTCTTCATCAGGCTCTTCGCGCAATAGTTCTAGCGTCATATCTAGGTTCTCATACGTTTCCAATAAATCTTTATACTCATTAACTGTTGCCTTTAAGCCATTACTCTCATTAATGATTACCTGTGCCCCTTGCTGATCATCCCAGAAAGCTGGCTCAAGCATCATTTCATCTAATTCTTGAATGCGTGCCTCTTTGTTTTCTAAGTCAAAGAGACCCCCTAAAATCCGCCAATTTTTTGGCTGAAGTGTCTAACGCGTTACGTACATCTGCTAATTCAATCATTGTTAAATCCTCCGAACATTATTAAGGGGGCAAACTTGTATGATAGAAGTTTAAAAATCAGCAAATAAAATGATTTTAAAATACTGATACTTCATTTTTAAAGCCCCGATCTCTTTATTATAACGTTTTTACGGCGGAAAACATACTTTTTTACAACACAGAGGATTCGTTTCAGTCTTTTTCAGCTTCATCCTCAAAGATAACATCGTTCGCCATACGTTGGAATACTTTACCTTGATCATATTGAACTAATAAATTCTTTGTTCGTTTTTCCAGTTTATATTTTAATAAATAAGCTCTTTGAATTCTGGTTTCAAATGCTCTAACGCTTAGATCTACATTAGTTTCATAGCCGTTCATAAAAATTACTTTTGTATTCTTTTTATCGACAGCTAGATAGTCCTGAATATGATGAACAGCAAACCATATACATTCCTGTCGTAAATAAGACATACTTGGAAACCATACAATATTACTTTGTTCATTAACAACAATTGGATTTTTATTCAACTTTCCAAGTATCATTCTCGAGCCATCGAAAGCCCCTCTTAAGCTAGAACCAAAATAACGTAGATTATAATCCATTAATTTTGTCGGCGCTAATTTTGATATATATTCGTAATCCCTTTCTATTACACGTGTACACAAGTTACCATGGGCATCATACTCCGGTATATACAGCATCGTTTTACTACTCATAATGTCATCATTATGCATGTCAATCCTCCTTAAAATAGTATTTATCCAATGTAATTCCTCGGGAAGGTCTGGCCATGACATCATTTCTCGAGGATTTTTTATATCCACCCATGAATCACCCCCTTTATTCAAAAATCAGGTTCAAATGAACGAAACTTTTCAACTATTCATCTTTATAATAAATCAGAAAAAAGTTATAAACATTACCCTTTTTATTGAACTATTTACCTATTGTTGTAGTATCATATATCTTTTTCTGAATTTTCCGTTATTTCATTTCATTTAAACTTTATTGAAAAACCTCCTACTTACTAACTAACGATTGTTCGCACATTTGCTATGGTCTTAGCTAGCAGAATGAGTATCGTGAAAACATCCTAAAACATAGAAAAAAGACCATTCTAACATAAAGTTAAAATGATCTTTTTCGAAAAATTATTGAGCTGCACCATGGCAGTTTTTAAATTTCTTACCGCTTCCGCATGGACATGAATCATTACGCCCGACATTTTCTGCCTTACGAGCAGGTTGCTTTTTCGGAGCTGAGCCGCCATCCTCTTTCGGATTAACAGCTTGACCTTTTGCAACTTCCTCACGCTCTAAATTATTATGGATTTCTGCCTTCATCGCATATTTTGCTACATCTTCGCGAATGGAAGCGACCATATCCTCAAACATAGCAAAGCCCTCTTGTTGATATTCACGAAGCGGGTCATTTTGACCATATGCACGAAGATGGATACCTTGACGTAGCTGATCCATAGCATCGATATGATCAATCCACTTCGTATCAATTGAACGTAATAAGATAACCTTTTCAAATTCACGCATACGCTCTGGCGTAAGCTGTTCTTCTTTTTCATCATAACGCGTTTGGACAGCGTTAGAAATTAGTTGGTTAATCTCTTCTGCGGATTTACCTTGGAAATCTTCCACCTTCAAATCGCCTTCATCTAATAGGTTTGCTGCAACATAGTCATCAATTGCTTTTAAATGCCAATCTTTTTGCTCACCTTGCGTATACAATGCGACAACGTTGTCGATCGTTTCTTGAATCATAGACTCAACAAGCACACGCATATTTTCTGTTTCTAATACGTCGTAACGCTCTTTATAAATAATCTCACGTTGCTGACGTAACACATCATCATATTGTAATAGACGTTTACGAGCATCGAAGTTATTACCTTCAACGCGTTTTTGAGCTGATTCTACTGCTCTTGAAACAACTTTAGATTGTAGTGGCTGTGAATCATCCATCCCTAATTTCATCATCATGTTCTTCATATTATCGGAGCCAAAACGACGCATTAATTCATCTTCTAGTGACAGATAGAATTGAGTAATCCCCGGGTTCCCTTGACGACCAGAACGACCACGTAGCTGATTATCGATACGACGAGATTCATGACGCTCCGTACCAATTACCGCTAAACCGCCAAGCTCCATTACACCTTCTCCAGGTTTAATGTCCGTACCACGACCAGCCATGTTCGTAGCAATTGTTACTGCACCCTGCGTACCAGCATTCGCAATAATTTCTGCTTCACGCTCATGGTTTTTCGCGTTTAATACGTTATGTGGGATTTTATGTTTATCCAATAAATTCGAAATAATTTCAGATGTTTCAATAGCAACAGTACCGACAAGAACTGGTTGTCCAGCTCTATGGCGCTCTGCAATATCTGCCGCCACCGCTTTATATTTCCCTTCCATCGAAGCAAAAATTAAGTCCGGACGGTCATCACGAGCAATCGGCTTATTCGTAGGAATCGCCACAACACTCATATTATAAATATTACGGAATTCCTCTTCCTCTGTTTTCGCAGTACCTGTCATACCCGAAAGCTTTAGATACATACGGAAGTAGTTTTGGAACGTAATTGTCGCCATCGTCATCGATTCATTTTGAATCTCTACGCCCTCTTTAGCTTCAATTGCCTGATGCAGTCCATCTGAGTAACGACGACCTTTCATTAAACGACCTGTAAAGCCGTCAACAATAATGATTTCGCCCTCTTGTACAACATAATCAACATCATTATGCATACTTACATGTGCCTTTAACGACTGGTTAATCGCATGGTTTAAACGCACATGTGTTAAATCAAACAGGTTATCAATGCCAAATGCTTTCTCTGCTTTTTCAACACCAGCATCTGTTAACGTAACACCTTTTGTAGATTCTTCATATGTGTAATCTGTTTCCGCACTTAACATACGAACAAACGCATTAGACTGTTTATAAAGCTGCGCTGATTTTCCAGCCTGACCCGAAATAATTAATGGCGTACGCGCTTCATCAATTAAAATCGAGTCAACCTCATCGATTACCGCAAAATGTAGCGGACGTTGTACACGTTCTTCTTTATAAAGCACCATATTATCACGTAAATAGTCAAAGCCAAGCTCATTGTTTGTACTATACGTAATATCAGCTTCATAGGCTGCACGTTTCTCTTCTTTTGACAGGCTGTTCAAGTTTAAACCAACCGTTAAGCCTAAGAAATTATATAAATGCCCCATTTCTTCAGCATCACGACTCGCTAAATATTCGTTGACTGTCACAACATGTACGCCTTTACCAGTAATAGCATTTAGGTAAACAGCCATCGTAGCCGTTAACGTTTTACCTTCACCGGTTTTCATTTCCGCAATATTACCTTCATCTAGTGAAGCAGCACCCATAATTTGTACACGGAATGGGTACATCTCTAGTACACGCTTTGACCCTTCTCGACAAACGGCAAAAGCTTCCGCACGAATCGAGTCTAAATGCTCTCCGTCGGCATAGCGTTTTTTAAACTCTTCTGTTTTCGCTTGTAATTGATCATCTGAAAGCTGTTCCATTTGAGAAGCGAATCCTTCAACCTGGTCAGCGATTTTTTCTAATTTTTTTAGTTCACGTTTATTGAAATCAAATAATTTATTTAATAGGTTTGCCATGAATTTTTTCACTTCCTATATAGTCTCAACTTTCATTTTACCATTGTGTAACAGTTTCATGCAAACAGAGTCCTTAGCATGAAAGGAAATCATATCAATAACGCCTTGGCGTGATTGCGTCCGGATTTTGAATTGTGCTAGCACAATTCAAAATCCGTGATATCTGCCAGAGGCTTATCTTCATTCAGTAGGCGTTCGGTGAAAATTGAGGTAAGAATTCCTACTGAATGAAGATAAAAAAGGCTCCCGCTTTTCGCGAGAGCCCTTGTGCATATTAAAGTTTAAGTTGTTTCAATTAAGCCATATTTACCGTCTTTGCGTTTATAGACAATATTTGTGCCGTTTGATTCTGCATCTGTAAAGATATAGAAATCATGCCCTAGCATATTCATTTGTAAGACAGCTTCTTCTTGATCCATCGGTTTTAAATCAAATTGCTTTGTACGAACAATTGAGTATTCATCTTCCTCTGTAACTGCATCAGCGGCTGCTTGAGAAGTAGCAAAATAAAGGCCTGTACCTTCGCGCTCACGGAATTTACGGTTTACCTTTGTTTTATGCTTACGGATTTGACGTTCTAATTTATCAACGATTAAGTCAACCGCAGCATACATATCATTATGACGCTCTTCTGCACGAAGAGTTAAGTTCTTCATTGGAATTGTAACTTCCACTTTAGTTTGCTTGTCATTATAAACCTTTAAATTTACGTTAGCATTGGCGTTAACATCTTCGTTAAAATAACGTTCAACTTTTTCGATTTTGTTTTCAACATACTCTCGAATAGCTGGAGTTACCTCAATATTTTCACCGCGAATGTTAAAGTTTAACATGTAAACTCCTCCTTTATAACTGCTATACTATATACTTCTACACAAGTGTGCGAAATTCCTCTAAAATAATTCTTTTTTTCAAAAAAATTTTTTCCTGAAATAATGTGTAGCATCTGCGAAAGCAAAGAAGTTAGATATGGGATGAACAAAATCATCCCCCACTGATGAATACTTCCTTTATGAATTAATGCTATTTAGTTTTGCCTCATCAGCTTCTCTTCTTCGGCGTAGTTTCAACTCTTCGACAATCAAATCCTCAACCGATTCTTGATTATTGAAATTCACGCCATACTGCTTGCCATTACCAAAAGGACGGCTCCAAATGACTTCACCATAAGCTCGTACCTCTCTTGTATCCAGAATAAAGCGTAAATCCAAAGGACGAGGATTGACACCTAAATCCACCTCAGTAAACATCTTTAACCCTCGTGGACTAATATCAAGCAAATCAGCCATTGCCGTTTGCGCTTGATCGACTCTACCTTCCTCATAAATGGCAAAAGTCATTTTAACAGGCTCCTCAAATTTAAATCGAAAGCCTTCTTGGCGCTTAAATATCATCTTCCCACCTCAATACTATTCTAAACATCTATGTAGCTTGATTATGACATGATGCATGTTTTACATCCAGAGGGAATAAGTAACATATTTTACTGATTAAAGACCTATTTTATGGCTAATTATATGTTTCCCTTTTGTATGATATAAAATGCCGTGTCTCGTATTTCTTGTAAAGAAAAGAGACCATCTTGAATCGATGGCCTCTATGTTGTCTAAATTTGTCCAGCGTTTCCCTGGCCGTATTGCTGCTGTCGATTGATGCGAATAACTTCCTTCCATGTATCACGGAATTCCGTCACTAATCCCTCAACTTCTTCAATAATAGCGACATCACTTTGAATGTTTGCCTCGACTAAACGACGGTTGATATATTCATAAAGGGCAAACATATTCTTTGACACTTCGATGTCCATATTCAAAGTCGCCATAAGCTCGCTAATAATCGCCTGTGCTTTTATAAGATTTGTATTTTTTTCTTGAATATTCTTTTCTTGAATGGCTAGTTTCGCTTTGTGCAAGAACTTTAAACATCCATTATAAAGCATTAACGTCAGCTCACCAGGGGAAGCAGTGGTAACACTATTTTGTTTATACGCGTTTTGTGCTGTTAGATTTGCTGCCAATAAAGGACAACTCCTTTGAAAGGTTACTTATTTACTAGTTTAAACCATTTTATGAAGAAAAGCGAATAGGTAAATATTAATTCTTTTTGTCATAATACATTCCATCCATCACTCGAACATTCGAGTATGGATCGAAGTATTGTCCTTCACTTTTTTTCGTTTTCTGTAAGTTTGCCATATCCTGCTTTACGGCGCTCATGACAGCAGCCAATCGTTCTTTTATCCCATGATCTAATTCAAGTAACGTTCGATGAATACGATTCTGTTCGTCGAATCGAAAGCCTTCTTGAACCAAATCTTCAATAATTTTCTCACGCTTGTCTAACATACTGTTGATATTATCAATATATTCATCACGCTCTTCACCTTTTGGAATGTCGCCCAAAAGTTTGAATAAATTAGCTGATACCTGCAATAGTTGATCTATTAGTTGCATAATATTCTCCTACCTTGCTAATTAGAAATCTCAACCTGCACCTTGCATGAACATACTAGATTGCTGGTTTGCTTTATTGATCGCTTGCTCCATGGCTGTAAATTGTTTCCAGTAACGCTGTTCAATATTCTCTAATTTAACTTTCCAAGTGTTTATTCGACTATCAACATCTAATAAATTTTTACCAATTGAGTAGTTTTGTTCTGTCATAGTTGCTTTACCAGCTTTTTTCTCAATGTTAGTAGTAAATGTACTCATTGAAGAACGTAACTTTTGAACAACCCCTGGTTCTCCTGGATTATTTTCGGTAACTGTATTGGTAAATGTTTTTACAACAGCCTCTGGATCTTTAGCAATTGCAGCACGTAACTTCTCATCATCTATTTTTAATTTACCACCGTCAGTATAATCATTAGATGTTGTTATCCCCAACTCATACAATGTATCTAGCTCAGCGTTAGTACTACCACCTTTTTCGTACATATTGCTACGTAATGCAGAAAGACCACTTCGGATCATTGAATCACTTCGAAGAATACCACTTTTTGCCTTTTCTTCCCACTTTTCGATATCCGATTTTTCCATATCAGCTTTTTGTTCATCTGTTAATGGTGTAAAGTCTCTATATTTTTTTTCCTTTGTTACATTATTTAGAGACTCTACAAGACCATTATATGTGTCTACAAATTTTTTGATTTGATTAAACAAATGGTCTGAATCAGTTTTAGTTGTAATGCTAATTGGCTTAGTTCCCGTATAAGTATCATTTAGAGTAACCGTAAAACCATTCAAATCGAATGTATTAGAAGATCGTTCAATGTCAATTCCATTAACAGTTAATTTTGCATTTTGTCCATCTGTATTTAAAGCATTCGCTGGATTTGATACTCCACCTGAATGGGACAAATCAGGATTTACCCCAAAACCAAGTTTTTGAAAAATACCAGCAGAATCCTTTGTAACATATAAGTTTACATCCTCAATAGTTTGAGTAGTTCCACCTTGTTCTAACTCTAACTTACCACCAGTACCTGTTGCATCAGTTGTAATCGATATTTGACCTGACCGCTCATCATAAAATGCTGAAAGTCCAGTCCCATTATTTAATTTAGATAGCACACTATCAATTGTATCTGTTTGTTTAAATGATAAATTAACATCTTTAAAAGTACCGTCTTTTTGAAGAACTTTCATTTCAATAGTCTGATCACCAGTGACACCTATGTCTTCTAAAGTAGTGGACTTCGTGATAGCACCGCCACCTGGTAATGTTGTACCGATGTTACCTACACGTCTTGTTGAAGTAGCTAGTTGTGTAACTGAAGAAATGTCTACGCTAGCACCATCTTTTGCCGATGTAGCTGTAGCAGAAATTGCATTATTACTACTTGTTGTAGTCTTTTTCCAAATATCTTTTTGTAAAAGCATTTCTTTTGATAGAAAATCATCAAACGCTTTGATTTGCTTATTGACATCTCGGTACGCGTCACGTTGCCATTCATAAGTCTGCTTTTTTTGATAAAGTTTATTTAATGGCGCCTTTTCTGCCTTCATCAATTTTTCTACAAGACTATCAATATCCATTCCTGATGCTAAACCACCAATTCGATTTACCATACGAAAAACCTCCAATGTATTCTTTAAATTTTTTCGTCTACAATCATTCCTACTTGTTTCTGCATTTCATAAAAAGCGTCTAATAATTCTTTAGGCGGAATTTCTTTAATCACTTCTTCTGTTTGCGAATCGACAAGTTGAATAAAATATTTGTCCAACCCCTCATGTAACACAAATTTAGAACGTCTATGATCCACCTCTAGAAATTCATTCACAGTGTTTACCGCTTGCTTTAGTTCATCAATTGGAAATTCAGATGTTTCAAGACCAAATTGCGCTTTATTTTTAGAAACCACTTTTTCTTCTATAATAGCAACTTGAGATTGGGTATTTTCTGTTGTTGCTATGTTATTCCCAACGTTTTTCTGAACTGACATTTCTGTGTTTTGTGAAGCAATACGCATAATAAACCCCTCCGTGAGATAAATTACTTTGTATTTATACTATCGGACTGTAAAATTATTTTTTCACAAAAAAATAGAAAATAGCGGAAAAGGTCTGCAGTAGTTAAATATTAGTAGAACCAATTGTATGATGTTAATTTGTTATTTCTTTAACTTTGACATTGAGTCATGATTGTAGATAACGCTGTATTTAACAAAAAATAAAATATTTCAATTGGAGAATTATCAGCGAGCGCGCCTTCTCGAGATATGCTTGGAATTCCTTTTTTGATTTTTTAGGCATGTTTGGAATCAAAACTTTTCCACAACGCTAAATATATCATTTTGGCAAATTAGGTAATTGAATAAACTAAGATGCATTATTTGTCCAAAGGTAAATAAATAATATCCTTAACAATTTCTCCGTTGGTTTCATACTGTGCTAAGAATGACATAAACAAGTAGCCAGTACATTTACGTTTCTTTACCTTCATAGCATTGCCAGTTATTTTTTACAACATAGCACATCTACTCTCCCACTATTTGTACTATGTCTTTTGTAGCTCACTTCCTCTCCTTATTTTAAAACTTTAATCTATTTAGTTTAATAATGATTCTTTTATTTGGAACTTAGCAGTTTCACTTTCATGCTTAGGTCCTTATATTGTTTTCTATAAATGCGCTTATTAGTATGTACAAAAACGCTCGTTTAACCATGTACATTTTTGATTTCCGCTGTATATTACAACTTTACAAGGAGGGGCGATCATGATAACCTCGTTCGGTCAGCCAGCTCTTATAATAGCCGGCTTTTGGCTGCCGAATCATGTGAGTAGAGGTCTCCATGTCAAGTTGTAATTATTAATACACATGTATAGAGGAGCGCATTTTGAGCGAAAGTGTACATGCTTAGATAAGCAAAAATGTACATTTCGATACAGACATTTATATGTTTGTTGACGCTGTAACCCGCATCTTTTACAATTTCATCCACGCCTTTATCTGGGAATAATTTAAAAAATTAAATTCTTGTAATTGCTAATCTCATTTTAATTGCTTTCATTTTTACTTCTATCACTCGTGTTTCACAAAAAAACACCTTCACGTTGATTCTGCAAGGTACTATACCCATTTTTCAACGAAAGGTGTTTTACTTTTCTCCAGCTTTCAAGCTGGAGAAAAGTTTAATTTCCCGACTGTATTATTTTGTTTGCTATTCCTATCAATTCCATTAATTCTTTATCAAACTTATTTGTTTTCAAAGAATCTAAAACATTTCTTAATTTAACTATATTATTATTTTCAATAAGCAAAAGTATGTAATTGTACAAATTATCCAAATTTCCATTATACTTTTCGTATGCTTTTTCAAAAAAATTAAATGCAGTTTTAAAATCCTCATCATTGAAACATTTTGTTCCCAATTCATTATAGATATAAGAATTAACTATTTTAATCACTTCTGTTGCGACAAGCTTATTTCCATTAGGGTTAATGTGTTGGTCATCTGGCAATAAATACGTAGAAATAGCAGTTGACTTAATGAACTGTTCCATATCAATAAAATGAATTTGTTTTTCATTTAAGAACTGTTTATAGATATTGTTATAAAAGTTAATCTCTTGATTTATTTCGGGATAACGAGACTCCATTTTTTCGGAAGTTGGACAAATTCCAACTATTATCATTTGACCATTTGGTCGCTTTTTTAACAAATCTACTATCCCATTCATAGAATTAAAGAATTCACCCTTGCTAACAAACTGTTTACCATTTTCCCGTATCCAACAATCTACAATTCCTATTTGCAAAACTATTATGTCCGGTTCATAAAAGCATAAGTAATCAATAAAGCCTTGATTAACATGTTTTATTGTACATGCTCTAGTAGCACGATTAATTACTTCAATATACGGATAAACCCAAATTCCTCCAATAGTGTTCTTTGCAAAATTGAGGAATAAGTTTGACTATAAGAAACAGCTAATCCTTTTCACTAGGGGAGTACTGTAATATTCTATGCGGTCGCGGTAAACCTAATGAATCTCCTAAAACAAGTATTCTCATAAATTCCTCCATCATTATAACAATGAAATAGTACCCTTGTTCTTTATACTAAATTTGGTTCCAACTAATTGGTGTACCTCTAGAAATATCAAACTTTACTTCTTTACCTAATACATGGTTAATATACTTCGGCTCTAATCCATATCCCGGTCGCACAATTTTCACATTATCCATTGTAAATTTCTCACCAGTTTTGATGTCCTTTGAAGCATATAGAGATCGACGAAATTTTAATGATGCTTCTTCTTTTTCAGTTGGACCGTACTTAATTTTGCCCATAGCTAGCCATGCGCGTTCTGTTTCCTCAACAAGTGCTTTCATTTCCGCTGGTTCCATTGAGAATACTGAGTCCACGCCACCATCTGCTCGATTTAGAGTAAAATGCTTTTCTATAACTGTTGCACCTAAAGCTACTGAAGCTACTGCAACTCCAGTTCCCATTGTATGATCAGATAAACCTACTTGAACATTAAATAAGTCACGCATATGAGGAATTGTTGAAATATTTGTGTTATCTGGAGTTGCTGGATATGTACTTGTACATTTTAATAGAATTAAATCTTTACAACCCGCTTGGTATGCTGTTTGTACAAGCTCATCTAACTCAGATACTGTCGCCATCCCTGTGGAAACAATCATCGGTTTTCCTGTAGAAGCTACCTTTTTGATTAGTGGCAAATCAGTGTTTTCAAATGAGGCAATTTTATATAAAGGAACATCTAGTTCTTCTAAAAAATCAACTGCTGTATCATCAAATGGTGTACTAAATGCAATTAGACCTAGTTCTTTCGCTCGGTCAAAAATAGGTTTATGCCATTCCCAAGGTGTATATGCTTCACTATATAAATCATATAAACTTCTATTCTTCCATAAACTCTCTTCATCATTTATCATAAAGTCTGGTGAATTATTATCCAAAGTTAAAGTATCTGCAGTATACGTTTGTATTTTTAAGGCGTGTACTCCTGAATTTGCAGCTGCTTCAACAATCTCTAAAGCCCTTTCTAATGATTGATTATGATTCCCAGACATCTCTGCAATTATAAACGGCCGATCATTTGAGCCTATTGAAATGTTATTTATTTTTATACTTTCCATTTAAAATCCTCCACTTTTTTTACTTTAGTATCCCACCCTTGAACAAGTAAATGTGCATACCTTTCTTTTTCATTTGATGAATGATAAGTGCCTTTGCCTATTTGACACACAGGATCAATTTCCATGTTTCTTATTTTGTACCAATTATCGATAAATAATTCTTCAATTATATTTGATAATTTTTCATATGAAGTACGTAAGGTTTCGTTTTTATTGAACTTAACCTCTTTTTGCAGAATAATATCCCCAGTATCAATTCCTTCATCAATAAAGTGAATTGTTACTCCCTTTTTTGTATTATCAATAAAACTCCAGAAATTAGGATCTGCGCCACGATTCCAAGGAAGATAGGAAATATGTAAATTTACGATTCTGTTTTTATAGTAATCAGTAACAACCTTAGGAATTATATGACGATAGCCATAACTAATAATTATATCGTAGTTTGGATCTATAAACATCTCACTGGATAATCTATTCTCGTGATGAATTATCTCATCTTCATATAGTTTAAGCTGCTGTATTATATTTGCTCTAAATGGGCCAATATAAAGTATTTTCAACGTCATTAACTCCTTAGATTATGCTAGTAATATAATTTATTAATTCTTTTTTTTCAAGGACGTTTACATCTATTATTTCCCTGCATTTATTTGACATATTCGATATATAAAGATCATCTTTTACAAATTTTAAAATTGAATCCTTGAAAACTTCTTCATAATTTTCATTATAGTGTCCAATATAATTTGCTGCTCCTATTTGTTGAATATCCTTAGCTATTTCAATTTGATTTTCAGCCACTGTAATAATCAAAGTTGGCTTTTTAAGCACGCATCTTTCTATGACAGATACTCCCCCTCCTCCTATACAGAAGCTTGATTCATTTATTAACCTAGCCATATTTGTTACATTAAAATATGAAGTAAATTGATTATTCAGTTCACAAAATCTTTCTATGAGTAATTTTTCAGGATTACTAGAACCTATAATTATTGTAATTATATACTTATTAGGAATTATATTTTTTAATAGTTTACATACTTTTAAGGTCTCGCCTGTCGGATCCGACCCGCCAAACGATATAAGAATATTATTATTTTTATTATAGTTTAAATATACTTCTTTTATAAATTCTTCTCTTAATAACGCATTATTTGGTCCTAAATATTTTTTACAATGCTTTGGAACTAATTTATTATACCTATCATTCATATTAGAATAAAAATTTTGATCTAATAATATATCACAATCATGCTCTCGATTAGCCAGGTCATCTATGACCATTATTTCCCTAGTGTATGGACGGATCCTCTTCTCCCATTTGAAATCAATTGCATAGTGATCTACAACAAATAAGTCAAAGACCATACCATCTAGTACATCTATTGTTTCAACTACATCTTGTTGCCAATTATCCGAAATCCATTGCCAAGAATCTTCTATTTCAATTTTTGGCAAAACCCTAATCGAAAAATGCTTGGCAATATATTTATTCATATTTCCCTTTAAATCCCGTGTAATAAAGGTAATGTTCATTCCTTTATCTTTCAATTGGTTGGCTAGAGTAATACATCTCATAACATGCCCTGAACCAATTTGTATAGAGGCATCGACTTTGAAACAAATATTTTTCATTTTATGCTCCTAAAAATTAATCATGTTAATTGACAACTTTTATTAATCTTTTGAATTAACTCTTCATCTTCTGCCCACTTTAATGAAACAGAATGGTTCAAGTATGCTATTTTAGGATTTTTTAAAAGATACTCTTTTAATTGTACATAATAGATAGGCTCTTCACTATTTACTAAATCTTTATAAATATGTTCGAATAAATTGTAATCCAAAATTTCGTCCAAAGTTAATCTCCAATTATATTTATTGAACTCTTCAGGGAGACTAATCATTTGAACTTTAAAAATGTTGACATTATTTTTAAAATAAAATGACAAATATTCTGTATACTTAAATTCATTGTCATACTTACTCAATTTGATTAAGGATTTAACATCATAAACGTCAGGGGCAATACCAATAGGATGTAACAAATCAGTTAGAGTAGCATCCGCATTATTTTTAATATGTTCTCGAACCATTAAATCAATAACTTCTGGTGAAATAACAGGACAATCTCCAGTAACACGTAACAGAATATCTGCTTCTGTCTCTGTTGCCACTTGTAACAAACGGTCTAAAACATTATCTGCATCACCTTTAATAACTTTTACTGTACCGTTTAAATTAGCTTTTTCTAATTCTGCATCAGCAGCTAAATCAGAAGTAGCTAATACAACTTCATCCACAATATTTGCTGCTTGACAATTTATAATACAACGTTCAATAGAAGTTATACCGTTTAAAGGCATTAATGCCTTTTTTAAAAGTCTTGTTGATTTTAATCTACCTACAACCCCAATAACAACCTTTGCCTTTCTAACAACTTGTTTATTTACAGGTTGATTTTCACTCATATCCGATTGGGCAATATATACTTCATTGGCTTCAAAATCATGAGGCATAAATGCTGTTGTATCATTACATCGCTTATATTCTATATCTTCAACTGTAATATACTCACCTTTCTTTATATGTCTCTTTGTAACAACCCTAACAGCTGCGTTTAAATATGCTCGCTCTTCTTCATAAATTATAGAGGATCCCATTATAATAGAAGCATTTTTAATTTCATCTATCATTTTTTTAAATTCTGATGGTTCAAGAGAAGAATAGTAATCATAGCCTTTTAATGAACGGTCTAAAGTAATATGTTTTTCGATAACTTCAGCTCCTGCAAACATAGCATATTTTGGAATACTAACAGCTGTTGGTAGAGAAGCATCCTCATGATCTGCAAATCCGACTTTGATATTGTATTTTAATTTTGTTTCTAAGATTCGTATCAAATTAGAATCTTTAGTTTTTGTTGGATAACCCTGATATCCATGTAAATATGTAATTTTTTCTTGATAGTTAGTGAAATTTTTGAAAAGATCCTCTAATTCTTCCTCGTACCAACCACCAATACCAATTAATAATGGCTTATTTAAAGCTTTTATATTATTAATTAATGCTTTAGATTGAATGATTGTAGCAGGGATTTTAATACCGAAATATTTATCTTGGTATTTTCTAGCCATTTCTAAGCCCCATGAATCAAAAATATCAATCCAAACCTCTAGTTTCAATTTTTGACAATGTTCTAAAACTTGATTCCATTGTTCCTCCGTAAAAAATAATTCTTTATAAGTTTCGTACCATTCGTAATCAGGTGTTGACAGCGAATCATACTTAAACCATTGAAACTTAATAGCGCCAGCACCAATTTCCTTTACTTCATTTACAAGTAACATTAGTTGTTTAAAATCACCTTGGTGTGCATTTGCTATTTCTGCTATTATTTTAGGTTTATTCATCTTTATAAATCTCCTTTTATTACTTCTTTAACTGCCCCAATTACGTCATGCACATCATTATCAGTCATTGCAGGGAATAATGGTAATGATATAATTTTTTCATATAATCTTTCCGTTTTCGGTAGTGAACCAATCTGATAACCTAAACCTTGATAATACGGCATTGTGTGTATAGGAATATAGTGGACGTTTACACCAATATTACGCTTTTGTAATTCCTCAAATATTTCTTTCCTAGTTGTGTTCAACTGCCCTATTTCTAATTGAATTACATATAAATGCCAACTTGAATTTGTATCATTCAATTGATGCGGGACTGTGATTTCTTTTATATTTACAAATGCCTCATTGTACATCGATACAATTTCGCGACGTCGTAAAATAAAGGCATCCAACTTATCCATTTGACTAATACCAAGTGCAGCTTGAATATCTGTCATACGATAATTATATCCTAAAAATTTCATTTCATAGTACCAAGGTCCATGATTTTCATTTAAAAGTCCTATGTCTCGCGTAATACCATGTGAACGAAACTGGAGAAGCTTTTCGTAATATTCTTTGTTATCAGTAGTAATAATCCCACCTTCACCTGTAGTTATATGCTTAACAGGATGGAAGCTAAACATTGTCATGTCACTAATAGATCCAATTTTTTGCCCCTTATATGTTGCGCCTAAAGCATGAGCACCATCTTCAATCACAATTAAATTGTATTTTTTCGCAAGTTTATGAATAGCATCTATATCAACTGGCTGACCTGTAAAATGTACAGGAATAATGGCCTTAGTTTTATCAGTTATACACTTCTCGATTTCTACTGGGTCTATATTATAAGTTTGTTCATTAATATCTGCAAAAACTACGGTACCACCCATGTAACGAATGCAGTTTGCACTCGCAGCAAAGGTAAGTGATGTTGTAATGACCTCATCCCCTTCACTTATCCCTGCAGCAAAGCACGCTCCGTGTAATGCCGCTGTCCCATTGCTAAAAGCAACTGCATACTTACTTCCTACATATTGCGAAACTTTCTCCTCAAATTTTGCTAACATAGGACCAGTTGTTAAATATTCACTTTTCAAAACATTTATTACTGATTCTATATCAGACTCATCTATATACTGTCTGCCATATGGTAAATACAATTCTCTCATAAAAAACGCTCCCTAAAGAAAAGATGCAGTCAAAGACTACACCTTTTAATCTATAATTACTTTTCTAACAAGAACCAAGTAATATCATCTTGTGGAAAATTATTATCTCTATGATAAACAAATCCATAATCGACTAATTTTAAATCTGGATATAAATTTAAAATTTCCCCCACAAAATCTCTTTTGAATAATCTATTTTCATGCCCACGATAATTAATACTTATTGGTGATGGATTATAGTACTCTGCTACACAAATATATTTTGAAGAGGATTCATATAGTTTCTGATAAACGTTATTTAATTCATCAGGATTAATATGTATTAATACACCCTTTATCAAAGTTAAATCATATAGTTTCTTTGGTTCAAATTCTAAAATTGAATTTTGGAAAATATCACCATCATTTATATCAATAACATTTTTTAAAACGCTAACTGCCTTCTCATTTATCTCAATTGCAGAGCACCTTACATTTGGTAATAATGTTTGTATTGCTCTTAAATTAAGACCAATGTTAGCCCCAAACTCTAATACTGAATCGATATTTGTTGTTTTTTCTAAAATTTTTGAAAACAGTCTAATATTGCTAGGTAAATATAAATCAGCAGTATTCCTTGTAAGATACTCATTTCCAAATTCACCATACCAGAATGCCTCTTGCTCTGTTTTAAATTTCATTTAATTTTCCTCACTTTCAAGATGTAATCCAAAATTCTTCTTATATTTCGTTTGTAAGTTTCTGTAATTGGTCTATTTTCAACCAATCTGTATTATTATCACTCGTATATGCAAATCCTTCTTGTAATGCCTTTCCACCTTGTAATTGTCCTTTTGCCCACCAAGAAAACTCAGGCTGAATAACATAATAATCGTTGAATTCTATTGTATGGCGTGCATCATCTTCCATTATCATTGCTTCATGTAACTTCTCACCCGGACGAATTCCAATAATTTCAATCTCACATTCCGGTGCAATTGCCTCGGCTAAATCTGTTATCTTCATACTAGGGATTTTTGGTACAAATATTTCTCCACCATACATTCGTTCAAGGTTGTCTAAAACAAACTGCACACCTTGATCCAGAGTAATCCAAAAACGTGTCATTCGGTCATCTGTAATAGGTACAGTTCCCGTCTCTTTAATTTTTTTAAAGAAAGGTACTACACTACCGCGGCTGCCAACCACATTCCCGTAACGTACTACTGAAAACTTTGTATTTTTTTCTCCCACGTAAGCATTTGCAGCTACAAATAATTTATCAGAGGCTAATTTAGTGGCACCATATAAATTTACTGGTGAACATGCCTTATCAGTTGAAAGTGCAATAACCTTCTCAACACCTCGATCAATTGCTGCTTCTATAATATTTTGAGCACCATGAATATTAGTTTTAACCGCTTCAAATGGATTATATTCACATGCATCTACATGTTTCATTGCCGCTGCATGAATAACGATATCCACACCATCAAATGCTCGGTAAAGGCGGTCTTTATCTCGTACATCACCTATAAAGAAGCGAATTCTTTCATCATTAAAATCTTGTTTCATTTCATATTGTTTTAGTTCATCACGACTAAAAACTATTACTTTTTTCACACCTAAAGTTAGTACTTTATTTATAAATTTCTTTCCAAAAGAACCTGTTCCACCTGTAACCAGCACTACCTTATTCTCTAATATACTCATTTTTCTCTACATCCTTCATATAGTTATTACTATTTAAAACCTTGCTGTTTCAATTCATAGAAAGCAGGTTGTACATATACAATAGCCGAATAAATCGTTTTCATATAGCTACCAAAAATTTCATCAAATAAATTTACTTTCTCTCTTGGTAATCGCATTTTTGCGATTTTTGGGGAATTGATTATGAATTGTTCATGTTGAACACGTGTCATTGGCTGAATAATAACTTTGAAAAAGTCATTTTCTTGAATCAATTCAAATAGCTTATCAAAGGCTGTCAAATAAACCTCTAATTTTTTATAAAGAGCAGTTTTATTCATATGATTAATCGTGTCTAAATACTCCAAGCATTTATTTGACAGTTTCAATAATTCATCAAAACTACGCTCTAACTTATTGAAATTCTCTTTTGCAAAATCCAAATTATACGAACTTTCTCCAGCGCTCCAATTCTTTGGAATAATATCAGTTTGGGTTAATACATTATTAATTACCGATTCAATTGTCATAAACCGCGTTCCTTCAATATGGGCACCATTTTTAGTCGTATTAATAAATTCAATATGATTATTTCTAGCTATATAATACTCTAGATTTTCTTTCATTTTTAAATATTCATCCCATGTTGCTAACTTTTCACCTGTAACACTGATTGTATATTTCTGATTTTCAATTTGTTGTTCTGATATTTCCCTTGGATTAAACTTATAATCTATTCCTTCAGAATATTTTTTGTTATTTAAATACGCTAAATTTTGTCCAGCAAAAATTATAGGTTGCATTTCTAGTTTCATTAATGCTTGAAGTGTCATATTCGCTACAGTGACTGCATCATAAACTACAATACCCTCATCGTACTCCAATAAATATTCAGAAAATTTATCTTGATTTAACATAAAGCTAATCATTTTTCCCGGATAACCATTTAAAACCTCAAAGCCTATAGTACTACCAAATACTAGAGGAATATCAAGATTTTTTTCTTTCAATTTTTCTGCTACAAATTGATTCTCGTAGTTCGGATCTACACTAAAAAATGCATCTGGATAAATGTCCTTTGCTATTAATGCGTTTATGGCAGATCCCACCGCGAATATATACGCTCTTCCTTCTTCTTTAATTTGTTGAATATATTTAAGATCTTGTGCTAATGAGGGACCTGCAGCAACAATAATGACAGGTTTATTTTTTAACTTCTCTTTATCTAAGTCAATTAACAAATTAGGAGTTTGTAGTAATTTAGGAAAATTAATAATCGAATTAATAGACCAACGTTGCTGTAATTGTGAATTAACTCGCATATACTCTTTTTTATTTTCCATGACTTGCCCAAGTTCTTTATGAAACTCTCTAATTTGATCATTATATAATTGCTTAGTAATTGGCAAACTTATATCTATTGCATATTCAGAATAATATTTGAAAAAGACTTGCTTGTTATATATTTCATCAATAGATGTAAAAATTTCTACGATTCTCTTTTTATATTTTTTTAACTCAAATCGCTCAAGAAACACTGATAATACTGCTGCATTCGGTTCAAAAACAGAAAATTTTATTGTAGGATTAGCGTCTAAAATCAATTTTATATGATAACCTAATCCAGTTCCGATGAATAAAATATGTTCATATTTATTCAATTCACTATATTTTTGTATAAATGACTCTGCTTCTTTGAGCGGGTTATATTTACTATGTACATAATAATGATTTCGTTCTTCTTTAATAATTAAAGTTTCATTACCATTTTTTGCAACTTCAATTAAAATAGCTTCTTCTACTTTACCATTAATTTCTCCGAGTTTTTTATATAGATTTCTATTCTTTTGCTGAAGTAAATGCATGTTGTCAGGAAAAATCATTAGTTCTCCACCTTTTTCTCAAAAGTCCAATCCTCTGAAGCTTCAAATAATGCCTGAACTTCATATTCAAACAAGTCTGCAACCAGAATATAATTTTCCTGTTCAAGCGCTATATTAATTTCTATAAAAAACTCACTTGCTTCTTTTATAGAGCTATTCACTGTAATATTTAATTGACTCATCTTATCTTCCACACTAATTAACCAATTAAGTCCTTCTGCTAAATCAATTATATTTTGAAAAGCTATTGCCATTTTCCCTTGTCGTAAATCTTCAGCAATTAGTCGGCATCCTCTTGATATCTTATTAACATAATTAAAGTATGATTCTTTAGTTTCATTTATAAGTTGTTGTTCCATCTGTATCCCCTCATTTCCACGGAATTTCATTCTTTTATTATATCGACTAAAACTTAAAACATTCAATATTCGACACCAGAAATTAAATTTTGTTTTCTCTAATCACCTTAGATAATTAATGTTTTTTTGATGGATTCGCAATTGTTTCACACATATAAAAAGCCAATCCATAAAAGGATTGGCTTTATTCCACAAATATTATCTTTAATTATTGTAATAATTGAAGAACACCTTGTGGTTGTTGGTTAGCTTGAGCAAGCATAGATTGAGCTGCTTGCATTAAGATGTTGTTTTTAGTGAATGACATCATCTCTGCAGCCATATCTGTATCACGAATTCGTGATTCAGCAGCTGTTAAGTTTTCAGATGTTGCACCTAAGTTATTGATAGTATGTTCTAAACGGTTTTGAACAGCACCTAAGTTAGAACGAGTATCAGATACAGTTTTGATAGCGGCATCTAATGTTGTAATTGCTTTATCAGCTGAAGTTTGTGAAGAAATATCAAGTCCACCGATAGATACTTGTTGACCTGTTGCTGCAGCTTTTTTAAGCGTACCATCAGTTGAATAGAAACCATCTGTAGTAGCTTTAACTTCAGCTTGAGCTGGAGCTATTTCAGCGCCTGCTGCATAATGTTTAAAACCTGTAGCTGCATTACCAGCTGAAGTATTTGCAGAAGCCTTAACACCTGCAGCATTATAGTAACCTGCACCTGTAGCTTTAATTGCTGCTACAGCTGATGCTAACACGTCATCTTTAGCATGCCAAGCTAAAGTATTACCACTTGCATCAGTTACTGTTTTACCTGTTCCGCCAGTTGCTGGCTGAGCACCTTCTTCAAGACCTAATGCTTTAGAAGAAGTGTCTGCGATAGATAATTTAATGCTTTGACCTTCGTTAGCACCGATGTGGAATACTTTATCTTTGAAATCAGAGTTTAATAATTTTTGAGTATTGAACTCTGTGTCAGTAGAAATACGAGTAATTTCTTCACGTAATTGTTCTACTTCTTTTTGAAGTGCGTCACGGTCAGCGTTAACGTTAGTATCGTTCGCAGATTGTACTGATAGTTCACGCATACGTTGTA
Organism: Lysinibacillus sp. NPDC056185; assembly: GCF_047737915.1. Taxonomy (NCBI): domain Bacteria; kingdom Bacillati; phylum Bacillota; class Bacilli; order Caryophanales; family Bacillaceae; genus Lysinibacillus; species Lysinibacillus sp. NPDC056185. The sequence goes on from NZ_JBLLLQ010000025.1 coordinate 37,931, forward strand.
GGATAGCGTGAGTTTCGTTAAGAGCACCCTCAGCAGTTTGGATTAAAGAAATTGAGTCTTGAGCGTTTTTAGTTGCCATGTCAAGACCACGGATTTGTCCACGCATTTTTTCAGAGATTGCTAAACCAGCAGCATCGTCACCAGCGCGGTTGATTTTGTAACCAGAAGATAATTTCTCAAGGTTTTTAGAAGCTTGAGCGTTGTTGAAGCCTAAGTTACGGTGTGTGTTTAAAGCTGAAATGTTGTGTTGAATTCTCATTTGGAATTCCTCCTTGAATGTTTGTTTTGTTATTCCACATCCGTGTGGAATTTCGGATTAGGTAGTATGTATGTACTTCCTGCCCCTCACAATCTATATATCGTAATTAGTTGGAAATGTTTAATAGTTTTTTAAAAGTTTTTTTATTTTTTTATGTAATAAATTACTAGTTTGCAATTATAGCTACGGTACATATACTTTATTTCTTTTTTAACTGTTCTAAGAAGCTTGATGATGCCGATAAAGCTTCCTTATTTTGTGCTTGGATAGCTTCAAAAACTTCGGAGCGATGTACTTTCACCGTTTTTGGCGCGACAATGCCGATTTTAATCTGCTCACCTTCGACAGCCAGTATTTTAATTTCGATTTGATCGCCAATCATTATAGATTCGTCTTTTTTTCGAGAAAGTACTAGCATTATTTCGCACTTCCTTCCAATGTTTGCATTGGATAACGTAATGGATAAGATTTATTATCTTGAAGAACAATTTGTTTACCGCATTTTTTATCCATGTTAATGATTAAAGGCGCAAGCAAGTTCATAGTGGATTCTTGGAATGTTTCCTTCATTGTTACAATACCGTATGTAAGTACGTCCTCTTCCTTCCCAATTTGTAGCTGCTCGCGATCATCTTCACTTATATCAAAACTGTAATCTTTTTTGAAGGCGAACGGATAGGCAACCACAAAACCAATTTCCACATTATCTACAGATTGCAACATCGCTAAAGGAAGATCTGCATCTATAGGTAATAATACAAAATTTTTTTCATTCTCTAATCCAAGTAATCCATGCTCAAACGTTAAGATGTCCTGTTCTACAATCTCGACTTCACCTAAAAATTTAGTAGCAATTTTCATTCTTTTATACGCTCCTTTACATGCTGACATTAATGTCAACATCCGGTCTTTGTACCATTGTACCAGTTACTTTTCCTGGTGTGTATTCGTGTATTGGTTTGTTCACTTTTGCGTCAATTATTGGCTCTCTTCGCTGAATATTGACATCGGTTGTACCTGGTGTATAGTCTATTTTCACTGAACCTACTGATGGTACAAATTTAATATTAAACGGCGTACGGTGTGGACCATGATTTTGTTTTGCGATATTTTGGATAGTTGCACGGCCCTGGCCTTTACCAGAGTTGTCCACCATTTGACGTCCCTCTCTCGCCCTACGTGCCATTCCCTGGAGAGCCTCTTGTTTTCCTTTTTCTGCGTAGTTGGCACTTGATTCCAATGGACCTATCATCCCTATATCCCGTCTTGCCTGAGAAGAGTCTATTTTTAAAACGCCCTTTGTCGTATGAATTTCTAAAATAGCGGCTGGCTGTTCAATATGCTGTGTTGCTTTCGGTTGTTTAATATATTGTTGTGGTTTTGATATATTAAGGTCTAATTTCGCATCAGTTGTATGAATTTGAATTTGCGGGAGTCTCATCTGCTTCTCTCCTTTCAAGAAAAGCGTCTGAACAAAATGTCCAAACGCTTCTTTTAATCTTATTCGTTAAGATATATTGTCGAAGATTAAATAGGTAAAACTATTTTATCTAATAAAATCTACTAATGTTTGTTGAATTATTTTCGCACCAACAGAAAGTGCAGCTTGATGAATCGATTCACTAGTAACCATTTCAGTAATAGCCTTTGCATAATCAACATCTTCATTATCGGATAATTGCTTTGTTACACTTACTTCTCGGATAGCAAGACGATTCTCCATTAACTCCACACGATTTTGACGTGCTCCAACATCTGCCTGAGCCTCTAGAATTTTATTATGCACAGCTGTAATATCGTCACCAGTACTTTTATCAGATATTCCTCCTAGTGCATCACCGATTTCTTCACCAGTAGCTGGACCACCGGGACGATTAGGATCTAAAAGATCTGAAATTTTTTCCATCATGTCATCAATATTTTGAAATAGTTCAGCTCCAGGAGTGTTCACTTTCATCTGAATGCCATCATAAACTTCAATAACTACATCTTCTGAGTTTACTTTTGTTTGATCAATTTTACCATTTTCAAACAATGGCTGATTAGTACGTGTTCCGCTGAAAATATAACGATCGGCAATCTTTGTGTTTCCCACATCCTGAATTTGCTGACGAATTTGATCAATTTCAGATTTAATTTTCGCACGTTCATCCGGTGTATTCGTATCATTTGCAGCTTGAATCACTAGCTCACGCACACGCTTCATCTGTTCGCCAACTTGGTTGAGCGATTCGTCTGTTGTATCGATCCAGTTATTAACCTCATTCATATTACGTGTATATTGTTCAACTTGACCTAAATCACGGCGAAAGCCCATTCCTTTTACTGCAATAACTGGGTCATCAGAAGGACGAGTAATCTTCATACCTGAAGTGATTTGATCTTGTAGTTTGGACATTTTACCGTAGCTATTATTTAAATTTAAAAGCATATTATTAGATAGCATGGATTGCGTTACGCGCATTTTTTTATAAACCCCTTTCTATCGTAATTCTATTTTTATAGTCCTACACGGCCCATGCCGTTAATGATTTTGTCTAATGTTTCATCGACAACTGTAATCATACGTGCGTTGGCATTATATGCTTGTTGGAACGTAATCATATTTGTCATTTCCTCATCAAGGGACACTGAACTAACTGAGGCACGATTACCAGAAAGTGTTACTAATAATTTTTCAGAAGTTTTGTTTAATCGATATGCTTCTTCACCATCAGTTCCTAGTTTACCGATCATTCCTTGATAGAAAGAGTTAAATGTCGCACCATCTAAATCAACTTGGCTTTTGGATTGAAGATTAGCTAGTTCAAGTGCCATTTTTCCATTTCCTTCTTCGTTTGGTTTATCAGAAGCTGCTAATTTAGAAGAATCCTTTAGAAAAACATCGTTTACTTTAATATTGCCAGCAGTTATTTCTCCATTTTCGGTTTCCCCAGTAAAGAAATTTATATCTTCACTTTTATCACCTTTTAAATCATAGCCTTGCTTATGCAAATCATTGAAGGCTTTAGCGAATTCAGCTGCCAATTTATTAAGGTCTTTTAATGTTTCAAGATAGTAGCCTTTAGTAATAGTGTCGCCGTTAGCATCTTTTGTAGTATAACCGTACGAATCAATAAGGGATAATAGTTTCCCTTTTCCTGATTCTAATTGGCCATATTCAATTGATTCTGTTTTACCAAGTCCACTTACTTGAATAGATGAGAACAAATTAGACAAGTCGTTGCCATCAATTTGTTTTGAACCTGTGCCATTTACTTCGATAGTAGCGCAATCTTTACCATTAACTAGTTCAATTTCCTCTGTACCATATTTGAACACAACTGTAAGGCTTCCTTCAGCCACAGCACTAGCATTTCCGCCAGATTCGACACGCTTAATGGATACAGGTATGTAATTATTTAATTCATCGATTAACACATCACGTTCATCGTATAAATCGTTCGGTACATGACCATTCGGTTCTACTTCCTGCACTTGTTTATTGATGGCAGCAATCTGTTTTAGAAGTGAGTTGATTCGATCCGTCGATACTTTAATTTCGTTCCCTAAATTACCTTGAATTGTTTTTAGCTGCTTGTCCGTATATCTAAATGATTCAGCTAGGTGATCAGCATTTGAGATAGCTACTTTACGAGAGGCCATATTTTCTGGGTTTGTACTGACATCTTGAAGCCCTTTCCAGAACTGCTCTAATGCTGCGTTTAAACCATATTGAGACGGTTCGTTCATGATATCTTCCATTTGAGAAATCGCATTTGAACGTGATTCCCAGTAGCCTAGTTTGTTTGTTTCTTGACGGTATTGACGATCAACAAATTCGTCACGAACACGTTGAATCGATCCCGCTTCTACCCCAGTTCCGAGATGTCCTGGATAGTTAGGCTGATTTAAACCTGCTTGTGGGAAACCTTGCGTCGCTTGCATATTTACTCGCTGGCGAGAGTAACCTAATGTATTTGCATTGGAAATATTATGTCCAGTTGTATATAAAGCCGTTTGTTGTGTAAATAAACCGCGTTTACTTGCTTCTAAGCCCATAAATGTTGAGCGCATTTTTTTTCCTCCTTTTTGTGTACGTTTATAATTCCAAGCAAAATTTCTTGCATGGGTGCAAGAAACTAAGCTTGAGAATCAAAAAATGATTTTTTGGCAACCTTATTTGTTCCACGTATTTCACTGCCAGAGTAGTTCATTTGCTCAGTCCGAGGTCGTACAGTATCCAATGTCAGATTGACAAATTGTAGTGATTGGAACACTAGTTTTTGATTTAAATCGTTTTGTTTTTTTAAGTCGTTGATAATTTGCAATAATCGATTGCGAACACCTGAGAGCGTGTCTTTTTCAGTCAGTTGTTCAGCAGCCTCGATGACATCAGCGACAGTTGCTTTGTCAGTTGAAGCAAATCCTTTTGCTTCAAGGTAGTCCGTTACCTGTTTCTGACGCTGTTGCTCGAGCTTATCGATGGCCGCTACATGCGCCTGCTCATCCTTGAGCATTTGGTCCAGTGCTTCGATATTTCCAGCAGTAATGATTTCAGTTTTTTTAATGGCTAGTTCAAGTAAGCTTTTATGCATTCTTTCTAGCTTTGTTAATGTAGAACAGATCGCTTCTGTAGACATTTTGCTAAGCACCCTTTCTGATATTCCTTAGAAACGATAATATTTCAGCATATCTTCTGCAACTTTGCGAGCGTCCACTTTGTATTCACCAGAATTGATATCTTTTTTTAGTTGTTGTACGCGTTCTGCACGCTCTGTGCTGTATGTTGAAACTCCTTGCATCTCCTGAGCAGTTTTTGAAATTTCGATTTTATCTGCAAAAGATACCTTGTTAGCGCTTGATTTCACATCGCGCACCTGATTTTTATAGGCGTTCACTGCATTAATCCCATAAGATGTAATTTTCATTTAATAACCCCCTATCTAAAAAGCTTATCTTCCTATTATTTCGGATTGTCTCACATAATGTTAAGTTTTCAAATATAAAAAAGTGTGCTAATTTTGTTTAAAATTAACACACTTTAGACCTTTAACGTTTTCGTTCTGCGTGATATGTTACACGATCACGTTCTGCCACACTATCACGGAACTCCTTCGCCGCTTCAAATGTACGTAGCTCCGACTTTAATTCATCCTGACATTTTGTACATAGCTTGCCTTTTGTCGTTAGATGACCACAGTTATCACATGGATAGCCAAGATTAGGGAACATCGCAGTCTGTAAGCGGCCCTTGCGTACCCATTTATACAATAACTCCTCTTCAGCTCCAGTTGCTTCAACAATACGTTCTACTGTCGCAGCACGGTTTTCACGTTTACGCAAAAAGCGATAAACGATTTGATATAAGTCCTCTTCAGATTGAGCACACTTATGACATACTTCTCTGACCCCTGTATAATTAAAAAACTCATTACATTTCGGACAATTACGAACCTCTGCCATCTACTCTTCCTCCTCTTACATATAACTGCTAGATACGAATCTTATTTACTCGTAATCTATTATACACAATGCATTAGCATTTTCATCCATTAATTAGTGTGAAGCTTTTGATATTTCTAGCACCCGCATTCATTAAAATCTCGGTGGCATGCTGTAAAGTAGTTCCTGTCGTTTTTATATCGTCAAAAAGAAGATATTCTTTATGTTCTACATGTGCTCCATCCATCAAACGGAAAAGAGAAGCTGCATGGATTCGCTGCTCTCTATTTTTGGAGCTTTGCGTTTCTGTCGTCGTCTTTTCTAAGAGTTGCAAAAAAGGAATATTAGCCGCCTTTAATAACTCCTCCATATGCGAAAAGGTACGTTCCCTTTGCTTAAGGGGGTGCATAGGAATCGGTATAATGGTTGCTTTTTCATGTTTGAAGCGCGCATATAGTTCCTGCCGAAATACTTTAGCGAGAGCTACATCCTGTAGAAATTTATATTGATGCAAATAATCTTTCATCGCATCGTTATATTGGTAAAGTGCTGTTGCTGTTGAGGAATATTCAAATCGAGCTGAGCACCTATGACAGATGGTTGGTTGAAATTGTTTTGTTAAAAGCAGTTTCCATGAGATTGCTGATTGCAAAGGCTGTGAGCACAATAAGCACAGTGTTTCAATTTTATTCATGATGAAAATCCTTTCTTATTATAATAAAGAATTTTTGTACGTGCATCATCCATTTCAGTCGTAATGCCATGATGAAAAAATACGACGTCTCCATCTGCAAAATTGGCATTTCGACCAACTCGTCCTGCAATTTGTATAAGTGCACTTGAAGTAAAAATGTTTGATTCTGCCCCAATCACTGCAACCTGTACATTCTTGATCGTAATCCCTCTTTCTAAAATGGTCGTAGTCAGTAAACCCGGAACTTCTTCATGGCGTAGTTTAAGCACTTTTTCTTTACGATTGGGATCTTCAGCGTGCACCGCCATGATGCTTCCATCTAATAACTGAAAAAGAGGCGTAGCTATTTTCATTAACTCTACTGTCGGGAAAAATAATAGAAAAGGCTCTTTTCGTGCAAGACGTTCCTCTGTCCATTGCTTTAGCTTTCGCGGGATCTTTCCCCTTTTTAAGCCTTTTTCATAGTTCCATAGAGAATGAAATCGAGGGACTGGTAATGGACGGTTATGATAGCGCTTTGGGATAAATGAATAGCTTTCATTTTGGTACTGAGTCAGTAATTTATGCGAAGGTGTTGCTGTAACCAACATTATTGGTGCGTTTGCCGTTTTTGCCTTTTGCACAGCGCTTTGTAAGGTTTCATCAAATGTATAGGGAAATGCATCTGCCTCATCAACAATCATGACGTCAAACGCCCGCTCAAACCGATAAAGCTGATGAGTTGTAGCCAACACAAGTTGAGCATAACCAACCTGTTTTGGTGAACCACCATATAAAGCATGGATCATCGTTTGCGGGAAAACTGTTTGAAAGCGTGGATATAACTCTAGCACTACATCTGTACGAGGCGTAGCGATACATACCCGTAAGCCCTGCTCTAACGCATAATGAACAGTCGGAAAAAGTAGCTCTGTTTTTCCAGCCCCACATACTGCATGGATAAGATGGGAACGTTTTACTTTAACACTTTCTAGCATTTCCTTTGCCGCCTGCTGTTGAAGCACTGTAAATTGCCCCGCCCATTTGAGTGCATGCTTTCTTGTTCTAATTGCGTGAGGGCCTGTCCAAATCATCAATTGCGTACAGCTACTCACTCTCCCCATATTCAGACAATGTCTACAATATACACATTGCTGCTGGCACTTTGAACAATCAAACGTTGTAAATTGCTGAGGATTATCATTACGGCACCGATTGCATCTTAAATGTGGCTCTTTTTGAATCCCTTCTATTATATGGAAGTATTGAAGATTGATTGATTTCTCGATATCTTCCTTGGAAAATGGGGCATGCTCCTTTAACCAAATACGTCCTTCATAAAAATCTCGTAATGCAGGTGGCAACAACCAACCTTTGTATGTCATTGCTTTGCTCCTTTCATGTGACTGATTTTTATCAGCGATTTCTGATCTTTTATCAGCGATGTTCGCGGGTTTATCAGCGATTCTCTTACTTTTATCAGCGATGTTCACGGGTTTATCAGCGATTCTCTTACTTTTATCAGCGATGTTCACGGGTTTATCAGCGATTCTCTTACTTTTATCAGCGATGTTCACGGGTTCATCAGCGATTCTCTTACTTTTATCAGCGATGTTCGCGGGTTTATCAGCGATTCTCTTACTTTTATCAGCGATGTTCACAGGTTTATCGGCGATTCTCTTACTTTTATCAGCGATGTTCGCGGGTTTATCAGCGATTCTCTTACTTTTATCAGCGATGTTGAAGAATTACAGGCGATCCCCCGCTTCACCCGACAAAACGGTATGCCCAAAAATAAAAAAACAGCCTCTACAAATTTGCTGTAGAGACTGTCTCACTTAATATTATTTTTTTGTCCAGCCTAGCCCCATTGCGCCTTCACCTAAGTGCGTGCCAATGACGGGACCGAAATAGCTTAATTTAAAGTTAACGTTCGGGTAGGTTGCTGCTAGTTGTGCTAGCCATTCTTCTGCTTCAGCCTGGCAATTGCCGTGGATCACGACAGCATCCAGTGCTTCATACTTTTGAACATCTTCAGCTAGTAGCTCCTCCGCACGCTTTAATGCTTTTTTACGCGTACGAATTTTTTCAAAAGGTACAATAACCTTGTCCACAAAATGCAGTACTGGCTTTACTTGTAATAAGCCGCCAATTAATGCCGCTGCTGAAGACAAACGTCCCCCACGTTGTAAGTGCGCTAAGTCATCTACAATGAAGTAAGCACGAATTGATTGCTTCATGTCTGCCAATGTATCGATAATTTCTTTTGCAGAAGAGCCCTGAGCCGCCATTTCAGCTGCTCGTAAAGCATAAAAACCCTGTACCGCACAGGATATTTCACTATCAAAAGCGTACACATCAATATCCTCTACCATCTCGCCTGCTTGAATTGCACCTTGATATGTTCCACTGATTCCACTTGATAAATGAATTGATATTACTTCATCATACTCTTTTGCCAGCTCTTCAAAGAGAGAGGCAAATTCTCCAATTGGGGGCTGCGTTGTTTTTGGGAATTCTTTTGCCCCGCGTACTTTATCATAAAATTCAGATGCTGTGATATCTACTTCTTCTGCAAATAGTTGCCCTGAGATATTTACACTTAACGGAATCATATGAATGTTTAAGCGTTCTCGTTCCTCAGCCGGAATATATGCAGTACTATCTGTTACGATTGCTGTCCTCATCCATGTCCACTCTCCTATTCTAAATAGTTTACATGCAATTGCGCCTCGGCGCAATTGTTGCTGTCGCTTCGCTTTCGCACAGATAAAAAATTGTTGCTGTCGCTTTGCTTTTGTTACAGATAAAAAGAAATGAATGTGAAATGAATTACGACGTTACGTAATCTCGTCTAAATGTCGAATAGAAGTAAGTACACTCCCCTTTTTCAACTTTCTAGACATCTGCTAAATTGTTAAACTTAGCTTCCATTTCACATTCATTTTCTATGTATACGGATTTATCTTCATTCAATTAATCCTTCTATTAAGTAAATAAAGGCTCATCACTATAACTTGGGGTTGATTTCCGTTCCAGCTAGGCAAGTCCATTGGGTCGTTGGGCGTGATGCTTTTGCCTTCGTTCCTCTATCTAGCTCGCTCTTGACGCTAATCTCAGAAAATCACCCAACCTCAACTCTTAGTGATGAGCCTGAATGAAGATATCCTCATTTTATTTGCCAGTAGTTGATTTCGTTTCATCTCCAGTATAGAAGACGCTAGTGACCTTCCAGAGTCCATCTTCTTTGACGAATACTGTCACTTGTTGTCCGGCACTTTCATGCTTTATATTTGTTGTAGTTTGTACTAAATGCGATGTTATATTTGAATAGACCTGTGCTTCATTTTCGCTATATTTTATAATCGTAGTATCTTTAGCATCTCGTTTAACGTCTGACTGTTTAAATACTTCTTTAATGTAGTTCTTTTCTCCCTCATAATTGAAACCTTTTGGATTCTTTGAGAGTGTTTGCATATAACGATCAATTTCTTTTGAATTGAGAGCCGCAATATATTCATTAAAGGCTGCTAATATCACTTTGTTTTCTTCAGCAGGGATATTTTCTGCCTTTGTTATGTTCCCACCATTCTTTTCAAACCCGACGGTTCCATCATCAATGATTTTTTGTCTTTCTTCTGCACTCATTTCATCATCTTTTTTATTACCACAGGCAGTTAACACTAATGTAGTTAACATTAATAGGGTAAAAACTGCTAGAAAACTTTTCTTTAACATCAAAAAACCTCCCGCGCATATTGTAGCATATAAATCCCGTTGTAGGAATTTTGTTGTGCATTTTCAACATTTAGGTGTTACGCCTTCCTTATGACGCCCATGGTTTTAAAATGTTGCACTATTACTATGTATAAATTGTTACACCTTTTTATATGACATTTGGCTATTGTGGGTTACTTTCACTAAAAAAACTGCTTTAAAAACTACTAAATAAGATAGTAGCCTTTAAAAACAGCTTTAATTTCAATATATGCTATTAACGTACTTCAACCCAGCCATTTTTAATGGCTGTAACAACAGCTTGTGTACGGTCGTTTACATTCATTTTTTGTAAAATGCTTGAAACGTGGTTTTTAACTGTTTTTTCAGAAATGAACAGTGTCTCACCAATTGTACGGTTAGATTGTCCATCTGTTAGTAATTGTAATACTTCACATTCACGTTTTGTTAGTAAATGGAATGGGCGACGAATTTCTGTTTGATGGAAGTTACCTTTATTTTCATGCTCAGAAAGACGACGGAATTCCGCTACTAAATTTTTAGTTACTTTTGGATGTAGGTAAGATCCACCATTCGCAACTACTTTAATGGCTTCAACAATTTCGTCAGCATCCATCTCTTTTAGCATATAGCCAAGTGATCCAGATTTTAGCGCGTGTGTTACGTACGTTTCATCATCATGAATGGATAACATAATAACCTTCGCATCTGGGAATTCACTAATTAATTCTGCCGTTGCCTCTACTCCATTTTTCCCCGGCATATTAATATCCATTAGTACAACATCTGGTTGATTTTCAGCATATAAAGAAACCACATCTGTACCATCGTCACCTTCTGCTACTACGTCAAATGTATCTTCAAAATCTAAAATACGTTTTACTCCTTCGCGGAATAGCTGGTGATCGTCTACAATAATAATCTTCGTCATTTGTCTTTACCCCCTAAAATTCTCCAACAATCATTTTACTCTACTTCTAACGGAATTTTAAATAAAACCGTCGTACCTCGATTTATCTCACTTGTAATTGAGATTGTCCCATCCAAAATTTCGATACGTTCTTTCATACCTAAAATCCCAAAGGAATGGTCTTTAACCTTCTGTGGATTGAAACCTATACCATCGTCCTTTACAACGATATTTACGGAATTTTTCAACCACTCCAGTTTTACCCAAATATCTTTACATTTCCCGTGTTTCATGGCATTTGTAACACATTCTTGCACTAACCGGAAAATAGATACTTCATAATTTGATGGTATACGCTTTTCGGTGCTTCTCGATTGGAAATGAACTTCAACACCAGGATTATATTCAGTCACTGTCGATAAGTATTTTTTTAATGTCGGAACAATTCCCAAATCATCAAGTGCCATTGGTCTTAAATCATAGATTATACGTCGCACCTCTGATAATGCATTACGCACCGTTTTCTTTAAATCAGCAATTTCAGCCAAAGCATATTCAATGCCCTTTTCACGATACGTTCTGTCTATTAAATTAGTGCGCATTAGTACATTTGCCAGCATTTGAGCAGGTCCATCATGAATTTCTCTAGATAGACGTTTGCGCTCCTCTTCTTGTGCTGCAATAATTCGTATACCAAAATCTTGTTTCATTTTTGCTTGTTCAAGTGCTAAACCAACATTTTTTAAATCTGAAGTTAAGTAATTCAAAACGACATTTACCTGATTGACAATATGATCTGCACGTTCAATCGTATCGAGTAACGCTCTTAATCTTCTCTCTAAATCATCTCTTTTATCACGTAGTTGCTTTTCTTGTGTTCTAATAACGGAGAGTTTCACTTGAAAATCATGTGCAGTTTCATATGCTTCTCTAACTTGTTCTTCGGTATAATTATCAAAAGCTTTACTTACTAACACAAGTCTTTGCTTAGCGAGCTGTGTACTTTTTTCTAAAGCATCGCCTTCATCAATAACAATTGAAACTTGTTTTCGAACAATTTCTAGCTCTATTTTCATATCTTCGAAATTTCTTCGGCTTTGTTCGCTTATAATAAAGATATCATCTTTTGAGCTCATGATTGTTTCTAACATTCGATTAAATATGTCATCAAGCGACTTTAAATCGAAGGTATCATTTGAAAACATAGTATACTCCCCAGTCTAATGTCTTATGATTACTTACTATTTCAATAGACCAATTACATAGTCTACACCTATTATAGCATTCTCATGTTAAAATTTAATGCTTTTTCTTTATGAAAATTATAGAATAGAACTCTACTTTAAAGGAGATTGATACTGATGAGAGAAAACTATTTAACTGTAAAAGGATACGGAGAAAGTGAAATTGTTATTTCAAAATCTCGCTTCCTTACTTATATAGAACGTGCAGAAACGGAAGAGGATGCAATTTCTTTTATTGAACGCATAAAAAAATTGCATCATAATGCTACACATAATTGTTCAGCCTATATTATTGGAGAGCATGATCATATTCAAAAAGCAAACGATGACGGGGAACCTAGTGGCACAGCTGGCGTCCCTATGTTAGAAGTCCTAAAAAAACAAGGGTTAAAAGATACGGTCGTTGTCGTCACACGCTACTTTGGTGGCATTAAGCTTGGCGGTGGCGGTCTTATTCGAGCGTATGGAAAAGCGACAACAGAAGGATTACTTGCTGCCCAAGTAGTTGAACGCAAGCTTCACCATTTTATGAACATTTCCATTGATTACACTTGGCTAGGTAAAGTAGAAAATGAAATTCGAGGTTCCTCATATACTTTAGAAGAAATTCGCTATTTAGAAGGCGTCGAAATTATTGTATCCGTATTAAAAGAGGAAGAAGAACAATTCCAAAACTGGGTAACAGAAATGACAAACGGACAAGCAAATATTGCTTTTGAGAATGCTCAATTTATTGAATTTGTTGTGAAATAAATAGTTTTAATTGTCGAATGCTAAATATCCATAGTATAATTTTAATATTGAGCTATTTTATCTTTTACACATTTTCTAAGATTACTTGAATAAGTTTAGTTTAACCGCTTTATTATTCCCAAAATTCAGAGGAGAATATATTAAAAATGAAAAATAGAATTAAAAGCAAAAAGAGGCCTTCCAAAGCTTCCATAATTATAAAAGTTTCCCTTCTTCTTGTTGCTAGTTTACTAATTTGCGCAACTGCTTATGGTGTATATATTACGAAGCAAGTAAAGCATGCAGCTGACTCAGCACATGAAGAATTAAAAGGTCGAGACATTTCTGCACTTCGTAATGAGAAGGTTGAACCAGTACACGATAACGTTTCAATCCTATTTGTCGGTGTTGATGATAGTGAAGATCGCGGGCAAGGCTCTGAGAACTCACGTTCAGACGCCCTTATTCTAGCAACATTAAATAATAAAACAAAAACAATTAAAATGTTGAGTATCCCTCGAGATTCTTATGTATACATTCCTTCAATGGGACGTAATGATAAAATTACTCATGCACATGCTCATGGTGGAACAATTTCAACAATTGATACAGTAGAAAAACTATTAGATGTGCCAATTGACTACTATGTTCGTATGAACTTTAATGCGTTTATTGACGTTGTTGATGCATTAGGTGGAATTGAAGCTGATGTACCGTACAAGTTACACGAAAAAGACGAATTCGATCGCAATGCCATCAACTTAGAGCCTGGTTTACAGCATTTAAACGGAAGTCAAGCACTTGCACTCGCAAGAACACGTAAGCAAGACAATGATATTGAACGCGGCAAACGTCAACAAGAGATTTTAACAGCGATCATCAATAAAGTTTCTTCGGTAGAATCCATTACAAAATACGATGATGTCATTAGAGCACTTGGTGATAACATGAAGACAAATATGACATTTAGCGAAATGAAGTCATTCCTATCTTATTTATCACAAGGGATGCCACGTATCGATTCTTTAACATTAGATGGTACAGATGATATGTCAACTGGTATTTACTACTACCAATTAAATCAAAAATCGGTTGATGAAGTATCACAAACGCTAAAAAACCATCTTGACACAAATAAAGCATCTAGTAGCTTAACGAATAAAAATACTGATAAAGATAACGCTGCTGGCGAAGATTCAACAGATAAAGATAACACTCAGTAACTATAAAAGCCTTTCCACTTTAAATTATGGAAAGGCTTTTTGTTTGGCATGATTTCGTGATGTTTGCTTAACGTGGAAATTATAGATTGGAGCACTTATTGACCTGAGTTTTGCTCCATGTTACTCGAGCAGTTCTGAGTTCTACTTGAGCGGATTTTCTGATTTTCTCCTTGCCTAAGCAGTTCTGGGGTCTACCTGAGCGGATTTTCTCCTTGCTTAAGCAGTTCTGGGGTCTACCTGCGCAGATTTCCTCCTTGCCTGAGCAGTTCTGAGGTCTACCTGCGCAGATTTTCTCCTTGCCTGAGCAGTTCTAAGGTATACCTGCACAGATTTTCTCCTTGCCCGAGCAGTTCTAAGGTATACCTGCACAGATTTTCTCCTTGCCCGAGCAGTTCTAAGTCTACCTGAGCGGATTTTCTCCTTGCCTGAGCAGTTCTGAGGTTTACCTACGCGGATTTCCTCCTTGCCTGAGCAGATTTCCACCGTACCCTAGGAGTTTAACAGCCTACCTGAGTAGTTTTTCGTCATGTCCTTAATATTGTGTAAAACTTTATACAAAGTTTTTCAACCCTGACTTTAGTTTTGTCAAATTGTCCAGCTTATATTGGGATTCGCCGCTAAAAGTGTGAGTTGCGCCGCTAACCTAAGGAAGAACGCCGCCAAAACATAAAGTTGCGCCGCTAATCGAGCAAAGATCGCCACTAAAACCCGAAATTCCGCCGCTAACCAAGCAAGGAACGCTGCCAAAACATAAAAGTTTTTCTCTTTACCCGATCCGTTCTCCGACCCGCCTGAGCACTTCCACACCTCACCACTCTACCTGAGGGTTTTTTCGCAAAGATTCGAACTTCTTACAAGCCCACTTCCCTCTATGCCACCTCAGTAAGATCACATAAAGTAAAAAAGCAACCATCCATAAAATGGATGATTGCTTGAATGTTTTATTTATTAAATATCCGCACAAAATTCAATAGTGGTTTATAGTTTTTACCCGCGAGTCCGATGACTTCAACCAAAATTTCAATTGCAGTTAAAATGACAGCTACGAGTAAAATGGCACCCCATACCTTTGCCATTGAGAAAATGATGGCTGCTAAACCAAACATGATGGCAATCCCATAAATAATGAGTACTGTTTGGCGATGTGTGAAGCCCATATCTAGTAAACGGTGATGCAAATGTGATTTATCTGGATCAGACCATTTTTTCTTCATGCGTACGCGACGAACAATCGCAAAGAATGTATCAGAAATCGGCACACCTAGAATAATAACTGGGATAATTAATGTTACGACCGTTATATTTTTAAATCCAAGCAATGCGAGCACTGATATCATAAAGCCAAGGAATAAGGCTCCTGTATCTCCCATGAAGATTTTTGCTGGGTGGAAATTGTAAAATAAAAATCCAAATGTTGCTGCTGCTAAAATGGCTGCGATTGCTAAAACGAACATATTACCCATGATTAATGCCATAACCGCTAAAGTAATAAGGGCAATCGTTGAAACACCTGCTGCTAGGCCATCTAAGCCATCGATTAAATTAATGGCATTTGTAATACCAACAATCCAAAGAACTGTTAAAGGAATACTTAGTAATCCAAAATTTAATTCACCTACAAATGGTAAATTAACCATTTCAATTTGAATTCCACCTACAAAAATAACGATAAGTGCCGCAACAAGCTGACCAATTAATTTTGCTTTTGCGGAAATTTCACGCATATCGTCTATGACACCTGTTGCTACGATAATACAAGCTCCAATTATAATTGCCAGTAAAAAATCGCTACCATTTTCATTGTATATCAAAATCGGCTGGAATATAGCCACAGCTATTAAAAACGCAAGGAAAATCGCCAATCCCCCAAGTCTTGGCATAATTCGTGCATGTACTTTTCGATAGTTTGGTGCATCGACAGCACCTATTCTGAATGCTAATCGTTTAACTAGTGGAGTTAACAATATTGAAGCAACAAATGCTGCTATTAAAGACACGTAAAGCATGTCTCTCCTCCTCAAAAAAATAATCTACATTTAAATTCTAATTGATTATAGCACGAACAGACGCCGAAATATACTTTTTCTATTTATTTTCCACCATTTCACAAATATTATTCTTCTTTTTCAAATTGGAAGAATGCTGCATGTCAAATGTAGTCATCATTCGTAAAATTTGATAAAATAATGTAGTGTCTAGCATTTAGACAACTTAAAAGGAGCGTATATTTCATGTTCTCAATTTTCAAACGCAACAATGAGCAAACTAGTGCTCGTCAATTAAAAAGCTACTATAAAATAGTAGATCAAATCAATAGTCTTGAAGAAAAATATGTAAATAAGTCAGATGAAGATTTAAAAGAAATGACTTTTATTTTCAAGGATCGTTTAGAACAAGGCGAACCAATTACATCTATCATCCCAGACGCATTTGCTGTTGTACGCGAAGCCTCAAAACGTGTATTAGGTATGCGTCATTTTGATGTACAGCTTATCGGTGGTCTTGTTTTAACTGAAGGCAATATTGCAGAAATGCCTACAGGTGAAGGTAAAACGCTTGTCGCTTCTCTTCCTTCATATGTACGCGCATTAGAAGGTAAAGGTGTTCACGTTATTACCGTTAATGACTATCTAGCTAAGCGTGACTACGAGCTTGTCGGTCAAATCCATCGTTTCCTTGGTTTAACAGTTGGTTTAAATATACCAATGATGGAGCCAGATGCCAAAAAAGAAGCCTATAACGCCGATATTACATATGGTGTAGGTACTGAGTTCGGATTTGACTACTTACGCGACAACATGGCTCATAGCTTAGCAGATAAAGTACAGCGTCCTTATCACTTCGCCATTATCGATGAAGTCGATAGTGTACTTATTGATGAGGCAAAAACACCGCTTATTATCGCTGGGAAAATGCCTGCGAATGATGAGTTACATCGCATTGCTTCTATGCTAGCTAAACGTTTTAAAGAAGAAGAAGATTACGATTTTGATGAAGAAACAAAAGCTACTTCTTTAACAGATAAAGGCATTGAAAAGGTTGAGGCTGCCTTCAATGTTGATAATCTTTATGATCTTGAACACCAAACACTTTACCATTATGTGATCCAAGCAGTTCGTGCACACGTAATGTTCAAGCGTGATGTTGATTACATCGTAAAAGATGACAAAATCGAGCTTGTTGATATGTTCACAGGTCGCATTTTAGAAGGTCGCTCGCTATCTGATGGCTTACATCAAGCAATTGAAGCAAAAGAAGGCGTAACGATTACTGAAGAAAATAAAGCACAGGCACAGATTACAATTCAGAACTATTTCCGTATGTATCCGAAGCTTTCTGGGATGACGGGTACGGCGAAAACTCAGGAAAAAGAAATCCGTGAAGTATACGGCATGGAAGTTATTCAAATTCCAACAAACCGTCCACGTCAACGTGTCGATCAGCCTGATATTATTTTCAACAAACAAGAAGATAAATATAAGTTCGTAGCAGCTGAAGCTAAACGTCGTCACGACAAGGGACAACCTGTTTTAATTGGGACAACGTCAATACTGCAATCTGAAACAGTAGCCGATTACTTAAAGAAAGCAGGATTAAAATTCCAATTACTGAACGCTAAAACAGTTGAGCAAGAGGTTGAGCTGATTTCACAGGCTGGTCAGAAAGGTCGTGTTACTGTAGCAACAAATATGGCCGGCCGCGGTACAGATATTGTGCTAGATGAAGCAGTTCACGAGCTTGGAGGCTTATATGTCATCGGTACCGAAAAGCATGAAAGCCGCCGTGTAGATAATCAGCTACGCGGTCGTTCAGGTCGCCAAGGTGACATAGGTGAAAGCCGCTTCATTCTCTCTATTGAAGATGATATGTTCCGCCGTTATGCAAAAGAAGAGGTTGAAAAATTCTCAGAAAAAATGATTGTTGATGAAAAAGGCATTATCCAAAATAAAGAGGTTCAAGAACTTATTAACCGTACACAACGTATTGTTGAAGGCTCTCAATACGGTATGCGTGATTACAACCTAAAATTAGATGATGTGATCAATGACCAGCGTACAGTTATTTACGGTCTACGTGATAAAATTTTAGCTGGTGAAGATTTAATGGGTGAGCTGAAAAAAATGCTAAGTGAAACGGTTGATTTTGCTGTTCGCGAAGCTGCTTCAGATGAACTCCCTTCAGTTGAATGGGATTACGATCAAATGGAAAGCTCTCTCAATTCACTATTTATTACTCCTGTCACAATAGATCGTGAAGTGGGTAAAGTAAAACAAATTTTAGCTGATATTCAACCTTCTGAACAAGAGTTGCTTGATCGCATGGAAAAATTCGCTGATAACGCAGAAGTAATGACTATTATTCCGAATGTGATGCTAAGCTACATAGACAGTGGCTGGGTAAAGCATTTAGAAAACATGGCACACTTAAAAGAAGGAATCGGCTTACGCCATTACCAACAAGAAGACCCGATGCGAATTTACCAACGTGAAGGCCTCGAGCTATTTGGAATGAATTTCCAAGAATTACGTCGTTCTATAATTATTGAAATTACAGGCTTCATGAAAATGATTGAAGCACAAATGGAGGTACAATAATGGGCTTATTCTCATTCTTTAAAAAATCAGACAAACTAGGGCAAGAAAATACAATCGATTCTAAGGATCTACTTCAAAACATCGAAGTAGAAAATACAGACAATAATCAGGATGTTGTGACGAAATTATCTTATCATCCAGATTGGGAAGTGCCTCAAGAGCAAAAATATATATTTAATTTCCTTGCTAATGAGCTAGAACCATTAAAGCCAAATCAATTATCACTTTCTTCTATTAGTATAGAAGAAGATATGCGCTCTAAAAAATGGCAAGTGCGTGCATTTTTCCGCTCATCATTACCTCAAGCAATTGAGCTTGGTGAAATTGAGCTGTTTATTATGGATAAAAATGACGAGCTTGTAGCATCTAAAAAGTTCGACTTTGCAGCACTTGGCACAATTCCAGCAGAAAGTGCTCGTCCATGGGTATTTGAATTTGAAAAATCAACGATAAAAGTCGATGAAATACCAGAAGATGGCTGGAAAATCGCGTTCAACCTTGTTTCCCTTCGCGGTCACCAATTAGAATTAGACCCATCATGGGAAAAACAACTACCTGAAGCACAAAAAGAGGAACTTGCGAAAATCGTAAAAACTTTACCTAAGTTAGGTGAAACAGAAGTAAACTTCACCGGCCTACAAGCGAAACTTGCTGATAATGGTAATTTTAATGTGTCTATCTTCATTCGTAACGGACATAATAAAGCTATTAACCTAGAACAATTACCACTAGAAATTATTGACGCAACAGGCAAACAAATTGCAAAAGGTTCATTTAAAATGGATCCAATATTAACTGTGCAACCAAACTCAACAAAGCCATGGACATTTATCTTCCCTGCAGAGCTTGTTGACGCGAAAGATGCCGACCTTTCTCGTTGGACAGCACGCGTAACGCAATAAAGTGTTGAAAACCCTTCTTTTTATAGAAAGAAGGGTTTTTTTGTTTATTTTCTTCTCGGTGTAACGGCGTTGTTTGATGCTTATCAGCGAATATGACACTTTTATCAGCGATGTTCTGGGTTCTATCAGCGATTCTAGCACTCTTATCAGCGATGTTCCGGGGTTTATCAGCGATTCTAGCTCTTTTATCAGCGATGTTCCGGGGTTTATCAGCGATTCTGGCACTTTTATCAGCGATGTTCCGGGGTTTATCAGCGATTCTGGCACTTTTATCAGCGATGTTCCTTGTTCTATCAGCGATTATGACTGGCACTCTTATCAGCGATGTTTCTGTGTTATATCAGCGATTATGGTACTTTTATCAGCGATGTTCCTTGTTCTATCAGCGATTCTACCTCTTTTATCAGCGATGTACCTTGTTCTATCAGCGATTCTGTCTTTTTTATCAGCGATGCGCAACCTTTTATCAGCGATTGTTCGACTTCATACCTGCATTTACCTAACATAAAAAAAGCGATATTTGCATATTTGCAAATATCACTTTTACTTTATTTAATAGCGTCGAATCGTTTATAAGCTACTAATCTTGTAGACCAGTAAGAGTATGTAACGTCCGAAATTTCAACACCGTCTGATCCTGCATGGATAAATTTATTGTTACCTATATAAATACCCATATGAGATATTCCATCTTTATACGTATTTTGGAAAAATACTAAATCTCCCGCTGTCGGATTTTTAACTTGTGTTGTGTTACCGTAGAAATATCCTTCGCTACTGTCTCTTCCAATTTTTAAACCACCTTGATTAAAGGCGTAGTAAATAAAGCCACTGCAATCTAGGCCTTCAGATGTGTTGCCACCATAGAGATATGGTGTTCCTACTAATGAATTAGCTACGTCTACTGTTTTCTTATAAATAGCTTGTCCATTAGCTGTAGGATCTTTAGTTGTTTCTGTTGATGTTCCCACACCTGAAGATCCGTTATTATGTACTGTATCACTCTCGGGTATTGAAGCTACTGGAGATAATTTTAACACCTGTCCAACGTAAATTGTGTCTGTCGTAAGTCCATTCCAGTCTTTAATGTCCTTTACTGTCACATTATATTGCTTAGCGATTTTGGATAATGAATCGCCTTTAACGACTGTATGTGAAACAGCTGTGGGCTTTGATGGTGTTGTCGGCTTTTGTGTTGATGGATTTGTTGTTGATGGATTTGAAGGTTTTACCGCATCATTAGTAGCTTGTTTTGAAACTTCAAGCTTTTGCGCGACATAAATCAGATCATTCTTTAAATTGTTCCAGCTTTTTATGTCTTGTACTGTTACTTTATTGTTTTGAGCGATTTTAGTTAAAGTATCTCCTTTTTGCACGGTATATGTAGCTGCCTCTGCGGTCTGAAATGCTAAAAAAGAAGTAGCAATAGTACTTAAAGCAAGGATTCTTAATTTTTTTGTCTTTTTCATATCAATTTGCCTCCGTTCGTGCTAAAATATTTCCTTGTGTGTCTATCATACTAGATATTTTAGAAATCAGATATCAGATAAATTGACTATTTTTCAAACAATTTATGAAAATTACTGATTCCGACAGATTCTTACAAATTGTAATAGAATATTAATTGCAAGATTAGTATTCATGTGATAACATACACTTCTGTATTTAAAATTTTTAGAAAGTTTCATCTTTTCAATCTAAAGGAGTTTTAATTTTTATGAAGAACATCTTGCTTTTCATCAAAGAAAATTTGGCAGTAGGTTTACTATTATTTGCCTTATTTTTAGGTGCCGGAAATATTATCTTCCCCCCATTATTAGGCCAACAAGCTGGTGAACATATAACGACAGCAATGATTGGTTTCTTAATAACTGGTGTCGGATTACCGCTATTAGCAATCGTTGCAATTGCGAAGGCGGGTGGCGATCTACAAATACTAGCAAATCGTGTCGGCCCTACCTTTGGTATTATTTTTACATCAATCGTTTATTTAGCGATTGGACCATTTTTTGCAGTGCCGCGTACGGGTTCTGTATCCTATGAAATCGGGATCGTCCCATTTCTTCCAGAGGGAGTAGCAGATCATTGGGCACCACTTTTCATTACTTCTGTCATATTTTTTGCCTTAATACTATTATTAGCTATTAACCCTTCAAAGCTTGTCGATCGTGTTGGGAAAATTTTAACGCCTGTTCTATTAGGTGTTATTCTATTACTAGCTATTAAAAGCTTTATTTCCCCAATGGGTGAACCAGGGGCAGCTATAGGAAAATACACTACGTCACCATTGACTGAAGGCTTTGTTAAAGGCTATTTAACAATGGATGTACTAAGCGCACTCGTATTCGGAATCGTTATTTTGCAAGCATTGCGCGACATGGGTATGTCAGATACTAAAAAGCAAGTCAAAACGACAATTTTCGCAGGAATTATTGCGGCTATTGGCTTATCATTTGTCTATATAGCACTTGGACAAATTGGTAACACTAGTGTTAGTGCAATTGGTGCTTTTGATAATGGTGGTACTATAATTGCGAAGTCAGCTGAAGCTCTTTTTGGTACACTCGGGACTATTATATTATCTGCCACAATTTTACTAGCATGTATATCTACTGCTGTAGGTTTACTGACTGCCAATGCTCAATTTTTCAATAAACTATTTCCTAGTGTTTCGTATAAAACGTTTTTGATAATTTTCACAATATTCAGTGCGGCTATTACAAACGTAGGTCTTGAAACAATTATTAGTGCATCACTACCTGTATTATTAATCATCTATCCGCTAGCAATAGTGTTAATGGTGCTGTCGCTTTTCGATAACTTCTTTAAAGGTGGAAAAATTGTTTACATTTTAGCATTAATTCCTACATTCTTTGTTAGTTTGAATGATGGTTTAAAGGAAATGGAGATTACTATTACACCATATGTGAACATTTTAAAAGCTTTACCATTATACGAGCAAAGTCTGGCATGGCTTGTACCTGCAATAATCGGTGCGCTTGTCGGCTTCATCATTCATAAGCTAATAAAAAAATAAAGCTCTTCATCTAACTAGAATCTGCTTGCTTTTTGCGAATAAGCCTCAAGCTTCTTTTAGACAACGACTGTCTAGGAATCTTGATAAACTTACTTTTTCGCAAATGGCTAGTAGATTCTTTTTTTTTTGTAGGTAATCCCCTCCTTTTCCTATTCACGGTTATATGGAAATTCATGTATAATGAAGATAATTAGAAAAGAGGTGTCCTATGAAAAAAGTATTTTGGTCTTTTGTATTCGTTCTATGCTTTTTCATCATTCCATTTACAAACGCTTCTGCTGTAAGCGATGAACAACAGCTTGTAAAGGAAATCAAGGCAATTATTGAGGAAAACTATGTTGGAACCATCCATGGAAATTTGCAAAAAGCTAAAACAGTTCCTGAAATCATTGATATGCTAGACCCTTATTCTACATATTTTACGAAGAAGGAATTTGAAGAATTTATCAATAGCATCGATCTATCAACTATTGGGATTGGTGTAATCATCGAAGAACATGAAGATGGTATTCATATTTTACAAGTATTTGAGGATAGCGGTGCATCTAATGCCGGTGTAGTTGCTGGAGACATTATTATCGCCATTAACGGACAATCCGTAGTAGGAAGCTCTACCCAAGAAGTCTCGTCCTTATTAACTGGTGATGAAAATACTAAAATTGAAGTGAAACTCCAGCATGCAGATGGTAAAACTTCAACTACAACCATTACACGAAAAAAATTCACATTACCGAATGTGGAATCTGCGTTACTATTTGGGGATGTTGGCTATATTGCTATGTCATCCTTCTCAGAAGATGGTGCAAAGCTTGTCAAGGATGCGCTTATTCAATTAAAACAGCGTGGTGCAACCTCTTTTATACTTGATTTACAAAACAATGGTGGCGGCTATGTATCAACAGCTGAGGAGATTGCAGGGCTTTTCCCGAATGCAAAAATTGCCTACTTACTGGAAGAAGCACATGCCTCTTATAAAATACGTGCAGTCAAACAAAACGAAAAATTCCCAGCTGATACACGTATTCTAGTAAACCGTTATAGTGCTAGCGCCTCTGAAATGTTATCAGCAACATTACAAGATCAGCAATCTGCTATTTTATACGGAGAAACTACGTATGGAAAAGGCTGTATGCAAGGCTTTTTTGAACTGCAGGATGGTAGCTATTTAAAGCTTACGATTGGTAATTTTACAGGTCCATTAGGGAAAACGATTAATGAGGTTGGGGTAAAACCGAACGTCCAAACAAAGACTGCTCCTATTTTCCAGGCACATTATGATGCAATTAAAGCACAATATACAAATTATAAAGAGCTTGCAAGTTTAAAAAATGTACCAACTTCTAAAACATTTACTGTGAAATTCTCACAAGCTCTCTCTTCGCAAATTGCTGAAGGTAGTGTACAACTTGTCGCTTTAGGCGGTAACGAAGTACCGATTACTACAAAAGTTGATGGTAGTTCATTACTTGTTACCCCATCAAAACCGTTAAACAGCGGGCAAGAGTATATGCTACTCGTTCATCCATCTTTTCAAAAAGAAACAGGCAATAAGCTTCAAAAAGGCGTTTATCTTCATATTACAGTTAAGAAATAACAAAGAGGACGGGACATTAGTAAGTTTTTGAAGCATAATTTTAAAATTTCACATGAGAAAAGCGCAAGAAATCAACGTTTTTAAATTGATTTCTCGCGCTTTTTTAGATTTTGACCAGTTTTCCCCAGCATCTTTTTTTAAATTTATAAGGCTCATTACCAAAAATTGTGGATGACATTTTTTTAACGTATGCCATTTATATAAGTTGATTGGAGTGGAGACTGGGCGACCCCTTGGGGATTAGTGTCACATATGAGACCCTGCGCGAAAGCGAAGCGTCAGCAACAAAGCGCCCAGTCGGAACGGAAATCAACCACACGTTTTGGTTATGAGCTATTTATAATTTGCTTCTCTTACAAAGTATAAATGAACCAAGTCGCTCGCCAACTCGCATGGCTGTTTTTTTTGTTCAAGTAAATTAGTTAATATTAAACGCTCAAAGGACCCTACAAAACTATCTACAACTATGTTTATGTCTGCACAATATGATTGTAATATATGGGTACAATCATAACGATGTATAAGGTGAGTAAATTGCTGTGTAAGTCGAGATTTAATTACAAGTGACTGCTCAGATTCGAATAATCCGATTTTTGTTAATTTAGGATTATCAGTTATATAAACGAATAACATATGTACTTTTTGCTTTAGCTCTCTAACAAAGCCTTCTAATCCCTCTTCAACTTCTTCTGATTGTTTACTCATAATTTCATCAAACCCATGCTGAAATCGTTTATTCAGATCGGTGTAGAGAGAATCCTTACTTTCAAAATATAAATAAAAAGTTGGCTGTGTTACATTAGCGGCTTTTACAATGTCACTAACCTTTGTACCATGATAACCTTTTTCAGAAAATATCTCTAAAGCCTTTTCAAGCAATAATTGTTTACTTCGTTCACCATTTGAATTAACCTTCCTACCTCTCGCCATACTTCCCCCTTATCTAATTTGCAGTAGACATAGTCCTTTAGGCATCACTGAATAATGCCAATTTATCCATATCTTCATAAAAAATTCCGCTTTTAATAAAACTAATTATAATACAGCTCCTATTTTTTCACTATAAAATATTATAAATATAACAACTTTTTTGCAGATAGATCTTATAGTGTCCAATGAAGTTTTATTTCCATAGTCGTAGTGGAATCAAATGGGTGCACCTTAGTAAAAACGAAAAATCCCTTTATCAAACAACAATAAGCACATATTTCCTAATCAACATGCCTGAAAAATAAAAAAGTGGGTATCCAGTTTATAAGATACCCACTTTTCCTTATTGTTTTAAATATTTCCGTTTTAATTTATCACTAAATTCTTTTACTTCCTTCACGCCAAATAATAAGTATGAGCCAACAACCACTGCACTAAAAATAACAATGCCTACAATGAAAGTTATCCATATGTTGTCAAATACTAAAAACTTGCTTGAAAAATACAAAACAATCGTGATAATAATCATTGGTGGAACTGATCTGAAAAATTGAAGTTCTTTGCTAAAGATCCCCATTTTCAAGTCATATTTATAGGCTGCATAAATAATCAGCATAATAAAGTTTGTTACTGAACTCACTAATGTACCCCATGCAATTGCTTCTGCTCCACACTTATCGACAAGTAACATAATAACGGCAATGTTAATAACAAATACATTTATTAAGCTGAAGATAACAGGTGCCATTGAGTCACCCTTTGCATAGTAAAAGCGCGTTATATACCCGTTTGCAGCTAAAAAATACATCGATAAACAGAAGATTGCCAGTACTGGTGTAGTAATTGCAGTTGAAGCTGCATCAAAATTACCACGTTGATAAACAACCTGCACAAGATTCTCTGCGTAAAAATATGAGTAGACTGTTACAGGATAAAGTAACAACAATAGATAATGTAACCCTTTTGTGTATAGGCTTTTAATGGAAGTAAGGTCATTCTCTGCTTCTTTTTGACTCAAAATTGGAAAGATAACTGTCGTTACTGCTGTAATTAAAATTGCTTGCGGGAATTGCATAAGCCTTGATGCATAGTTTACAGCAGCTACTGCCCCTTCAGATAACATTCCTGCAAAAACACGCTGTAATAATGCATAAATTTGAATGGTAGCGCCACCGAGCATAATCGGTAAAGTCATTATCCATAATTGCTTTGATGCAATATTTCGTTCAAATGAAAAACCAACCTTATGTGAATCCAACTTACGATATCCAACAATTAGGAAATATACCATTATTACTGCACTGACTAATGCACTAATACCATATCCCATTGCGTCGATGCTTGGAATTTTAGATAAACCTACAGCAATCACTAAAAAGATTGCATTATAAATTAAAATGGCAAAGCTAGACAAATGGAATTTTTGATTTGCGTTTAGCAATCCACTATACCATGAGGACAATACAAGTAAAATTGACGAAGGCATCATCCAATAATATAGATTTTTAGCTAAATCTAGCTCACTTTGACTAAATGTTTTTTTATCTTTACTTTGGTTAAACATCTCCATAATCGGGTTAGTGAACGCTAACATTAGAATTGTCATTATTGAAACCGTTAACAAGACAATTGTGAAGGACTGTTTAACAAATAGCGCACGATCCGTTGTTTCCCGATTATAAATTGAGATAACAGCAGTAGTAAATGCACCACCTACGACTAGATATAAAAAATTTGGAATTGTGTAAGCTGTGAAAATACTATCAGCAATATGGCTACTACCATATTGGTATCCGATAATCATTTCACGTAAAAATCCGAATACACGGGCCACGACATTAATAATCGCAACTGCCCCAACTATTTTTATAAACTTATTCATAGGCCATCCCCACTTTCAATGGCCGACTTATAAATCTCTATACAGCGAGCTGTTATATTTTTTTCATCGTGAATGGCTAATACTTCATCGACCGCTTCACGATTCATATATTGTTCTTTTGGCGTGTTCACGGCACGCAGCATCTCCTCAGATAAAACCATCGCATTTTCGGGCTCCACTAAATGCCCTGCGCCCTCTCCAAGCAAAGATACAAGTCCGCCTACATTTGAAGCAATAACAGGTGTATCTGTCGCTAATGCCTCTAATGCCACTAATCCAAAACCTTCTAAATGGGATGGTAATACAAAGACATCACTTGCTTGGAACCACTTTACTAGTTCTTGTTGTTTTAGTGGATCTATAAATTTGACGTCTTCACTGATTAATGGTTGCAAAGATTGGAAAAATGCCTGGTCTCTTCTAGAACCTACAATATTTAACTCTAAAGGCCGAGATACTTTTGTTTTTAGCATTTGGAAAGCCTGTAACAGCTCTTCAACGCCTTTTTGTTTTATAACATTTCCTACAAATAAAAATTTGAATGGCTCAGTAGCTAATTGTAGTTCATTGCACACTGCTACTTGATTTCCTTTTGTAAAAACCTCACGATTCACACCCATACTAACAACAGAGATTTTACCTTTTTCAATCCCAAAATCTTGTTCAATTTGTTGAGCTAAGACAGGACCTACTGCGATAACATATTCACTTTCACGTAAAATACTCGCTGTCCAATTGCGAATTCTTGTGTTCTTCTTCGCCATGCGCTCAATATCGCCACCATGAGCTGTAACGATAAATGGTATACCATACATTTTCTTTAATAGGAGCGACAGCATACCAGATGGAAACACATAATGTGCATGTGTGACATCAATAGACTTTCTGTTTTTTAAGCCTTTCATCAATGTCGATAAACCCCATTTTGTATATTTCATAATGGTGTTTTTCTTACCTGTTGACGGATTAGTATTAACAGATATATCTACGTCTAGTCCTGCTTTTTCAAGTGCAGTGACTTGGTTTTTCACAAAAATACCGAATGATAAATGATCAGATGTTGGATACATATTACTAATGACGAGTATTTTTTTCATAGACGTGTCACTGCCTTTTTCATTAATTCCTGACCACGCATGGCCTCTTTATGAATATGGGTAGCAATTTGTTTCGTCTCCGCAATCGACTGTTCCCAATTGCTACTTAGTTTGCCAACTAATGTGGATAGAGCCTTCACATCATCCTCTACATCCTGCATTTGTAAGCAACGATCTGATGCGCCCACAAAGGACATAAAATCCTGTACTTTTGTATGATAGGATATCGCAATAATCGGAGTTTCTGAATTTGTTGCCAAAATAAGCGAGTGCAGACGTGTACCGATAATAATATCCTGTTCTTCAGTTACATCAAGTAATCGCTCCGGCACCAAATTTTCATCAATTATTTTTGTATGTGCACGTTGTTGCATTTTTTTCTGAATATCCTTCGTCACAGTGACGTCCTGCGGGAATTTTGTGGCAAAGAATGTAATTTCGACATTATGTTCAGAAATTACATGATCTAAATTTTTCGCCATGCCTGTAATGTACGCATCATATTTTTCAACATTGCCCTCTGGCCAATAGTTTGCATTATAGTACGGAACCGCTGATACACCTATTTTAATTGGTTTTTCGGCGTAATGTTGACGATCACCTTTTAATGTAAATGCTGGATCACCAATAATATCTATTGGCTTTTTCACCCCAATACTTTGCAAAAGCTTTTTAGACTGAGGATCACGTACAGAGATATTTGCTGCATAACGACACATTGCGCGAATACTAATTTTCCCGGAAATCGTATCAAGTGGTCCGGCGCCACATCCGTAAATAATGTAGGGAACATTACTTTGTTTTGCCATCATTGCATACGCTCCATACAGGTGAGCCTCACGTTTATAAAAATCCATAAGAATACCACCACCACCAATGATGAGGAGGTCAAATGTTGATACATATTGTTTATTGTTTTTATAAGTATGGATAAACGTTTTAAATAAATTACTCTTCCTGTAATACAATGGATAGCTATGTACCCCATAACGTTCGGATGTTTGTTGTGTGTTATTACTAAAAACGGTAATGTCATCACTAGTTACCGAAAATGTTTGTTTTACTTGTTGAAGAATGCCGTATAATATTGATTCATCACCATTATTATCATTGCCGTAATTCCCCACAATGCCTATTTTCATTAAAAAACATCCTTTTACTTTTTAATACTGAGATTATACCACAATTGCACATTTCCGTTCTTTTAAAACTAGTAAAAATAAGATGAGCTTCAAAAGTCACTACTAATTTTGTGATATGTTTGCTCATCAACGTAACGTAAGGTTGATTTCCGTTGCGGCTTGGCGCTTTCCTGGGGACGCTAATCAACTTATATGGTTATAAATAAATATCAATTAACTATCGATTTGCAAGGTATACAAGCCTAACTGCCCAATCTATAACCTTTTTATTTAAAGAGAAAAATAGCAAACTAGGTAACATTACTAGTTTGCTATTTTTTAAATGCTAAGCCATTCTTTAAGGACGACTATTATTGATTAATTGCTCTATAAAGGAATAATCCGAAATGAGCGCGACTAATCGCTTCATCTGGCTTAAAGGTGTTATCACCATAACCAGTTGTAATTTTGTTTGCAGCTAACTGTTGAACATATGTGTATGCCCAATGATTCTTCGATACATCTTTAAAGTTTGTGCTGCTTGTTCCTTTTAGATTATAAGCTAATGCTACAACCTTCGCCATTTGTGCACGAGTTAAAGTACCATTTGGATCAAAGACATTATTGCCTTTACCACTCATAATACCAGACTCAACTACAGCTGCGATTTGTTTATAATAATCGTGATTCGCTGGAACATCCTTAAAGCCTGGATTTTTGACGTTTGATGTTTTTAAATCAAGTGCACGGCTAATAATAACTGCTACATGTGCACGTGTAAGTTTGTCATTTGGTCTAAATGTGCCATCTGGATGGCCTGTAATAATATTATTTTTTGTTAAATACTCAATTTCTTTATAGTACACATAATTACTTGGAATATCTTTAAACAACGCAGCTTTTGCTACAGTTACAGTAGCCTCTACATGCTTTGTTCCTAAAGTCGCTACTACTTTACCAGTAGCACCCGGATTTTTAGCTGTAAACTTACCATCACTAGTAATCGTACCGATATTACCATCTACAGACCATTCCACCTGTGATGCATTGTAAACTAGAGGTTTGCCACCGTCATCCTTTGCATCCACAGTAAATTTAACAGTTTCGCCTGCTCCTACTGTTTTTGACTTTGGTGCAATGTTCATTACTGCTGGAGCATCTACTACTTTCACTGGGAATGATTGCACAGGTGAGCCATCGTGGTTGATGAAAATGCGATCATCGCCAGCTGTCGTTGAAGTATAGGTCAAGCCGTTAACTTTTAAAGTATTATTCTCAGATGTTAGCGATACATGACCGTCTAATGGTAGCGCATTATAGTTTGCATCTAAAATATATTGTACTGCTATACTAGACGAAGCACCCGCTAAAAGAGTTGCATTGCTTGTACTATTCGTATATTTAATTTGTGTGCCTTTGCCAGTTGGTGCCGTACTTACAGCTTGTAATGTTGCGGACACAAGACGTTGCGCATTGCCTGCATTTAATGGTAGGTTCGCTAATACGACATTATTACTACCGTGATTTCGAATACCCATAGTTGTTGAGCCGCCACCATCTAAGTTAATTGCTCGATCTACACCAAGCGACACTAAATAGTTCGCAAGTTGAACCATATTCATCCCTGCGCTATGTTTCTGTTTTCCATCAACTGTAATAAAGTGTACTGTTTTTCCATTATTACTTGTCGCCACAATTGTACGTGCTGTAACCTCTGTTGCACGCTTACTAGATGTGCTCATCATAATGTAAGGTTTATTATCTTTTACTAAATACGGACCACTTGCCATGATAAATTTTGCATCCTGCCATTGCTTATCAATAGCGAAGTTAACACTCAACTCATCTCCAACTGCAATTTGGTTTAGCTTACTGTGCCAATCCCCACCTTGTAATGATACGACAAAGCCAGTTGAAGGGATGGATATTTTTTCTTTTGATCCATAAGGTGTAATTTGTGTAACTTTCCCTGTCAATGTTTGACCAAATTTATTTTCAGTAATCGGAGCTCCTGTATCTACTACGATTTCAAAACCATATTCATTTGTATTTGTTGTTTTACTATAAAATTGTGGTGTGTAAACAATCCCTTCATATATATTACGTGCACGATTCATACCTGTCATTTCATAGTCTTTACCTTTGTGAGAAAGGGTTACATTAAAATCAAAATAGTCAATGACACCACTGCCATCTGGAGAAACACCAAAAGCTGTAGGGACATTCATATATTCATCGGAGCCGTTTGAAACAGCACCACCGTTTAAAATAACATTATCTTTACTTAGTAAAAATAATGGGAAACCTGCAGACATATCAAAGAAACTTGCATTAATAGCACCAACTACACGATTCCCCTCGCGTGAATTACGATTAGCATTTGCTACTGTCGATTCTCTGCCATTGACATTTGCGGGCATACCTAATTGTACTTCCGTCGTTTCGTCTACATTAATAGCAAGATGATTAATAGAATTTGTTTTGGTACTGCTGTATGTATATTGTTTATACTGCACACCATGTGATAAATTATATTCCTTTTTGACCGTTTGGGCAGCATAGGCATTTAACGGACTAACAACCATTGACAATAATACAACTAAAACTAGTAAATTTTTCGCTATTTTTTTCATTTTTTTGCGCTCCTGTGTAAAATGGAGCCTTCAACTCTCCCTTCGTATGTTTTACTTCTATAACATTATCAAAAATATGCCAATATATCCATGGAACATTTAAGCTATTTTCCAGTTTTATATGAATTGTCATGAAAACTATTTATATAGTCTCATTTTATGATTTTTCTAACATTTGACCCTTATCGTTACTCTATAACTTTGGTAAAATGGTGTAGAAATCTAGGAGGGTAAAATATGAAAAAACTATCAATAATTGCTTTGCTTATGACAGTAATCGGCATGCTTCTTTGGCAACCCCAACTGGCATCTGCTGACGAACTAACAGGGCATTCACATGAAAAAGGTCTTCGTTATTTAATTTCCAAAAATGCATTAGTAAAAGATGCAAAAGGAAGTTATCGTCCAGATGCCAATGTGACACGCGGAGAGTTTGCTTCTTATTTAACTAAAGCCATGAATCTTGAAGCGGCAAGCGACATAGTCTTTAAAGATGTCCCAGATACATATGTACATGCAAAGGATATTAAGCTTGCTGCTTCAGCTGGTATTATTACAGGTTACGGAGATGGTTCATTTAAGCCTAATGCCGCTATTTCAAGACAGCATATGGCGGTTATGATTGAGAGAGCTATCAATTATTTAAACATTCCTAAAGGTACTTCTTCTATTACCTTTAAGGATAATGCAGCTATATTAAAAGACTACCGTCAAGCAGTAGCTATAGGTGCACAACTAGAAATTATTAAAGGCGCAAATGGTTACTTTATGCCAGAAAAAAATGCAACTATTGGACAAGCATCTTCGTTTATTGTACGTCTAATGCAACTTGCTGGTGATCCAGACGCTGCTGAACCAAACGGTGGTAATTCTAACGGCGGTAATTCAAACGGTGGCGATACTAACGGTGGTAATACTAACGGCGGCAATACTAACGGTGGTAATACTAACGGTGGCGATACTAACGGTGGTAATACTAACGGCGGCAATACTAACGGTGGCGATACTAACGGTGGTAATACTAACGGTGGCGATACAAATACCGGATCTTCTAAATATGCTGTTAAGGAAATTTCAAACGGCACATTAGTTGGTAATCAAGGATTCTCTACCTTTGAAGCTGCTGAAAAAGCTGTGACAAAAAATACACAGGTTATTGTCCAAAGTGATAAAATTGTGAAAATGTCTTCAGGCTACGTTGTTACAAATAATTATGTAGCACTAAAATCTGAAACAATTAATGACTCGCTTGGTGTTGCGGCAAATACAGAAATGGAATACCTCAGCAGTGATGCAACACAAGTAAAAGTTCGATTAGCTGGTCAAGTCGGCTACTTAAAACACGCTGATGTTACATTAATCCCATTTTCAATGAGCAAAGGTCGTTCTTACTACGAAAATGTAAATGGTGAAATTAAACATACACTTTACGATTACAACACAAATAAGTATTCTTCTAGCTATGTTTTCGGAAAAGCGCCATCATTTATGAAGCAAGGCGAAAAATACTATAGCTGGGACGGTATTTATTTCACAAACGGCAATGGCTCCTCTAAAGGTGAGGCCTATAACTATTATCAATTTTTACCTGCCCGTGCCCAAACACAATATACGGCACAAGAACTAGATGCTTATATAATGAATAAGCTAGCAGAGGTTGAGAGTACAGGAGTTAGCAGTTATAAAGATGCTACAAAGAAAAGTAAGTTAATAGGTTTAGGGAAAACATTGAAAGATGTGGAAGAAAAATCTCAAATTAACGCAATGCTTGTTTTGGCACTTGCTCAGCATGAGAGTGCTTATGGTATGAGTAATCAGGCACAAGACTTAAACAACTTATTTGGTTTGTACGTGACTGATACGAACCCAAAAAACAAAAAGTTTGATAGTGTAGTTGACAATATCAATGAGCTTGTTGAAAAATTCCTACAGCCAAACTACATTACTCCAGGGGGCTCAACTGGTAAAAACTTTGCTAACGGTGCAGTAGTAGGT
Source organism: Lysinibacillus sp. NPDC056185 (assembly GCF_047737915.1). NCBI lineage: Bacteria > Bacillati > Bacillota > Bacilli > Caryophanales > Bacillaceae > Lysinibacillus > Lysinibacillus sp. NPDC056185. Next base: position 71,920 of record NZ_JBLLLQ010000025.1, read on the forward strand.
TCAAAAGCTCTTGGCTTTAACGTGAAATACGCTTCTGATCCATACTGGGGTGCAAAAATTGCAGGACACTATTACCGTGCTGAAAAAGCATTAGGCTTTAAGGATGCCAAAAATCCATACACAATCGGTATAACAACAACAACCGGCTTAAACGTTCGTACAGGCGCAGCTACTAGCTTTAGCCCACTATTCACATATGCACGAAGTGGCATGCCTGTGATCATCACAAGCTCTGCGACAAACGGCTGGTATGAGGTCCTTTCTGATAAACTGTATACAGGAAAAGCTTTCGTTAGCAAAGACTATGTACAAGTGATCAATACAGTAAAATAAAAAAAGAAGTCGTCCTATAACGTAGGGCGACTTTTTATGTTGTTGAAAAGGCTATTATGGCAATGTTTATTGCCCTTCTGCAAAACAAGGGGTAACAAAATGTCATCCAACTTTTTAATTTTATCGAAACAATTTCATGTTTTATCGCCATCCACCTGCCAACTGACGGATAGGAACACCAAATAAAAAAGAGATGCCTCAAATAATATTTGAGACATCACTATTATTGTTAATATGAAAGCTTTTTCTTATCTGTTTTCATAATCGCTGACGCAATTATGACAAAGCCAAGCATTAAAATAAAGATTAAATCAAGTAAGCCTGTATGCATAGACACTGTAAATAAGGTAATGACAAATGCATAAGCTACTGAATGGAAGCTACGAATACCGCCTTGCTTCACTTTATTATAAATTAATGAGATTAATACACCATATAAGAAGAAGCCTATCGCTACAAGCAGATAACCCCCGTCTAAGAATAATTGACCAATAAATGTTGGTGTTGTTGTTCTGTTAGGACGTGTAATATATTTACCTTCAGATTCAGCTAGAGAGTTTACAACTTTTGTTACTTTCATACGTGGTGAAACTTGTTCACCCGGTAAAATTGTACTGAAGATACCAGCATGGATTTCCCCATTTAGGTAACCTTCCTCCTGCGTATATTCGATAATTTTACTTAAAACAATATGGCCTGTTACACTCTCACCATTTATTGAACGAATCCATTTTGGTGTTAAGTTAACTTGCTGCTCTACTGATAACAGCTTTTCCTTTTCTGTTTCAGTCAATTCTACATCTGGTTGTTCACGGCTATTAAATTCTTTCGTTGTATCCTCTGATACAACACGAAGGAAGCCAAACATTGAGAAGGCTACTCCGATAACAAACAGAGCTGAAAGGAACCATGTTAATTTCACTCGTTTTACAACGTAATGGAAGATGATAATACCAGTAAATAACATAATAATTAATGGTGTACGATAACCCATTAATAGGAATAAGAACATTACTGCAGCATAAATGGAGCCGTAGATTAATGTTTTTTTCCATGTTATATTTTTTTCTAGAATCATTTTATATGATAATAACAGTAAAACGCCATACCATAATAATTGAGCAAAGAAGTTTAATTTTGGATCAAGGTTACGTCGATTAGATTCATCAGAAATCCCTAATCCACCACCTTTAATCATCATTAATACATATGCAACTAAACCAAGTAAAGTTAAAAATACGATAAAATGAACAACAAATTTCCCTAAGAAGGATAAACCAAATGATGGGATTGTCCATTTTAACTTATCAATAATGTACACACCAATGTAATAGCATAGTACTGCTAAAATTACTGCTGGCCAAATTGATACACGTAAATTAAATAATTCAAATCGATGGAAATCAAATAGACTTGTAAAGAAATAGAGCATTAATATAAAAGGTAAAAAGAAATACGGCGAAAACGTATCAATTTTGTTGACCTTTGCAAAAGTTTGTTTCAGTTTATTCATAAATGTCATACATCTCAGAAGATGTGATTGCCCTCCTCTATCGCGAATCAAAATTGTTTATTCTTTTATTTACTAAGCAAAACAAGAGTTATTATATCATAAATACAGGTAGACTTATAGAAAGGAATGAATTGATTTTATATATAATTATGCAATGTTTTTCTTTTTTCCCTAAATTATGAGTTTATACCCAAAATCTACTGCGTAAGTTTCCCCAACAGTTGTCCCTCTTCGCTCTGGACAACACAATTTTAGCCTCACATTAATCGACAATCTAATTCAAAACGCCATACGACAACAACCAATTTTTAATGTTTTATCCATTATTTAGTTGTATGATAAATAAGTAGTGCAAATTTCACGGTTTGAGCACAATTCAAAATAGGACGCAATCGCGAAATTGAAGAAAAATACAAAAATAAGGATGTGGATTTAATGAAGAAATTATTCGTTTCACTACTCGTAGCATGCTCTTTTATGCTCGTAGTTTTTTTAGCACCAACACAAGCTAAAGCTGCACAGAAAATCGGTGTCGTTTTCTCTGAAAGTAGTGAAAAATATGCCAATACTACACACCCTAGTGGAACTTTTAATGGCCAACTTATTTCTGAAAAGGTTGACTATAGCTCCACATATAATAAGGAACTAAAAGCTTTTCTTCTCTATCAGCAACAAGGTTTCCAAGTAGAGAAAATTTATGAGAAAGACTTAAATAATTTAGAAAATTTAAGTCAATATGATGCAATCGTCTTTGCCTATACAGTCATGATGAATCATCAGCAACGCGAAAATGTCAAAATATACGTTCGAAATGGCGGTGGTGCAATTTTTGCCTTCCAAACAGCCCGTAATGAATCCGCAAAATTCCCTAAACTCGGTCAAATGGATCTCTCTCCATTGATCTACGATGTCGATTCTTGGGTAATGGAGTGGGATAATTTAACTGAAGTCTTCAATTCCCGTTTTATTGACGATATTGTGATAGGAAACTCTGCAATAAGCAATATAAATACTGTTCATCCAATTATTCAAAATACAACAAAAGAGCTTGGCAAAAGCAAGCTTAATCTAACAAAAACAGATCGTGATTGGGTAGAAGTCATGAAGCCTTGGCAAGGTGGATCTGCAACACCTATTTTATATTTCTCAGATTACAATTACACAGACAAACCTAAAACAATGAAAAAAAATGAATTTGGCGCAGCCCATGCGATCGAATACGGCAAAGGCAGAGTTGTTCAAATTGGATTCAAAATCTATGATTATATAAATATTAATGATAAAGCGGATTGGCAAGATAACGAAAATGGTGCTGCTTATATAACAACTAATGGTGACAAAGATGCACAAGTATTTATGAAGCATGCTTTAAATTGGGTAGCCGAAAAGCATAATGGCTATGTGCCCCGCCGTTATAACCTTTCGCTTTACTCTGACGGGGTGCAAAGTTATGTAGCACCGTCTGGTAAATTCGTTTTCTACTCCACTGTAACGGTTAAAAACAATGGTAATGTGCCTGCACGCGGTACATTGAAAGTAGAAATTTTAGACGCAAACGATAAAGTTGTTGGTAATGGACATGAACGTTACATTCCAGGACTTGCTGCGGATTCCTCAACAAACAATGCTGATCAAAAAGACATTAGTACGCATGCGGAAAAATATCAGATTTCTATGCCTGGCGATTTAGCTACCGGAACATATACGATACGTACATCCTTTATAGAGGGGCGCGATGATCGCAAAAATGCTGATGAAAAATTTGCAACGATTGCAGAAATTAAAACGCTCACACGCGCAAAAGGTTCCAACAAAGCGACAATTGCTTCCGCACCATTCTTCTCAGATGTATCTTCGTCGAATGGTGCCTATTATGATATTAAAAACTTATATGCGCTAGGCATTGTGAAAGGAACGAATGGAAAATTTAATCCACAAGGTACATTAACTCGCCTACAAGCAACAGAAATGATTTTACGAGCATTAGGGATTCCAGCATCCAGCTCAGCTACCTTAAATGCAAGTGACATCAAAGCAGGTGATTATGGCTATGCTGTTTTAGCAACAGGCCTACGCTACGGCATTATTGCAGTAGAAAATGGCAAAATCAATGCCCACCAGCCAATGACCCGCGCTGCCATGGCACGAGCACTTGTCAACGGCTTCAAGCTACAAGGTTATACGAAAAATACTTTCTCTGATGTGCCGACATCTCATGCATATTATAAAGATGTTCAAGCCTTATATGCACTTGGCATCACTACAGGCTATGCCGATAATACATTTAAACCAAATGGTACAGTAACACGTCAAAACTTTGCTCAATTCGTAAATAGAACACTTTATGCAAATGCAAAATAGCTATTAAGGTGAAAGTTGATTTTAGTGCGCTGTTAGGGATGCTTTTTTTCGTTGGAAACCCATGTATTGCGCCGGTTGGAGCGCGGTTCGCCGGTAGACTCGTGTATTGCGCTGTGTGGAGTTCGGTTCGGCGCTAAACTTGTGTTTTCCGCCGCTAAAAGTGTGCGGTTCGACGCTAAACCCGTGTATTGCGCCGGTTGAAGTGCGGTTCGCCGCTAAACTCGTGTATTGCGCCGCTAAAAGTGCTCGGTTCGCCGCTAAACCCGTGTTTTCCGCCGCTAAAATACCAAATCGCTGATAGTTCTCTTTTTTACGATGAAAAAATCACTTTTAATACTACTAATCGAACAAAAAGAGCTACATCGTCTACTATTGAACGATGTAGCTCTTTATTATTATTGTTTTGAGTAATATTCCAAAATCCCTTTGTAGATAGATTCCGCAAATAACTCAATATATTTATCATCCGTCAACTTAGCACGGTCTTCTTTATTTGATAGGAAGCCTAGCTCGACTAAGATGGCTGGAATATTCGTATTTGCAACTACAATGTAATTCATTTCTCTGACCTTACGATTTTCCATATTTACGTTTTTAACAATTTGGTTGTTTACAAATGTCGCAAGCTCAATATCTTCTTCATACATATCACCTGGTGTTTTAGCGTAATACGTTTCGGTACCTTTTGCTTTAGTATTATCTGCTGAGTTCACATGGATACTTACGAAGATTTCGCCGTAGTTAGCATGTGAAAAGTCAACATGTTTTTGTGGCGGGGAGAATGTATCTCCAGTACGAGGCATCAATACTTTTGCACCTGCTGCCTCTAGTTTATCCTTTACTAGAGTACTAACCTTTAATGTTATATCTTTTTCGTAAATTTTATCGTAATGGGTTCCTACGTCCTTACCACCATGACCCGGATCAATAATGATAATTCGATCTTTTACCGGATTACCACTTTGATTTAATAGCTTTAAATAAGATTTATGGACATACCCTTTTTGACCTTGGTAAGTAACTTGTGCCCAATAACCGTTAATACTGTTCACTTGAACATATTCGCCCTTTTTCAGCTTACTTACTACCGCAGAAGTAGAGTTAGCTTCTTGGCGGATATTTAAATTATCAACCGTTACTCGACCTAATAGATCACCAGAAACTGTTGGTGGTGTTGGATCTGGAGTAGATGGTTTTTCTACTTCAACGTCCGCTGTACTATTAGCCACGATATAACCTGGTACACCGTTCACTACAGTTAGATGGTAACCACTTACCGTCTTATATACAGGTAAATTCACTTTACTATTCACAGTTGAAATTACCTTTGATGTAGTGGTTGGTTTTACGTAAAGATTTATATTTTGTGTTGTCGCAACTTGCTTTTGGACATTCCCTAATGCGTTACCATCTGCATCTAAAAACTGCGCATACGTTTTATAAATATAAGCAAAAGTATCTTTATAGGAAACTTTTAACCAATCTCCCTCAACTGCATAGACTGATAGTTTTCCACCTTTGTTGATAGTTCCTACAATATTAGCAGTAGATGAAGAATCTTTTGATTTACGAATATTTAATCCGTCAGTTGTTGCAGAAACTAAGCCAATAACCTGTGATGAATCAGGTGCAGCTACAACTTTACCAGGGATATCTAAGCGGTATTTCTCTTCTTTTGCACGCGCTACAAATAATGCAAACTGTTTACGTGTCACTTGTTCATTTGGATTATAATTTTGATTACTTCCTTTTGTAATACCATTATAGTAAATCGTATTCACATATGAAACGTACGGATTATTAATGCCTACGTCTACAAAAGGAGAATCGATATTTTCATGCTCACTTGTATCGAGCTTAAACGCGTTTGTCAACACATAACTCATTTCATCTCGAGTTAAAGGTTTGTTTGGTAAGAATTGTCCCTTGATATTTGTTTTAAAGAAGCCAAGCTGTACAGCACGTTCCACGTAGCCTGAAAGCTCTGTGCCGGCTGTTACATCCGTGAAGCTTGATTTATTAGCAACTAATGGCTTGTTACCTGAAGCAACAACAGCCATTTTGGCAACTTGTCCACGTGTTACGGTGTTGTTAGGTTTATAATACGTTTTCCCCTTTTCTGTATACCCTTTAATAACACCTAAATTAACTAAATAATTGATTTCTTCATATGCGTCATCCTTGTTCGTAACATCTACAAAGCCGCCTTTTGCTTGTGCACTATGTATTGTAAACAATGAAGCAGAAACGAAAAGGACGCATAAGATAAGACTAATTTTTTTAAAATACAATGTCTTATTTCCTCCCTTCTTGTTCTACCATTAATCTTAGCAAAATTTCTCAGATAAAACTATTATTATACTAAAATTCTAAATAATAGGAGTCCACTTCACAATAATGCGCAAAGTGCTAAATCAAACAAAAAGAGCTACATCGTCTACTATTGAACGATGTAGCTTTTCATTATTATTGTTTTGAGTAATATTCCAAAATTCCTTTGTAGATAGAATCAGCAAATAACTCAACATATTGATCATCTGTCATTTTAGCGCGGTCTTCATTATTTGATAAGAAGCCCAGTTCGACTAGGATAGATGGAATAAGCATGTTGCGAATTACATAGTATTGCTGTTCTTTGACACCACGATTTTTCATATTTAAGTTATTTACGATTTGATTGTTTACAAATGTCGCTAAATCAATATCTTCCTTAAACATATCACCTGTTGTCACTGCATAATATGTCTCAGTACCTTGTGCAGAAGTATTTCCTGCTGAGTTTACATGGACACTTACGAAGATTTCACCGTAATTAGCATTTGTAAAATCTACACGCCCCTGTAAAGTAGGGAATGTATCACCCGTACGTGTCATCAATACATTTGCCCCTGCAGCCTCCAGTTTGTTCTTGACTATAGTACTAACCTTTAATGTAATGTCTTTTTCGAAAATAGTTTTACCAAAATTGGTTCCTGGGTCCTTACCACCATGACCTGGATCAAGAATGATAATTCGATCTTTCAACGGATTACCACTTTGATTTAATAACTTTATATAAGATTTATGGACATACCCTTTTTGACCTTGATAAGTAACTAGAGCCCAATAACCGTTAATACTGTTCACTTGAACATATTCGCCTTTTTTTAGCTTACTTACTACTGCAGAAGTAGAGTTAGCTTCTTTGCGGATATTTAAATTATCAACCGTTACTCGACCTAATAGATCACCAGAAATTGTTGGTGGTGTTGGATCTGGTTTTGGATCTGGTTTTGGATCTGGTTTTGGATCTGGTTTTGGATCTGGTTTTGGATTTGGAGTCGGAGTTGGATCTGGAGTAGAAGGTTTTTCTACTTCAACGTCCGCTGTACTATTAGCCACGATATATCCTGGTACACCGTTCACTACAGTTAGATGGTAACCACTTACCGTCTTATAAACAGGTAATTTCACTTTACTATTCACAGTCGAAATTACCTTTGAAGAAGAGGTTGGTTTTACGTAAAGATTTATATTTTGTGTTGTCGTAACTTGCTTTTGAATATTTCCTAATGCGTTACCATCTGCATCTAAAAACTGTGCATACGTTTTATAAATATAAGCAAAAGCATCTTTATAGGAAACTTTTAACCAGTCTCCTTCAACTGCATAAACTGATAGTTTTCCACCTTTGTTGACAGTTCCTACAATATTAGCATTAGATGAAGAATCTTTTGATTTACGAATATTTAATCCGTCAGTTGTTGCAGAAACTAAGCCAATGACCTGTGATGAATCAGGTGTAGCTACACCTTTAACAGGGATATCTAAACGATATTTTTCTTCTTTGGCACGCGCTACAAATAACGCAAACTGTTTACGTGTAACTTGTCCATTTGGATTATAATTTTGATTACTTCCCTTTGTAATACCATTATAGTAAATCGTATTCACATATGAAACGTACGGATGAGTTATGCCTACGTCTACAAAAGGAGAATCGATATTTTCATACTCGCTAGTATCGAGCTTAAACGCTTTTGTTAATACATAACTCATTTCATCACGAGTTAAAGGTTTGTTTGGTAAGAATTGTCCCTTGATATTTGTTTTAAAGAAACCAAGCTGTACAGCGCGTTCCACATAGCCTGAAAGCTCTGTGCCGACTGCTACATCTGAGAAGTTTGATTTATTGACAACTAATGGCTTGTTACCGGAAGCAACAACAACCATTTTGGCAACTTGTCCACGCGTTACGGTGTTGTTAGGTTTATAATACGTTTTGCCCTTTTCTGTATACCCTTTAATAACACCTAAATTAACTAAATAATTGATTTCTTCATATGCGTCATCCTTGTTCGTAACATCTACAAAACCGCCACTTGCTTGTGCACTATGTATTGTAAATATTGAAGCAGAAACGAAAAGGACGCATAAGATAAGACTAATTTTTTTAAAATACAATGTCTTATTTCCTCCCTTCTTGTTCTACCATTAATATTAGCAAAATTTCACAGGTAAAACTATCATATAGATGAAACTGTTACAACTTAAATTCTAAATAATAGAATTTATCATAGTATTGAAAGCATCAAAAAAAGGGTTCTAAGTCAAATGTTGGGGTGTACAAATCTTTCAGCACGTTAACCCAGATGAACCCCGATTTCTTTATACTTTAAATTTAATAAGATTTTTGCTCGAAAGTGATCGAAGCGTCGAAAGCCATATGCATTCCGTTTCATCACTTTTGTTTTATTATTAATGCCTTCCAAGAAGCCGTTGGAATAACCAAAACTAAAGCTATTTAAGATTTCTACTTGCCAGTTTTTAAATGTTTGAATGGCTTTTAAGAAAGCTGGTAATTTTGTCTCTTCTACTTTACGGTAAAAGGCTTGTAATCGCTTCTTCACTTCTATGACATCATTCTTTGTCTTTGCCCAATCAAACCATTCACAATAGACTTCCTTTAATTCATGAGCTATTTTTAATGTTTCAGACATTTCAGTATAGCGCTGTAAGTACCACTGTTGTTTCGGTGATAATTTAGATGCACGTTTATAAAACACATGACGCATACGTTTACACTTTGTGCGATTGTATTTGTCCCATTCTTTTTGTACTTGTCGGCGCACTTCATCCATTGCCCAATAGATATAACGGCTAAAATGAAAGCGGTCTGCCACAATAACAGGTCGACCTAACGCTTGACGAACAGCTGCTTTAAAACTTGGATTCATATCCATGACCACTATCTCTACATCTGCTCCATACTGACTTAAGTAATTTTTGATTGTTTCTTTTTTACGATTCGGTAAAATATCAATCGGTTCGCGCGTCTCCGCATTCGCAATTATTAGCTGATACGTACCTGCATCTGTATCGCCTTTATACTCATCAATCGCAATCGCTTTGGGTAAACGTACACCCTCTACTAATTGTTTATTCGCCACCTTTTTAAAACGGCGAATGACCGTCGTAGTTGATGTGCCCAGTACTTCTGCAGCTTCTTTAAATGTTTTGGCTTTAATAGCACGTATGCTAACTACTTGATTCCATTCCTTTGAATAACGTTGATATTTATCTACAAAGGGGGATTTTTCAGAGAAACGCTTTCCACAATTACAAACATAACGACGACGCTTATAGAAAAGAATAGTTAAACGTTCAAACCATTTTAAATGATTGATCTTCTGTATACGATAATCGTGAACCTTCGATGTTTCTTTTTTACAAACTGGACATTGATGCGTACATTTAGGCAATTGTACATATAATGCAATTCGATCGCCTACTTCTTCTACTTTCGTAATCTCTACATCTTTTAATCCTGGGATATTCATGTTAAAATTCATTTGCACAGTTCACCTTTCTAT
>NZ_JBLLLQ010000026.1:0-67950 GCF_047737915.1 Lysinibacillus sp. NPDC056185
GATGCACAGTATATGCACCAATGAATGAACCAATAAAAATAAAAGGCATTATTTTCTTATTCTTTTTCACATCAACCTTGCCAGCTCGTAAAAAAGTTAACATGCTAGTCCCATTGCTAATTGTATTGGCGAGTTTGTTTGTGGCAATTGCTGTACTTGGGGGTAAACCAACAGCCATAAGCGCGGGTAACGAAATTAATCCTCCACCACCGACAATCGCATTTAAAAAGGATGCGATAAAGCCAAATACTAAAAGGATTACAAGTGAAAGTAAATCGATGTCCATATGTATGATACTCACATCCTTATTTGTAAGATACACTTTTCTTATAACAGTACTGCGAATTGTAATAAATGACAATGGAGGAATGTAAATATCGTTTACAATTCCTTAACATTGAAAACGATGAAAAAATTGAAGAAAAAATTGTTTTTTCAAGTGTTTTTATAAAAATGAAAGAAAAAACGGTAATATTTAAAGAAAAATCGATAAATTTTGTTATCGAGTTTCCAACGTTTTCAACTTGGAAAAGTACCTAAAAATAATTGTGGCGAATTTTATATTACATTTTTGTAAATTCAACTATTTTATCTTTAAAAATCTGTAGAACTATGTGAAAGTTTTGTTATGATGATTGCAGAAATCGTCAATATTCATTCAACAGGAGGAACATGATGTTCAACTCAAACAAGCAAGATCCATTTTTTAAGGCATTGTTAAACATTTCTAAAAACGTGAAAGAAGGTATTTATTACGCTCATAACGCACGTATTGAAAATATAGATTCACTAAAAGAAATCGCAGACACAATGAAGCGATATGAAACAAGTGGAGATAAATTGATTCACGAGCTTATCGTTATGCTAAATAAATCATTTATGACACCTATCGAGCGTGAAGATATTTTATCACTTGCCAATAAATTAGATGATGTTATTGATGGAATGGAAGGCTGTATTGCTCATTTTGATATGTACAATTTAACAGAAGTTACAGACCCGATGCGCCAATTCTTAACATATATTGCGAAAAGTACAGACGAAATGGTCCAAGCAATGGAGCTATTAAATAGTAAAAAGCTTGTTGAAATGCGTAAACATGCTATTCAAATTAAGGACTATGAGCGTGAATGTGATGAAATTTTCCGCTCGTCTATGAAGCAATTATTTATTCAAGAAAAAGATCCGATGCGCATCATCGTCTTCAAGAGTATTTACGAACAATTTGAAGATATTGCAGACTACTGTCAAACTGTAGCAAATACAATTGAAACAATAATTATGCGTAACGCGTAAGATGGAGTGTAAGAAATGGATACGATATTACTGATAACAATATTAGTCGTTTTATTTGCACTTGTTTTCGATTTTATTAACGGCTTCCATGATACGGCCAATGCGATCGCAACTTCGGTATCAACAAGGGCATTAAAGCCACGTACCGCAATATATATGGCTGCAATTATGAACTTCATTGGAGCTATTACATTCGTTGGGGTAGCAAAAGCATTAACAAAGGATATTGTTGACCCATTCAGCTTAAATGCTTTTAATGGAGATACTACAGGTTCTGTCGTTATTTTAGCGGCATTATTATCAGCGATCACATGGAATTTAGTAACGTGGTACTTTGGAATTCCGTCTAGTTCATCGCATACATTGATCGGTTCTGTGGCTGGTGCTGCCATTGCGGCAGCTGGCTTTAATGTTTTGAACTATAGTGGCTTTATTAAAATTCTTCAGGCGCTTATTTTCTCACCATTACTTGCGTTTGCAGCTGGTTTCTTAATGATGTCTTTATTTAAAGTGTTATTTAAGGATATGAATTTATATCGAACGAATAAAGGCTTCCGGACAATGCAAATTGGTACAGCCGCTTTACAATCATTTACACACGGTACAAACGATGCACAAAAGGCGATGGGGATTATTACGCTCGCTTTAATTGCAGGAGGCTTGCATCATACAGACGATATTCCTTTCTGGGTACGTTTTGCAGCAGCCTGTGCGATGGGTCTTGGTACTTCTGTAGGTGGTTATAAAATCATCAAAACAGTCGGCGGCAAGATTATGAAAATCCGTCCAGTAAACGGGGTAGCAGCAGACCTTGCTTCTGCATCCATCATCTTCGGTGCGACATTAATCCATTTACCAGTATCTACAACACATGTTATTTCTTCATCTATCATGGGCGTAGGAACAGCACACCGTGTAAGAGGTGTTAAATGGGGCATGGCACGAAAAATCGTGACAACATGGGTAATCACCATGCCAATTTCCGCAGTCATGGCGGCAGCTATTTATTTCATATTAAGTTTATTTTTCTAACATAGTGGGAGGAATGCACAAATTGCGTGCATTCCTTTTTTTGTTTGATTAATTGGATAGAAAGGAGGGTACGGAAAGCTCGAGCAGAACGACGGAAGGCCCTAGCAGAATGACGGATGGGAAAGAAGGCGACGGAAAGTCCAGGTAGAACGACGGAAAGTAAAGGCGAAGCGACGGAAAGCTCGGGCAGAACGACGGATGGGAAAGAAGGCGACGGAAAGACAGGTCAGAACGACGGAAAGAAAAGGCGAAGCGACGGAATGGAAGAGTAGAACGACGGAAAGAAGAAGCAAAGCGACGAAAGGCCCGAGCAGAACGACGGATGGAAAAGAAGGCGACGGAAAGACCGGATAGAACGACGGAAAGAAAAGGCAAAGCGACGGATAGTCCGAACAGACCGACGGATAGAAAAGGTGAAACGACGGATAGCTTAATATAGAATTTAAAATAAGAGAAAATAAGCAAAATAATGCAACTTTATGGCAAGATAGTGCCATGATTTTTATTTAGAGATTGCTATAATGGCAGTACATTTTATGGTAGGGGGATGAAATGGTGGGAAATGTAAAGCAAAAGCCAAGAATCGGCTTATATACGGTAGGGCTTGCAGCGTATTGGTCACAATTTGAAGGATTAAAAGATCGACTAGAGGTTTACAATCATTTTATTTGTGATGAATTAGAGAGGGAGGTAGATGTATATAATTTTGGACTAGTTGATTCTGTAGATAAAGGGAGAGAAGCTGGAGCTTATTTTAATCAGCATCAAGTTGATCTTATCTTTTTACATGCAGGGACATACGCAACAAGTTCAATCGTATTACCTGTGCATCAACGCTGCCAAGCAAAAATTGTTATTCTAAGCCTACAACCAACTACTCAGATTTCTTATGATCGTACAACAACAGGGGAATGGTTAGCACAATGTGTAGCTTGTCCAGTGCCGGAATTTGCAAATGCTTTAAATCGAGCAACTATTCCTTATACAGTGATAAGTGGTTTGTTAGGGTTAAGGGAGCAGTTGAATTGGGTGATTAGTGAGGAGATTACAGCTGATCGACCGGAGGCCAAGCGTGCTTGGCAGGAAATCTTTGAATGGGTGAGAGCTGCTGGAGTTAAACAAACATTGCAAAATAGTAATTTTGGATTTTTAGGTAATACTTATAATGGAATGCTAGATATGTATAGTGATTTTACAATGGTCCAAGCACAAACAGGCATTCATATAGAAGCACTAGAAATGTGTGATCTAGATGAACAGCTTCAACAAGTTCAGCCCTGTGACATAAAGGTTAAGTATGAGCAAATGCTTAACATCTTTAAGATTAGTGAAGATTCTTCAGCCGACCCATTAGCAAAAAAGCCGACGAAAAAGCAATTAGATTGGGCATGTCGAGTAGCGGCAGCTCAGCAGAGATTGGTAGAAGAAAAACATCTTGATGCATTAACTTATTATTATCATGGATCATCTGGCAACGAATATGAAAAACTGCAAAGTGGATTTATTCTTGGACATTCACTCTTAACAGCAAATGGCATTCCTTGTGCAGGAGAAGGAGATTTAAAAACGGCATTGGCTATGAAAATTTGTGACATATTGCATGTTGGTGGCAGTTACAGCGAAATTATTGCAACTGATTATGTACATGAAACAATTTTACTAGGACATGACGGGCCATTTCATCTACAAATTGCTCAAGAGCAACCGGTTTTACGCGGAATGGGTTTATATCATGGTAAACAGGGGAGCGGCATATCGGTTGAAGCAAAGGTACAAAGTGGACCTGTAACGGCATTGGGTATTACACAAACGTTTGAAGGAAAATTAAAGTTTATTATAAGTGAAGGGGAGTCCTTAAATTTACCAGTTATGAAAATTGGAAATACGCAAACACATGTGAAATTTTCTCAGCGTCCTGATTTATATATGGAACGCTGGTTTGATGAAGCCCCGACACATCACTGTGCATTATCTATTGGTCATAATGCTAAACAGTTTCAAAAGGTTGCAATGTTGTTGAAAATCCCATACTGCATTTTTTAAGTAAGAAAAACCAGGTGTTTTTGCCTGGTTTTTCTTAACTTCTATAATATCCGATATTGTTATGCGGAAGTGTAACAGTGTGGATGTGAATCCCGAGATCCGTAGCCTGTTGTTTAAAATTCTGATCCATATTCTCATCGCAAATTATTGTATGAATTTTGTCTAGTGGAGCGATTTGAGCAAAAGAATGTGTATTAATTTTACTAGAGTCTACAAGTAAAATTGCTTCATCACAATGTTCAAGCATTTGTGCCTTTAATAGAGCCTGTAGTTCACTTGAGTCACTAACTCCATGCTTGAGATGTACACCTTTACATGAAATGAATGTCTTTGTCACATGATAATTGGCTAGTGAACGTTCTGCTAACGGCCCGACAAAGGAATGAGATTTAGCAGTGTAGCGTCCGCCGGTTGAGATAATCTCAATTTGATTTTTATCAACGAGCTCTGTAACTACCTGGACAGAATTCGTGATGACTGTTAAGGGGATATTAGGCAAAAATCGAGCTAGACACCGGGCTGTTGTACTGGCATCTAAAATAATTTTATCACCTGTTTGGATGAATTTTAAAGCTTCATAGGCAATCGCCCGTTTTTCATGCACATTCAAAATTTCACGCTCTGTAAAATGGATTTCTTGATCGACGGAAGGGATTTTAATAGCGCCACCATGTTGCCGTTGTATTTTATGTTCGCGTTCTAATTTTTCTAAATCTCTTCGAATAGTTTCTTCAGTGACAGAAAATAACTCACTTAAATCGGTAACTTTAACGAAGTTCTGTTCGTAAATTAATTCAAAGATTTTTTTACGTCTTTCTGCTGCAAGCATGGTAAACACTCCTTTCAGTAAGATAAACCTTTATCATTTTAGCATACATCATAATGATACTGCTTTAATTGCGATGAGTACGCAGCTCTTTTTCATACGTTTTGACATTATTTAGCCAATTTTCACGCACTGGTACTTGTTGTGTTTCACAGTAATAATCCCAAATGGCTCCAAATGGATATGTTTTGAATTCTTCCATTAAAGCAAGGCGTTCTGTGAAATTTCCTGATTCCTGTAGTTGGCGTAAATAATCGTTTGGTAGTAAAAGTGCATATAATAATGCTTTGATCATATTACGTGTGCCGATAACCCATGCAGCTATACGATTAATGCTAGCGTCAAAGAAATCAAGACCGATAATAACACGATGAATAGCATCATTACGCACTATTTCCATGGCAATTTCCCGTAATTCATCATCAAAGGTCACGACATGATCACTATCCCAACGAACAGGACGAGATACATGTAATGCTACCTTTTCGTGAAAGAGCAGTAGTGTGGATAGCTTATTGGACACCATCTCAGTTGGATGAAAATGGCCAGTATCTAGTAAACATAGTTTATTATTTTGTTGTGCATAGCTCAAATAAAACTCATGTGACCCTACTACAAAGGATTCTGAACCGATACCGAATAATTTACTCTCTATAGCATCAAGATTGTAGCGAATATCAATATCTTCAGCAAAGATAATATCTAATGATTCTTTTAAGCGCTTACGTGGTGTTAGACGATCACTAGGTGTATCCTTATAGCCATCTGGAATCCAAATATTTGTTAAACAAGGTGAGTTTAAAGCTTTCCCAAAGTATTCGCCAATTTTGCGAGAGGCGATACAATGCTCAATCCAAAATGCACGAATGTTCTCATCGGGGTGAGATAGTGTCAAACCATCTTGTGCTTTTTCATGTGAAAATAATGTTGGATTAAAATCTAAGCCAAGTTGATGCTTTTTAGCCCATTCTACCCAATTAGTAAAATGAATAGGCTGTAACTCATTTCTTTCTACTATTTGCCCTTCTGTTTCTGCATAAATGGCATGCAAATTAATGCGATGTTTACCAGGAATCAGTGCTAATGCTTGCTCAAGATCAGCACGAAGTTCGTCCCCATTACGTGCCTTGCCAGGATAGTTTCCTGTTACATCAATGCCACCAGAAAGTGTTTGCCGTTTGGTCTCAAAGCCGCCAACATCATCTCCTTGCCAGCAATGAATGGAAATAGGGATACTTTTGAGAGTTTGAAGTGCTCCTTCTACATCTATATTCCAATGCTCATAGTATGCCTTCGCTTGTTGAAAACGTTGTTGTATTGTCATAGATATCCTCCTTATCGTGAAAGATGAAATACTTGTTTAAGATCTATTGATACAGGTTGATTATTAGCATGAGTTTCCATTAGAGGTGCCATATAAGCCCACCATTGACGACAAATTTCTGTACTTGCTAATGCATCCCATAGTTGCTCATCGTTAATTTCAAGATAGGCAAATAATTGTCCTGTTGCAGGATGTAAGAAAATAGAATAAGAATGTGCCCCATGAGCTTTGATTGCCTCTTCCATTGCAGGCCATAATTCAGCATGGCGTTTTTCATATTCCTCATAGTATTGTGGGTAAACAGTCATTACGAATGCATTTCGAAACATCATTATCCCTCACTTTCAATAAAGGTTGTCGCATGTAAAAATGCCGAAAACAGTTGTTGTTGATTACATGGAAGAGGGGTGAATACTTTGTGTGGAAAAGAACGTCTCACAAGTGCGCGTCCCGCTTCAATAGATTCAACAGTACCTACATGAATTAATTGTACTAATAAGTTTCCGATAGCAGTGGCTTCAGTTGGACCTGTTACCACTGTTTTTTGACTAAAGGTAGCGATGCATTGATTTAAAAAATCATTATGAGCACCACCGCCGACAATATGTAGCACATCAATGGAATGTCCGACTATTTCTACGATTTGCTCAAGATGATGCGCTATGATGATAGCTAAATTATAGTAAACTGCCGCAGCTAGCTCGCCTTCTGTGTTAGGGATATGTTGTTTTGTTTCCAGACAATAGGCTTGCAATTCCTCAATCATATTGTCTGGATTGATAAAACGACTATCATTCAAATTAATATATTGTTGAAGTGGGGGGACTTTTTTCGCTTTCTCTACAAGTTCTTCAAATGTATAGGCTGTCGGAAGTAGTCGCTGCACTTCTTGTATAATCCAAAGTCCCATTACATTTTTTAAAAAGCGATAAGTGTGTGCCGCGCCGTACTCATTCGTGTAATTTTCTTCTAAAGTTTGTGTTGTCACAATAGGTTGCTTTGTTTCTATACCGATTAATGACCATGTCCCGGAGCTTAAGTAGGCCCAGTTGTCCGTACTTGCGGGCGTTCCTAATACAGCAGAAGCGGTATCGTGGGATGCGACTGCAATGACAGTACATGTAGGCAAATCATATGTCGGAAAAGCATCCATACTTAGGGGCCCAATGACTGTTCCTGGCTCAATCAATGGAGGAAAATGTGTGCGTGATAACCCAAGTATTTGTAAGAGCTCTTCATCATACTCACGTGTTGCGATATTGAGTAATTGTGTTGTTGAAGCATTAGTAATTTCGGCTGTTATACGTCCTGTTAGCCGATAATTTATATAATCCGGTACGAGTAGGATAGATGCTGTTTGGGCAAGGATATCCTTATTTTCCTCATATAGCTGAAATAGTGTATTGAACGGCAAAAATTGAATACCTGTTTTTTGATAAATCGTCGGACCATCCATCTGCTGAAGCACAGAGGACATCGTATGGTCAGTACGATGGTCACGATAGGCAATCACAGGTTGTAGGAGCTCACCATTTTGGGCAATCAATGCATAATCAATTGCCCATGTATCGATTCCGAGTGTGCAGCTAACGATACCGTGCTGTTTGGCAATCGCTAAGCCTTTTAAAATTTCATCCATTAAATAATGCACATCCCAGCAGAAGTGATTATTTACGTGGTGGAATTCATTTTTAAATCGATGAAGCTCTTTTAGCTGAATATGTCCATCTAATAGTTGGGCATGTACAAGACGACCACTAGACGCTCCGATGTCAACAGCAATATGATGCAATGTTTTTCACCCCTTGAAAAGAATGTACATCAGTATTAAGGAAAACCAAATAACGTTATTTGAATTTGTTATTTGGTCGATTCTATAAATAGCTACAGGCTTAGTAACATTAGCGTGTAAATGCTGCTGGTACGCCTCCATCTACCGTTAGCATGCAACCTGTTGTTTTGCTAGATTTAGAGGATGCAAAAAATAGAATAGCATCTGCGATATCGTCAGGAAATATATTCACCAATAAGGTTGTACGTTGACGATAATGTTCTTCTAATTCCTCTGGATTGATATTATAGGCGGCAGCACGTTCTTCTCGCCAGCGTGAGTCCCAAATAGCGGACCCTTGTAGTACAGCATCTGGCAATACGGAGTTAACGCGGATACCGAATTCACCTCCCTCGGTAGCAATACATTTGGCAAGATGAATTTCAAGTGCCTTCACAGCACTATAAGCGGCTGCATTTTTTCCTGCATAAAGTGAATTTTTAGATCCCACAAATACCATATTACCCCCGAGTTCTTGAAGTCTCATGCATTTAAAGGCTTCGCGTGCTACTAGGAAATAACCTGTGCCAAGTACATCCATATTTAAGTTCCATTCTTGCAAAGTCGTTTCAGAAAATGGAGCGGATGTTGCTAAACCTGCATTGTTGACGATAATATCAAGGCCACCATAGGACAAGATAGTTTGTTGGATGGCTTCGATAACTTGTTCTTCTTTCGTCACATCCATTTTCACGGCAAGAGCAACAGGCGCTTTATATTCCTTGTTTAATGCATCGGCAACCTTTTGAGCTCCTTCAAGATTAATATCGGCCAATACAATGTGAGCTCCTTCAGCTACGAATTTTCTGGCAGTCGAGCTTCCGATACCACCAGCACCACCTGTAATGAAAGCAATTTGGCGGGAAAATTCTGCTTCTTTTGGCGCTAATGATAATTTATATAATTCAAGTGGCCAGTACTCAATTTGGTAGGATTCTTCCTCATTTAGTGATACAAATTGACCGAGGGCTTCAGCACCTCTCATAACGGCAATTGCCCGATTATATAGTTGGCCACTTACATCTGCCATCAACATGTTTTTCCCGCTATTTATCATACCGATACCGGGAATGAGGATCACACGTGGGGCAGCCTCAAACATAACATCATGGTCATTTTTATGACGTTCAAAGTAGTCCTTATAATCTTCTTTATAATTGTTAATAGACTCTTTTAACATACATTTTAATGTCTCTACGTCATCTTTTTGAGGATGCCATTCTACAAAGAGCGGTGTTCTCTTAGTGTGCACTAAATGATCGGGGCATGCTGCGCCTATTTGGGAAAGTCTCTCAGCGTGTTGGCTGTTAACAAATTGCAGAACACGCTGAGAGGTATCCACTTTTAACAGCATCTTTTTTTGATCACTTACAGCTCCTCGAATGACAGGTAAAATTTTGTGTAAAATGTTTGTGCGCTGTTCCTCATCAAATACCTCAAATTTCTGACCACCGAAGATAGTGGCTTCATCGATTTTATTAGCAATGAAGCGTTCGGCTTGTGCAATAATTTGGATCGTTTTATCGTAGCTTTCTTCAGCTGTGTCTCCCCATGTAACTAATCCGTGTTTTTCCATTAAAACAAGTTCTGCATTTGGATTGTTTTTGACCGCTTGAGCAATCATTTTTGATAATTTGAAGCCAGGGCGAATATATGGAACCCATACAAATTTATCCCCGAATATTTCCTTTGCTATTTCTTGTCCATTATGTGCACAGCAGAGACTGATAATCGCATCTGGATGTGTGTGATCAACATGTTTATATGGTAAAAATGCATGCAATAATGTTTCGATAGAAGCACGTGGATGACGTGTATCTATCATACAATGCCCGAGATAATCGACCATTTCTTCATCAGTCATGTCCTCGCGCTCTAGTAATGGTAGGATGCTTGTTAAGTCAAGCCCGGTAAATTGTTGGGGTTGAATAGTGGCTAAGTCAGAGCCGCTACCCTTCACCCAAAGTACTTCGACATTTTCACCTTTAAAATTTTTTTCTACAGATTTGGCTGAAGTGTTGCCACCTCCCCAGTTACAAACTGTCCGATCCAAACCGAGTAGATTGGATCGATAGGCAAGCTCCTCTAGTGTCGATGTGAATGTTTTAGCTCTGTCATTATTCCATGTATTGATTGGCATCATATATCTCCACCTTTTAATTTCTTTGTTTTTCTTTGTTTATAGTAACATTTTTTCTGAAAAATAGAAATAATTTTTTGAAAATTAAAAATACGGCATTGTAAACGCTATATATTTGCTTTATGATAAGAAATAAAATAATAACAAAAAAACTCAAGTGTATTTTTATGTTGTTTTTTCTTTACTTTGTACCTTGGACAAAACAAAGGAGGGCGGTTTAGATGACGGAATATGTTTTAGAGTTACGGGGTGTAACCAAACAATTTCCCGGAGTAACAGCACTAGATAATGTGAATTTAAAATTAAAAAAGGGTGAGATTCATGCATTAATGGGAGAGAACGGCGCAGGAAAATCAACATTCATTAAAATTATTACAGGTGTATATGCCCCTAATAAGGGAGAAATTATTTTGCATGGAGAGAGTGTGCAATTTAATAACCCAAAGGAGGCTCAAGCTAAAGGAATAGCAGCGATTTACCAGCATGTTACCAACTATCCAGATTTGACAGTCACCGAAAATATATTTATGGGGCATGAAATAGTTAGTCCTCATACGAAACGATTGCTATGGAAAAAAATGCACGATGAGGCGAAAAAGATTTTAGTTCAACTGGGGTCATCCATTGATCCTAAAACAGAGATGAGTGCATTAAGCGTAGCACAGCAACAAATTGTAGAAATTGCGAAGGCCATTTCTACAAATGCCAATATTATTATTATGGATGAACCGACAGCAGCCTTAACTGCGCGTGAAAGTGAAGAGCTTTACCGTATTGCAGAAACATTACGAGATCAAGGAGCTTCTATTATATTTATCTCTCATCGTTTTGAGGATATGTACAGGCTTGCCACACAGGTCACTGTACTGCGTGATTCTAAATATATGGGAAGCTGGGGAGTGCATGAAATTTCAAATGAAGATTTAATTGTGCAAATGGTTGGACGTGAAATTTCGCAGGTGTTTCCAAATAAGCATAATCAAATTGGTGAAAAAATCGTAGAAGTAAGGAATTTGGGGAAAGTTGGCTGCTTTGCAGATATTTCTTTTGAAGTACATCGTGGAGAAATCGTAGGGTTAACAGGATTAGTGGGGGCAGGACGTACAGAGGTATGCCAAGCACTTTTTGGTATCGCACTAGCGGATAAGGGAGACATTTTTGTTAAGGGACAAAAGGTTGTTATTAAAAAGCCAAAGGATGCAATGAAACTAGGAATTGGTTACTTGCCTGAAGATCGTCAACTCCAAGGATTAATTTTATCGTGGGAGATTGGTCAAAATATTACTCTTCCAGCTTTGCGTCAGTATGCGACAAATGGGTGGCTGCGTACAGCAAAAGAAGCGCAAGTTGCTAAAGAATTAGCAGAGAAAGTAAATGTAAAAGCAAACTCTATTTTTGATTTAGTCAGCTCTTTATCGGGTGGAAATCAACAGAAAGTGGCAGTTGCTAAGCTACTTACGAGTGATGTAGACATTATCATTTTAGATGAGCCGACAAAAGGAGTAGATGTAGGGGCGAAATCCGCCATATATGAAATTGTAAATGAACTTTCGGCACAGGGATATGGCGTAATACTTGTTTCATCAGAAATGCCTGAGATTCTAGGTTTAAGTGACCGGATTATTGTTATGAAAGAGGGACGTATAACACGAACATTACATCGAAATGAGGCCACGCAGGAGAAAATATTAGAGGCGGCGATGGGAACAGAAGTAACGGGAACAGAAGTAACTGTATAAGTGGGGTGTGAAAGTATGGAGACATTACAGCAAACGACAAATTCAGTGGATGCGCTAGCAGAGAATCGTTGGTTGACAAATATCTATAAATTTAGAGAACTGGGGTTAATTGGCTTCATTGTTGTACTATGTATTTTTATTCAATGGAGAAATAGTAGCTTTCTCACTTTAGAAAATATTAATGATTTAATGACAAACGCAGCAATTTTAAGCATTCTAGCAGTGGGGATGATGCTTGTATTAATTACACGAGGAATTGATCTATCGATTGGGGCCATTATTGGCTTGACGGGAATGATTAGTGCCCAGTTTGTCAGTAACTATCATTTACATCCTGTCCTAGTACTGTTGCTTGGGATAGGGTTAGGTATTCTATGCGGTGTAATCAATGGGACACTCATTGCCAAGCTTGGCATTCTACCTATCATTGCAACATTAGCATTGATGAATATTTTCCGTGGTCTTACTTATCGAGTGAGCAATGGTGAATGGGTTAGCTCATATCAAATGTCTGAAAGTTTTTTAGCGATAGCAACAGGTAAATTATTCGGTGTTAATCATTTAGTGATCATTGCAATTGCTATTTATATTATTTTTTACTTTTTTATCAATCACACCATTACAGGACGCCAAATTTATGCAGTTGGGAGCAATCCGGAATCAGCTGTTGTTAGTGGTATTCCTGACAAGAAAATACTAATTTTAGTGTATGCCATAATGGGTGGGCTCTCTGGGCTAGCTGGTGTATTATGGGTAGCCAAATTTGCATCCGCTCAAGGAGATACTGGTTCGGGCTATGAATTGACGGTTATTGCTGCCTGTATTTTAGGTGGTGTCAGTATTGCTGGTGGAGCTGGAAAAATTTCAGGTGTGATACTAGGTGCTTTGCTGTTAGGGATTTTGCAAAATGCACTGCCATTACTGAATGTATCTCCATTTTGGCAAACAGGTATTCAAGGCATCATTATTTTATTTGCAGTCATATTAAATACACTTGTGAAACGTAGTGTAGATCGTAATAACTTGTTAAGGAGGAAGATTTAGTGAGTGAAAAAATACTTGTAGAAACAAAGCATCTTCCACGTAATTTACTACATGAAAAAACATTTTCATGGAAAAATTTCTTCTTTCAATGGGAATGGCTATTAATGATAATATTGTTGCTTGTTTTTGTTGTCAATACAGTGCTCTCACCGTATTTTCTTAACGCTACTAGCTTATTAGATGCAACGATGGTGTTTTTAGATAAAGCATTTATTGTGTTTCCGATGGCACTAATAATGATTTTAAGAGATATAGATATTTCCGTAGGATCCATTGTAGCTTTAGCCTCTGTTGTTATGGCGACTGTATACAACGCAGGAGTATCTATGGAGTTCGCCATCATTTTATGCTTGATCGTGGGAGCGTTATGTGGTCTTATCAATGGATTGTTAATCGTTAAATTTAAAGAGCTTTCTGCAGTTATTGTGACATTAGGAACAATGATTTTATTTAGAGGAATTGCCTATATCATTTTAGAGGATCAATCCTCTGGTGCATTCCCAGAGTGGTTTAGTTTTTTGGGATGGGGTTATGTGGGACCGATACCGTTTATCTTAATCGTATTTGTCATTGTAGCTATTTCTTTTACGTTACTTTTACACAAAACAACATTTGGACGTCGTGTATATGCAATGGGTAGTAATCCAACAGCAAGTCGATTCTCGGGTATAAGTGTAGATAAAATTCGCGTGATTATTTTTATGCTGGCAGGACTGATGGCAGCTATTACAGCTATTTTCTTAGCATCACGTATGGGAAGTACACGGCCTAATATTGCAACAGGCTATGAGTTAGATATTATTGCAATGGTTGCTTTAGGTGGAATAAGCACTGCAGGTGGTAAAGGTCGAATGATAGGAACAATTATTGCGATTTTTATTATCGGATATTTACAGTATGGCTTAGGGTTAATGAATGTATCTGCACAAACATTGCTCATTGTAATAGGGTTGCTGTTATTGCTATCTGTATCAGTGCCTAAATTTAAACTACCACCTTTCTTCACTAAAAAAGCATGAGTCGATTTACGTTGGGTGTATATAAAAGCAATAATAAATATCGTTTTGGTCATGACGATCGACCGTTAGAATGCTGTAAATACCAAAATTGGAAGAGTCATTTGTTTTGTATATACCTAATTTAAATAAAAAATTTACTTAGGGGGTTATGGTATGAAAAAGTTTTGGAGCTTTGTGTTAATGATGACACTCGTTTTATTTGTATTATCTGCATGCAACTCAGATTCCTCATCTAAGGAAGACAAAACATCAGGTGATAAGGGGAATAATAAGTATGCTTTTGTTTTTAAAAACACTGGCAATCCTTATGGTGAAAAGATGCAAGAGGGCTTCGAGAAGGCAATTAATGAAATTGGTGGAGAGGTGATTTTACGTTCTCCGGAGCAACCAACTGCTGAAGGGCAAATTCAAATTATTGAGCAGCTAATAACGCAAAATGTAACTGCCATTGCTGTAGCAGCAAATGATTTCGATGCATTAGAACCTGTGCTAAAAAAGGCGATGAATAAGGGAATTAAGGTGCTATCTGTAGATTCTGCAATAAATGCTAATAGTCGTATGCTTCATGTTAACCAAGCTAACCCTGAGCGCATTGGTCGTATTCAAATAGAAGCGGTATCAGAAATGATTAATGGTGAAGGTGAGATTGCTATTTTAAGCGCAACATCGCAAGCATCTAACCAAAATCTATGGATAGAGTGGATGAAAAAGGAATTAGAAGATCCTAAATATGCAAATATTAAACTTGTTAAAGTTGCATATGGTGATGATTTACGTGATAAAAGTGTATCTGAAACAGAGGCACTATTAAAATCATATCCTAACTTGAAGGCGATTATTGCACCAACAACAGTTGGGATTGCAGCAGCTGGAAAAGTATTAACTGACAAAAATTTAGGAGGAAAAGTAGCTTTGACAGGACTAGGGTTACCTAGTGAAATGGCTAGTTACATTGAAAATGGTGTATCTCCTTGGATGTATCTGTGGAACCCTATTGATGTTGGCTATGCAGCTGGATATGCAGCAGCTGACTTAGTGAATGATAAAAAGGGTGAGGTTGGAGAAACATTTGAGTTAGGAAAATTGGGTTCATTTGAAGTAGTTAAAGATGGAGAAGGCACACAAGTAATGCTTGGTGATCCATTTAAGTTTGATGCGAAAAATATAGCTGAGTGGAAGGATGTCTACTAATCCATTACTAACACTGTCTGACGGTCGAAGTTTTCGACATGCTAGACAGTGTTTTCTTTAGGAGGAGAAAGGGATGAAATATGAGAATTATAATCGTACATGGAAAGTATCGTCTCTTTATCTTCAAAATGATGTTAGTACCTTTGCAATAGCAAACTTACTTTACGTACAGGAAATGGGTGATTTTTCTACGTTTAGACCCTATTTTACTGAAAGACAGGAGCATGATTCTTTTTTAATTTTATGGACAATTAAAGGGCAAGGCCATTTATTATATGAAGATGAGCTATACACACTGGAGGCAGGCGATGTATTTTGGATTGACTGTTATCAATATCATAAATATTGGTGTTCAATTAATAGGGTGTGGGATTTTCAATGGATTCATGTACAAGGGCAATCTATGAGAGGCTATTATAGCTTGTTTCGACAGTTTACAAAGAGTCCGTTGATTTCGCTACAACTAGAACTATTTAAGGGTGCCTTTCAAAATATACTAATGATAAGAAAAGAGTCGAGAATGTGTGCACAGCTTCGAGAAATACGTACTCATAAAGTTTTGACAGAATGGATGACACAGATATTAGAATTATATTTACAGCAAGGTGAGCCGAAAGCTAAGGTTCCAGATTACCTACAGGAGGTACATGCTTTATTGACAACACAGTATGCTGAACATTTATCTCTTTACCAATTGGAACAACAATTTGCTATAAGCCGTTTTACGTTGATTCGTCAATTTAAGCAATATTATGGTATGACACCAAATGCCTATTTAATCTTGCGTAGGATGATAGCTGCTGAATCATTATTGCAGGAGACAGCCCTTTCAGTACAACAGATTGGAGAGAGGGTAGGCGTGTTTCATACAGGTCATTTTATTCGCTTATTTAAACGTTACAAAGGTTTGACACCTGAGACATTTCGGCAATCATTGTAAATAGATGATCGTCTTTTTATTAAATGGTAGTAAGAGGTTACTTGCCGGTCACATTATTTTTATATAATCTAAGAATGCACAACGAGCGTGCATTCTTTTCTGATTGAAAAAATCGGACGGATAACCAAATCTATGGTAATTATAAAGAAAGTATAAAGTTCAGAAAAATTGTCTTTTTACATAGTAAGGTTAGTACAGGAGGAAAACAGATGAAAGAAAAGCTATTACTGATTGAGGATGATACGGCGATTGGACGTATTGTGAAGGATACGCTTGAGCAAGAAGGTTACCAAATTACTTGGGCAACAACAGGACTTGAAGGGCTAGCTGATTTTCAAGCTGATACGTTCGATTTAGTGTTAGTCGATTGGATGTTACCTGAGATGGATGGTCTTACTGTTTGTCAAAATATCCGTTGGGAAAGTGATGTACCTATTATAATGATGAGCGCGCGTAAGGAAGAGGAAGATAAGGTTGAGGGCTTGCAGGGCGCTGACGATTATATAGCAAAACCGTTTAGCTTAGAGGAGTTAAAGGCACGTGTAGCCTCACACTTACGTCGCTGGAAACGTTTTGCGAAAAAAGAAATAGCAGAAGATGTTACATCCTTTAAACATGGCTTAAAAATTGATTGGCAAAAGGAAACAGCGCGCCTTGAGGATCAAGAGCTTGCCTTAACACAGAAGGAATTTGCTTTGTTAAAACTACTTGCGAAAAATCCAAGCCAAACCTTTTCAAAAGAAGAGCTTTATCAGCATATTTGGCAACAGGCGAGCGTAGATGAAACACATACAGTCACAGTACATATAAAGGCGCTACGAGAAAAGCTAAAAGACCCAGTAAAATCACCGTATTATATACAAACAGTATGGGGCAAGGGGTACCGCTTTATCGGTGAACTATTATGAAGATTAAAACATGGTTACTCATCACTTTCTTCATCGTGATGGTTTTACCGATAACAGGTGCTTATAGCCTTTATGTGTGGATCAATGCCTATTACCAAGATAAAAACGTTGGTGAGTATTTTGAAAAATTAACAGAGCTCAATCAGGTAAAATCTGTTCTCGAAAATCCTATGTATTATAAAAAAAATGCGGATATAAAGGATATTGAAGCACTAACGAATGAGCATCTTGCAATTACTCTTTACTCGAAATCAGACTTGATTTTGTATTCCTCAAATCCATTGAAACAGGTGTTTGATACTAAAGATAGAATTTTTAAAGGTTTATATGAGCTAAAGCAAAATTACAATGCTTTTACTTATAAAGAACCTGTTTATCAAGATGGAGAATTGCTTGGGGTTTATGAGATTCAATTAGTTAGGACGGATTGGGTAAAAGGTGTAGAAAGTCGTTCTTGGCTTGTAATAGCTAGCTCTATATTTTTATTTCTCCTTATTTATTTTGCAGTAATGATGCTGCTTAACCGTAAATTAAATCGCCCGTTACATGAACTGATGCGGCAAATGCGTACTTTTGCAAAGGGGGAGCATGTGGAATCAAATTTAGTGGTAAGAAAAGATGAAATTGGGGAACTTGCTCAAACCTTTCTTGCCATGCAGGACGAAATTGAAACAGCGCGTGCTCACTTGAAAACTGAACAACAGCAAAAGGAGCTAATGATTGCAAGTATTTCCCATGATTTGAAAACACCTCTTACAGCTATTCAAGCATATGCTGAATCTTTACAAAGCAAGGCGTTATCAGAAGAACAGCAAGACGAGTACCGACAGATAATTTTAACAAAGTCTGAAACGATGAAGCATATGTTAGAGGATTTACTAATGTACACTTTACTGCAATCGACAAGCTATCATTTAGAACTTGTTGCAGTTGATGGGGCAGAGTTTTTTGAAATGGCACTGTCTGATTACGAGCAGCTGTGCAAAGATCAAGGATTTATGCTTGAAGTTACTTGTGACATAGAGGGTATGTATGCAGTGCATCCGAAGCAGCTTCAACGGGTGATCGACAATTTAATGAGTAATGCTTGGCGCTATGGAGCAGTAGGTACAACGATAGGCTTAGCAGCCGTGAATGCTGGACAATGCCCTATAGAGAGCTTTGATTTTGTATTGCCAGCACTGAATAAGCAGAATGGTATGTATATCATTGTACAAAATAGCGGGCAAGGTGTAAAAAAAGAGGATATCGAGAAGCTATTCGAGCCCATGTACCAAGCAGATTCAGCACGAACTAAGGCTGGGGAGCGCGGCACTGGACTAGGATTAAATATAGCAAAACAAATAATAGAAAAACACGGTGGGACAGTAGAGCTTATATCAAAAGAAAACTATGGGACAGCTGTACTTTGCTGGTTACCATCATTTAAAGGAGAGAATTCATGATGAATTGGAAAAAATCATTACGTGCAGCAGGTTTAGTTGCTGCCCTAACATTTAGCTTAGTAGGTTGTAATACAGAGGGATCATATTCACCACAGGAAATTATTGATCATGCATTACAGGAAACGAAAGAACCACTTACGTATTACGGTGAATACACAATGGATATAGGCGAGGCTGGTGAAAAAGCTCAAGTCAAAGAGTGGATTAAAGATGGTAAACGACGTATTGAGTCGACAACTGAAAATGGTGAGCATAGCATCGCAGTCAACGATGGCTCACAGATTATGATGTATGATGTTGTTAAAAACACTGTTCATAAATTAGATATTAGCAACGGTGGGTTAGATGAAATCCCATCACAAAGAGACCAGTTAGAATTACTATTTAACGCAGTAAAGGATACGCATGATGTGAAAATTGCAGGAGAGGAGAAGATTGCTGGAAGAGATACGTATAAAGTTGTCGCGAAAGCTAAAAAAGATGATACTTTAATAGGTGATATAGAAGTATGGGTTGATAAAAAAACATGGGTAACGTTAAAAACAATAACGAATAGTGCTGGAAGTAAAATGACATCAGAGTATACGAAAATGGATGAAAATGCAAAAATTGATGATGCACAATTTACACTTGATATTCCAAAGGATGCAACAGTAGAAGAAATAAATGTACCTGAACCTGAATCAGTGACACTGGATACAGTGAAAGAACAGCTTGGCGAATTTTTAATGGTGCCAGAAGTAAATGGACTAACTTTGGAGGATATTTCATTAGATAAAGGGATAGAAGATCATTCAGCATATACCTTTAGCTATGCGAAGAATGGTCAGCAAGATATTTCAGTAACAGTTGTTAAAGCAACTAGCAATGCTAAGAAGGAAGAGCCTATTAAAGGTCAAAAAGAAATGGACATCCGAGGTCAAAAAGGTACTGTAATGGATGAGAAAAACTTCCGTTATATTAGCTGGCAGGAAAACGGCTATCAATATAGCATTTTTCTTGCAAAACCTAAGCTTACTATCGAAGACCTTGTAGCCTATGCAAAACAAATGACCATCGTTAAGTGAGGTGAATTGTAATGAAAAGAAATGAATTTATCAAATGTCTTGCATTGTTTTTATTTAGCACAGTTTTTTTATACGGTATAGGTGAAACATATGGCGTTTCATGGCTACAATTTCATTTCTTAGGACAATATAATGATGAAGGTTTTTATTTCAGTTTAAGTTCTTTAACCCCTATACTTGGAGGCTTACTAATTGTTGCGTTATATGAAACGAAGATTAAGAGACTTATTTAATATGATGAGAAAAATCCACTTTAAAAGAGTGGATTTTTTTTGTATTGATTTATCTTCCAGTATGAATGCTATAATATGTAAAAACTTTTAGGGGGAGCTATGAATGGAGCGGGAGATTGTAGAAACAAAATATTTTACTTTGCATACTTTATGTGACGGTGTGTTTGCTGCTATTGCTAAACCAGGTCAAGGTGCTTGGAGTAATGCAGGAATAATTGATTTAGGTGACGGACTTCTAGTTTTTGATTCGCTAAGTACTCCTTCAGCGGGGGAAGAGTTAAGGCGCCAAGCCGAAAGTTTAACGGGTAAGAAAGTAAAGTATTTGATTAATAGTCACTATCACGGAGATCACGTTTTTGGGAATCAAGTATTTTCAGATACAACGATTATTTCTACATATGTAACTGAGAAATTGTGCAAAGAAAAAAATAAGATTGAAGATTATGAGAAGGAAAAGCAGGACATGAATCAATACCTCCTTCAACTGGAAAATCAAATCGGCTCAACAAAGGACACCATTATAAAAGCGAGTTTAATAAACCAATATCAAGAAATGTCGAAGGTGTTGGTTGATTTATCTCAATTACAAATTGTGTTACCATCCTTGTTGTTTGAAGAGAAATTAACCATCACCGGTTCCGAAAGAACTGTGGAATTATACTGTTTAGGCGGAGGACATTCACCGAGTGACACATTTATGTACCTGCCTAACGAAAAAATAGCTTTTATGGGTGATTTAGCGACTGAAGATTTACATGTTCCAATCTATAATCCTGAAGAATTTTTGATTATATTAAAGCGAGCTAAACAAATCGATATAAATATAATCGTACCTGGCCATGGTAATGTTGCTGATATGACTTTATGCGATACATTAATTGACTATTTATCATTCATGATTCAACGCGCAAAAGAGGCTCTTCAACGAAAGTTGCCACTGGAAGATTTTATTTCTGAATTTGATTTACCTAAAAAGTATAGGAAATGGAAGGGAGTAAACGGTATTAAAGGTAACCTTACAACGATATACAAGTATCTTCAAAAGAGTTAAAAAATCCACTTTTAAAAACGTGGATTTTTTAGCGTTGATGAAATACGGACAATAAAATCTCATTAATGATAATTAGTATGGCAAATATAATCGCTAATTGTTTTCGTCCTGTAGCATACAGAGCTATGACGGCTAAAGAGAATATCACAAATTCAAACATAAAATGCGAAATCCCATTCAATGGAAATGTTGCTTTGGGTGAACCGAACAAACTCCAACTAACTACGAACAAAGCCGGTGCTCCAATGCCAAGTAAAAGCTTGAAGAACATGCCTTTCCCAGTTTGTATACCCCAATATCCAAAAGCCATTAACACGCAAATTTCTAATAGAAAGCGAAGTACTAAATTCAATACCATAGTATCCCTCCGATAAATTGGTTTTTGAAAGGGTGTACATAATCGCTAATAAAGTGAACCGAACTGCTGATAAAACACTCATCGCTGATAAAAGCGGAAGAATCGCTGATAGAACCACGACCATCGCTGATAAAAGTCCAAGAATCGCTGATAGAACCACGAACATCGCTGATAAAAGAGCAAGAATCGCTGATAGAACCACGAACATCGCTGATGAAAGAGCAAGAATCGCTGATAGAACCACGAACATCGCTGATGAAAGAGCAAGAATCGCTGATAGAACCACGACCATCGCTGATAAAAGCGCAAGAATCGCTGATAGAACCATGAACATCGCTGATAAAACCACAAAAACCGCTGATAAAACCATCCAACCCATCGATACAATCACAACTTCTAACTTAAGCTATTTGTTGTAAATGTGTTTTAGTAAAGGCATCATCATATTTTAAACCATAGCCTAGCGTACGATCTAAAAATATATGAGCAAGCCAAATTATAGAGGCCATTAGTAGCGGGGGCGATACTGTGGCAAAGCCTATAATCAAGAGAATGGCTGGCACGACTAAACTATGGCCAATATTGTAAAATAACGCGCCAATTTTAGTGTTTACTATGTAGCCTAACATCGTTATATCCGGTAGTAATAAAAACAATATAAAATAAAGGAACGAAAATTCAAAATACCTGTAGAAAAATATACTTACTAAAAATGCTATTAAATATTCCAATGAGATAATTTTACGTAGTTTCATGATGACCACTTCCTTCTTGTAATTTATTATACATATCCTCGATAAGTGAGCCGATGACCAACTTATTTTCTGCGTATTTTCCATCAGCCATTAATGTTTGAGTGAGCTGTAAGGATTGTAGAGCCTGCTGATAAAAAAATAACTGCTTTTCAATGTGGGCGATCTTTGTTGAGAATAACTGTACTGTTTGTTGATTGCAGGCATTTGAAGTTGGCTTTTGCTCTAGTGTTAGAAGCTGTTTGATTTCTTGTAAGGTAAAGCCGAGCTGTCTTAATACTAAAATAAATTTTATTGTATGTTCACAAGTGACATCATACACTCGATAACCATTGTCCCGTTTAGTTGGGTGTAGTAATCCTTCTTTTTCATAGTAACGTACGGTATCAGTAGATAAATTATACTTAGTTGCAAATTGTTTGATAAGCATGTGAGCACCTCCTAAATTTATCCTAACATTGGAGTATGCTCCAAGGTCAATACGGTAATTGAAATTTTTAAAAAAATGGTGAAACGGTCGTTGAATGGCAGTCGTTTATAGTGTAAGAGGGGGAGGTGGACGGCATACTTGAAAAAATTATGGATGAACATGCAGAGCATTTATTGCGTCTCGCCTATTTTTATGTGAAAAATAGACACGCGGCAGAGGACATCGTGCAGGAGGTTTTTATCAAATTTTCACAGCATGATTATGAAGAACGTGGACAGCTACGTGCTTATTTATCAAGGTTAACGATTAATAAAAGCAAGGATTATTTAAAAAGCTGGCATTACCATTCTGCAAGTCTCTTTAAAGAAGAGACTTGTTTTTTCTGTGCTTGGAAATTATAGTTTTTGTACTGTTATAAATATTCAAAGTATAAAAAGAGTCATTTTTATAGGGTTATGTATTATCTTTTTGGGAGAAATGGATCACTGTATGGTATTTTAAGGTTAAAATTACTCATTAATTTGAAAATAAATGAGTCTGAGGAATTGTAATATTATGCACATAAAGATAGTATTAAAGAAGTAGGGGTTAATATAAGGAGGGGCGGTATGAACACACAGGAGTTTGACGAACTATGGATTACACTAAATGAATTGTATGATGCGAATCGCTTTATAGAATATATAGAATTAAGTAGTGCCGCAATTGAAAGTGCCATTGAACTTGGTATGTATAAAAAAGCAATCCTGTTATTGCGTTATAGCTGTGCAAGCTATTTCCAAACAGGTGATTTGCAAGTTTCCATTAGTGTGCTTGAGCAGTATCGCGAATTAACCTTTCAATATGGCGATGATATTGATTTAATCCACCATTATATTTTAGCAGCCATTTATTGGGGAACGTTTGGCCATATAAAGAAGTCTAAAGAGTTTATGATTAAAGGACTAAAGATTGCTGAGCGTATTCAACATATAGATAGTATAGGGAAAATTTATAATAATTTGAGCGACTTGGAAAACTCTTTAGGGAACTATCAAAAAGCGAAGGATTTTGCATTAAAGAGCTTATACTATGCTAATTATTTTGAGAAAAAACATGAAAATCCATATTCAGGGATTATGTATTCAAAAATAAACTTAGCTGTTGCACAAATTTCCCTGGAGGAATTTGATGAAGCAGGGGAATTATTGAAAGAGCTGTTATTGACGGTTCAGAAACCACCTTATTCAAAGCTACAATTAGAAGTTATAAATGCCTATGCTTTACTTTGTGAAAAACAGGGACGCATTGGCGAGGCTATTGATTTGTACCAAAAGTCGAAGCACTATGCCTTACAAAATAATGATTTAGCTATGCTTCAAACAATCTACAATTCTTTGGTGAAGCTAATAGAAAAGCAAGGTAATAAACTTGTATTGTGCTCGATACAAAAGGAATATATTGACATTTTATTAGAAATTCAAAGGGAAAATTATACTCATTTATTATTTGAGATGGAGTACAATGACCAGAAAAAACATTTTGAAAAAACCTCTTACATTGATCCATTAACGAATATTTATAATCGACGCTATTTTGATCAGAATGCAGAGAAAATGCTGGAGAAAGCTTCAGTAGAAAATCAGCAATTAGCATTAATGATGATTGATTTAGATCATTTTAAAGAAATCAATGATGCAAATGGTCATTTATTTGGTGATGATGCTTTAACGATTACTGCAACAACATTAAAGGACTATTTTCAAGCATTTGAGTCGATCGTTGCTCGTTTTGGCGGGGACGAGTTTATTGTACTTTGCAAATTACAGGAAGGTGAATCTATTCAAACGATGACGGAAAATCTCTATCAAACATTAAATTCTCTGTCCTTAATAATTAATAATGAGACCGTTCAGTTGGAATTTAGTATTGGTGTAAGTACAAATAAACAAGGCCGAATTACCGCTGTCGAAGAGCTGATCCATAATGCGGACACAGCTCTGTATACGTCCAAGCGCAATGGCCGTAACCAAATCACGTTCTTTAATAAATATAGTGATGTGGGAAATAAACAGTTCAGATGACTGGCGGATTTTAAAATGTAAACGTTTTATTCAGCGAAATATTTTTAACTTCTTTCAGCGGGTTCCAAACATCCGCTGAGGCATAATGGATTCAATCATAAAGGATCTGCTTCATTTCAACGAATAGTCGTTGGAGTTTGGCAGATTTTTTTCTTTTTAAAAATTTTTTTGAAAAAATGAATCGGAAATGAAGTGGCATCCGTCAGTAGTTTAGAAAGAAGGTGGGACAACAAATGGATATCGAAAAAATTATTGCAGAGCACGGTGACTATTTACTCAAGGTTGCTTATTTATATGTGAAAAATGAAGCAACAGCTGAAGACATTGTGCAGGATGTGTTTATCGCCTTTTATCAAAAGCAGGAGCAATTTCGTCAAGAATCATCAATACGTACATATTTAGTGAAAATGACGGTCAATCGAAGCCATGATTATTTGCGTAGCTGGAAAAGTAAACGACTGACACTCTTTGAAAAAATAACAGGGCGTCCGACAGCAGTTACGCCTGAAAAAGAATTTCTTGCTAAGTCTACAAAACGAGAGCTAGTGGAAGCTTTGTTTTCATTATCTGTGGCATATAGGGAAGTACTGATTCTCTATTATTTTGAGGATATGACGACAGTAGAAATTGCACAGCTCGTATGTTGTCCAGAGGCAACGATACGCACAAGATTACAGCGTGCTAGAAAGCAACTTGCAACAGCAATCGGTGATTATGATTGGGAGGTGTTACGCCATGAATCAATTTAAAGAAGATGTGCTAAATGAACTTCGGGGTGTAAAGCTTACAGATGAAAAAAAACAAGCAATTGCCCAAAAAGCTCGTAGTAAAACTAAACAAAGAAGAAGTAGTCCGTGGCAATATCGTGTTGTGCTAGCAACGTTTACGCTTTTTGTCATTGGTTTTAGTTATTTATTATCACACAATAAAAATTCAGGGAGTCATCAGGCAGCTAGCTTACAGCAAGAAGCGGATACATGGAGTATATGGACATTTTTACAGAATGATTTCGTAAAAGGTATATTGTTTTTTAGTTTTTTTGTAGGTATTACTTTTATTATTAAACGTGTGCTAATCAAGAAAGGATATGGCCTACCGGTGTGCATTGAGTGTGGGGAAGCTTGGTCAGAGAAGCAAGCTCGAAAAATGTACCGAAAAAATGGACAACTCGAATGCCCTTATTGTGGGAAAAATCAATATCGCACAAAGAAATCTATGCAAATGGGTGGCATTTTAGCATTTCCGGTTCCTTTAATGTCTTTTATGCACTATATTTTTAATAATTTTACGATTGGGATTATTTTCTTTATAGTTGCATTACTTATTTATTATCGTCAATTAGCACCATATGTCTTTGATTTACAAGAAGATGATCCTACCAACGATCCGCTTTGGTAATTTGTGAAGAGAAATTGCTAGTTCACTATAGCAATTTCTTCTTTTATAGCAATTTTTCAAAATAGATTGACAACAGTTTTTATTTGCTTTATCTTTGTGTTAACTTATTTACACCATGAGTTAACGTACAAAGGGAGGCCATTTAGTTTGAAAAAGGGTAGTACATATAATTATGTGTTAGCGGCATTTGGTGCAGCGATTATTGCTGTTCTTGCACAAGTAACGATCCCGCTACCACTTATTCCAATTACAGGACAAACATTAGCAGTAGGCTTAGTCGTAACGATTTTAGGGACAAGAATTGGTACGTTATCAGTACTGCTTTATATTTTACTTGGTGCAGCAAGTCTTCCGGTATTTAGCGGTTTTTCAGGGGGATTGGGTATTTTAGTTGGTCCTACAGGTGGCTATATTGTTGGATTCCTTGTGACGGCCATTATAATGGGCTTTTACTTAGATAAATTTGGGCTTACAATGTTCCACGCAATTGTTGCGAACATCATTGGGATGGTTGTGACATTGGCGTTTGGAACGACTTGGTTAAAAATTGTCGGAGATTTAACTTGGACAGCAGCATTTATGGGTGGTGTAGTACCTTTTATCGTTGTAGGTATTGTGAAAGCTGTTCTGGCAGCATGGTTTGGCGTAATTGTTCGTCGTCGCTTAGAGCGAGCACATTTAATTTCTTTCAGCGGGTTCCAAACACCCGCTGAACAGAGGAACTCAGTCAAAGAACGCCACGTCCTGTGGCAATTTATCTGTGGGAAAGCAAAGCGACAGCAACAACACACGACTGAGTGACCAACATCACGTTGGCCCAAAGCCTCTGGCGGATGTCACGGAATCGGAAGGGAGTTCTTTGTGCTAGCACAAAGTCGATTCCGGACGCATTGTTTATCTGCGCGACAGCTACAATTATGCCAAGCCATAATTGATTAGAAGCAATTGCATAGGAGGAATTGTTTTGGCAACGTTATGGACAGGTGGAAAAATTTACACGATGGCGCAAGTTGGCGAAACAGTTGAAGCAGTCCTTGTAAAAGAAGGGGAAATTGTGGCGACAGGCTCAGTAGATAGCTTGTCGCCACATGCTACTTCTATTCAACAATTACAAGGGAATGTGATGTATCCAGGTTTTGTCGATAGTCATTTACATATCATTGGCTACGGGGAGAAATTAAAGCATATTGATGTCTCGAACGTCAGAAGTAAGGACGAGCTACTGGCAATTATTCGTGAACGGATGACAAAGGTTCCTGCTGATGAATGGGTAATTGCGATAGGGCTTAATGAGACACAATTTGAAGTTCCTATTTTCCCAACATTAGCCGAGCTCGATGCACTTGGTGAAGCACATTTAATCATTAAGCGTAGCTGCCATCATTTAATTTTGGCTAATTCCAAGGCACTGGCATTTGCGAGAATAACAAAGGACACACCATCTCCAGAAGGTGGGGTCATTGATAAGGCGGATGGACAGCTAACAGGAGTCTTAAAGGATGCGGCATTGTATATGATTGTCAACCATATGCCTCATATTACGCACGAGTATATTGAGGATGCTCTTGAAAAGGCGGTAACATCCTTGCAATCATTTGGTTTAGTAGGTGGTCATTCTGAGGATTTAAGCTATTACGGGCCACCGCTTCAACCGATACATGCTTTTCGGAAAATCGTCGAGGCAAAGCAAGCGTTTAAAGTTCATTTATTACAACACCACACGGTATTTGAGGAAGTTGCCAAGATGGAAGAAGCATCTTCTCCGTATTTAGAGTTTGGTGCCATGAAGATTTTTGTCGATGGTGCCTTTGGAGGACGTACTGCAGCTCTTCGTGAACCGTACTGTGATGAACCAGGCAATAGCGGTATGCTCGTACATTCAACTGAACAATTAGAGGAATATGTTCAACTTGCACGTCAACATGAACAAACAGTGGCAGTGCATGCCATCGGAGATTTAGCCATTGAAACAATTTTAAAAGTATTTGCCGCCCATCCGCCTCGCGAAGGTCAATTAGATCGTGTTATTCATTGTAGCTTGGTCGATGAAGGTATTTTAGAAAAACTCGCTGGATTGCCTGTCGCAGTGGATATGCAGCCTCAATTCGTGCAGGGAGAGTATGAGGCAGAACTAGCTAGGCTAGGAGAGGAACGAGCAAAAGGATTACACCCGTTAAAATCGCTATTAAATCGTGGATTAGTTGTTGCAGGTGGCAGTGATGCCCCGATTGAAGTACCAAATCCTTTATTTGGTATATATGCTGCAGTAACAAGACGGAATTTCGGGGAATCCCATAATGGCTACGGTCCAGAAGAGAAGATTTCACGCTTTGAGGCAGTACGACTATATACTGTTGGAGCTGCACAAATTATAGCGCAAGATCATGTTAGAGGTAAAATTGAAAAGGGCTATACAGCAGACTTCACCGTTTTGGAAGAAGATATTTTTACAATAGCTATCGAAAACATTCCACAAGTAAAAGTCGCCTATACGGTTGTTGATGGGCGTATCATTTATGAAAAAACCGCCCAGTCATAACGGAAATCAACCTCACATTTTGCGAAATTAAAAGTAACCATCCTAATTCATTGACATAATATTTTTATAAGAACTTGAAAAGAGGCTGGGACAGAACTCGTTTATTTTGAAAAATAATAAAAAGAGATAATAACTTTTCCCGCTTCATCAAAGTGAATTTTCCATCTAAAATCAAAAAAATGTTAGACCGATTATATCTAGGTCTAACATTTTTCTTTTTGTTCCAGCCTCTTTTTCATTTATTAGGAGCTAGCGTCTTTCTGATAAATTTTTCACTTGATGCTCGAGTATTGTCACTCGTGTTGTTAAATCATCTACTTTTTGCTGAAGTGTTTCTTGGGGAGGCAAAGGAGCAGTCGATTTCATTTTTTTAATCGTATTAATCATCACGAAAAATATCGCTAGGAAAATGACAAAAAGTACGGTTGTACTAATAATATCACCAAGATTAAACATTGTTTGTCTCATCATTATTAGCCCCCTTATTTTGTATCGATTGTATTATTTACTGGGTTACATACAAAAAAGTTTCAAGAAAATATTTATAGACACTAAAAATACAGAAATCTTATCATTTTTCCTTGCATATTATATGGAACAAATTGTATTCCAAGAGCGGAAGGTAATTAGAAATAAATGGCTTTACATATCATATTGGAAGAGCTTATAAAAATCGTAAAGATGCTTAAGATAGGGGATACGATAGGTATGACTGGGGTGAGTAAATGCACAAAGAGGGACAAGTAATGCGACAAGCCTTTTACAATATTTATATGTATCGCATCGATTATATACAGGTTTTCGCGCTGATTAAGTTATTTCAGTTATTATTAATTGTTCCTGTGACGGCTATCGTATTTAAGCTAATGCTACGAGTAACGGGCTACACACATATTACGGAGCAAAATATTCAAAGTTTTATGGCGCATCCATTTGTCATCTCAATGATCATTCTTTTGATCATGCTCATTTTGCTAGTTATTTATTATGAAATGGGCTTTCTTTTTTTAATGGCTTTTTATCAACAACGGGGAATTCGCTATCGATATCTACACATATGGCAGCAGCTCAATCGTAAAGTTATTTCTTTTTTAAGTATACAAGTCATTTTTTTATTTATTTATATTGCACTTTTATTGCCAGTAGCTTCATTTATATATCCACTAACGTTAACACAAGCAATATCCATTCCGCATTTTTTGACAGATGAAATAATGAGCAGTCGTTCAGGTCGTTTACTTTATGCCGCTGTGGTAATTATTTTTGTAATAGTAGGGATACGCAGTATTTTGGCTTTGCCGATCTTTACAATCCAGCCCAAAATATCATTATTTCGTTCATTAATACACAGCTGGCGTTTTTCAAAGCAGGGCTTGTTTAAACTCCTTGGATTATTAGCTATGCTAGTTACGGTTCTTTTACTTGTGATGCTTGGAATTACACTTATAAGCACCTTGCCATTATATATATTGGAGCGTTTGATACCGAGTACAGCACTTGTCACGGCGGCGATTACTCTTGCTTTTTTAGAAATGGTTTTCGTCGTGTTATTTAGTATACTGCAAGCAATGTTTTCACAAGTAATGGTGACTTTTATCTATAATACACCTGTTTTAGGCAAGTCAAGGTTTACACCGAAATTTCGAAGAAGGCGTTATAAGCCATTGTTATTCATTGTTGTGGTTGTTTTCATCGCCTTAAGTGTGATGAATATCATTTCGTTAGAGAAAAGTGTCTATGCACCAGATACAAAAATTATTGCTCATCGTGGCTTCACGGAGGGTAATGTAGAAAATACAATCAGTGGCCTTGTCAGCGCAGCAAGTGCAGGTGCAGACTTAATCGAGGTCGATATCCAGCAAACGGTAGATGGACAATTCGTTGTATTTCATGATCGAACATTAAGAAGACTGACAGGTAAAAATGGTGTTATATCTAATATGACGCTCGGTGAATTAAAGACGTTAACGATTCATGCTAATGGTTTTAATGACAAAATTTCATCTTTAGATGATTTTATTGAAATAGCAAAAACTTTAAATGTTTCCTTACTGATTGAATTGAAAGTTCATGGTAAAGAAACGGAAGATGTATTGCCCAAGTTAGTAGATAAACTAAAAGCTTATAAGGTGCTCGATACGTATTATGTGCAATCATCAGACCCACAAATGATGTCACAGTTAAAAAAATTGGCACCGAACTTACGTGTTGGGATTGTCTATGCATTAAACATCGGGCCGATGGATGAAACGGTTGATTTTATATCACTTGAGGAAGCATGGGTAACAGATCAACTAATCTCAGAGATGAAGCAACAAAAAATTGATTTGTTTGTCTGGACATTAAATAAAGATCAGTCATTACACGAATTTATTCGGAAAAATGTCAACGGAGTCATCACCGATCTCCCAGATATGGCTTTGAAAATAAGGAAAAAACAAAATGAGCGTGAATATTTTTTACAGCGTATATTAAATCTACTGCAATTTATGTTCTAAATTAATGTGATTAAATGCAATTACCCGAGCGAATCGGGGCGAATATTCGCCCGAAGCAGTGAAATACCCGCGGAAGGAGGGCGAATGCTCGCGCGAAGCAAGGAAGGAAATACTTGCGGAAGGTGAGCGAATACTCGCGAAAGAAGGGCGAATACCCGCGGAAGAAGAGGAAATACCCGCTGAAGATGAGCAAATATTCGCGGGAGCAGGGCGAATACTCGCGCGAAGCAAGGAAATACTCGCGGAAGGAGAGAGAATACTCGCGCGAAGCAAGGAAATACCCGCGGAAGGAGAGCGAATACCCGCGCGAAGCAAGGAAATACTCGCGGAAGGAGAGTGAATATTCGCTCAAAGCAGTGAAATACTCGCGCGAAGCAAGGAAATACCTGCGGAAGAAGAGCAAATACCCGCGAACCAAACAAAATACTCATCCAAACAGCATAAGAGAAAGCCGTGATTCTTCATCGTAAAAGAATCACGGCTTTTTTAGCGCAATGAAAAAAATGTTGGTAATGTTGTAACCTTTTCCTTTTATAACCGACTACTACTATGAATTCGTGAAATGAAGGAGATGCTTTTTTTATGAAAATGACGAAAGTCGTACCATTTGCCATGTCAGCATTATTAATCGGGGGCGCTGTAGTAGCTCCAACTGCATCAGCGAACGAAGGAGAAGCGGTTGTGACGAACGCTACTGATAATAATGAGCAAAATCCACAAGTTCAACCTATTTTTATTAAAATAGCTGGAACAATTGAGAATGTTGAAAAACGTGAGGATTCAACATATTACACTGTGAAAGAAGAAGAAAATACAAATGTTTTTGTCGTAAATGACGATACACTAGTTTTCGATAATACTGGTAAAGAAGTTAAACTACAAAAAGGTGATAAAGTAACGGCATACACGTATGCAAATAAGCCAATGCTGATGATTTATCCACCACAATATAACCCAGAGGTAATTATTGTTGAAACAAAAGAAATGGGAACAGTTGAAGTAGACTTATTCAATAAAGAATTAGTGAATACTGATAACACGCTAAAATTAAATGTTGGTAAAGAAACGGAATTACTCAGCCTATCTGGTAAAAAGGTAAAGGCAGAGGATTTAGCAGAACAACATTTACTAGTGTTCTATACAATTGCAACAATGAGTATCCCAGCACAAACACCACCTTCAAAAGTTGTCGTTTTAGATACGATTGCACAAGAGCCAGGTGAGGTTGATCCGGGTGAATTGGATCCATCTAAAGCTGCTGTACAAGAAATTATAAATAAAGACTTTTATGAGGTCGAAGGTACTAAAATGGTACCACTGCGTTTAATTGCCGAAGAGTTAGGCTTTAAAGTAGAATCAACAGGAAATGGCGCAATTATTTCTAAAGGCGCATTATCTTATACAATTACACGTGATCAAAAAGAATATGGCTATAATAAAGCACTTCGTCATTTTGAAGTAGCACCAGCTTTATTAGAACCAACAAAAACATATGTACCAGTTGAATTTGTTGAAGAATTAATGAAATAAAATGTTGTTTCCCCCCTTCATGGCATCGTGCTGTGGAGGGGGTTTTATCTTGACTCAGTAGATGCTTTAGAAAGGATGCGGCTCACCTGACGCTCTCAAGAAAGTATAAGCCGGAACGGAAATCAACGACACGTAAAGTTGATGAGCTATTCGTATATATTTCTCAAAATTCCCTTTAAACGGAAAACATTTTTCTGTACAATAAGAGAATTAAAGTCAGATTCCTAAAGGAGAACTATATGAAGCAGGCATTAATTATCGTGGATATGCAGGAAGCATTCTTTTTGGATAGTGAAAACTACTTATTTGATTACGAAAAAGTATTAGAAAACATTAATATGTTAATAACTTGGGCTCGTAATAGTGAAGTTCCGATTATTTTTATCCAGCATACGGATTCAAATAAAGATGACGATTTTGCGTTTGGAAAGCCAGGCTGGGATCTATATCATGGGCTTCTACGACAACCAGAGGATAAAGTGATTCAAAAAACAACGTGGGATGCATTCTATCAAACGGAACTAGCGCAATACTTACAGGAACAACAAATTGAGCAGCTTATTTTCGCTGGTGCTCAAACAGAATTTTGTCTTGATACGACCATCCGAAATGCCTATAGTCGTGGATACCAGCATAATATTTTAGTTGAAGGTGCACATACCACACTAGATAGTCGCGTATTAAATGCACAGCAAATTATAAAGCACCACGAGTCTGTTTGGCACAATCGATTCGTGAACATTCAGCCAAGTACTTTTTTCAAACTAAGTAAAAGAGGTTTCAATAATGCGCATAAACAGCCAAGAATTTAATGTAAATGAACTTCATTATACAATTAGATCTGCCAATATAGAAGATGCCCAAGCATTATCAGATCTGAGGCTACAACTTGATGGAGAGACGGAAAACTTCGATAGGGAACAAGGGGAAGGCTTCATCGATACGACAGGATTTGAAGAAATCATTAAGGAAGACACGGTAAGTCCAAGGAATTTGTGTTTAGTAGCAGTAGTTGATAATCGCATTGTTGGATTTTCTAGATGTGCGGGATCTCCATTAAAAAGAATTGCTCATAAAGTAGAATTTGGTGTAGGTGTTTTAAAGGAATTTTGGCGCTATGGGATAGGAAAAAATTTCTTGAAAGCATCGATAGAGTGGGCTGACACGAATGACATAAAAAAAATGGCCTTGCAAGTTGTAGAGACAAATGACAAAGCAATTTTGCTCTATAAAAAGCTTGGCTTTGAAGTTGAAGGAGTCTTAAAAAATGATAAACTCCTTTCAGATGGCAACTATTATAATACGATTGTCATGGGAAGAATTAAGGCATAATTTTAAAATAAACCCAGCTAAGCAAATAGGTTTTATTAAAAGTCAAGTTATAGGCTGAAACTATTTTAAATAGTGAATTCTTATTTAATGTCACACATTATATGTTTAGAAATTAAAAGGATAGAAGAGCTTAAATGAATAAGCTCTTCTATCCTCTTTTTTACCATAGATGACCCTATTTACTACAACAATTAAATCAATCTAATGTTGCAGTAATTTAAAAGGAGCTTATATCAGTTATTAATTATATATGGATATTAATGTAATATATTTGAAAACAATGCTATAATTCATATAAATATTTATGATGATACAAAACTTGTGATAAATCTACATCCCCCAGATTTGTCCGATATATGATAGGAGTTGAATTTTAATGAATAGTCCAATCTAATATTCCCCTATTAAGCCAAAATTCGAATGAAA
This sequence comes from Lysinibacillus sp. NPDC056185, assembly GCF_047737915.1. Taxonomy (NCBI): domain Bacteria; kingdom Bacillati; phylum Bacillota; class Bacilli; order Caryophanales; family Bacillaceae; genus Lysinibacillus; species Lysinibacillus sp. NPDC056185. The sequence goes on from NZ_JBLLLQ010000026.1 coordinate 34,456, forward strand.
TATTGGGGGATATATAATGAAATTGAATAGAAATTTTTCTTTATTACTATTGGGTCAGTCACTCGCTAATATAGGCGATGTATTATATATAGTCAGTGTTATAAGTACAATTTTTGTATTAACAGGTTCTACATTTGCAGCATCGTTTGTGCCATTTACGATTGCTTCTTCTATGTTTATATCCAGTCTGCTGACACCTCTTTTGGTTGAGAAATTAAATCTTAAATGGTTACTTGCTGGGTCACAAATTGTAAAAACGATTTTACTCTTTATTCTAGGATTTATGTTAATTGGTTTAACAGCAGCTAATTATTATTTTATCTTTTTAATAATAGGATTGATTGCCTTTTTTGACGGTTGTGCAAATCCAATAAGACAGACATTGACTCCATACTATGTTAAACCTGAACATCTAATTCAAGCTAATGGAATTTCAGAAACTATTACGCAGGTCATAGAAGCAGGTATGTGGTTCGTAGGAAGTTCATTGCTAATTATTATGAGTTCTCAACAACTTATTTGGTTAGTTGGATGTTTATTTGTAATTGCAAGCATATTACTTTGCTTTTTAGAAAGTGTAATCTATGAAACAACCGAGTTAAAAGGGAAACTAGAAAAGATTAAAGAGGGTTGGAAAACTTTATCTAATACTCCGGTATTAAGAAGGATAGCTTGGATAGAATTTTTGGAAACAATTGCAGCAACGGTTTGGATAGCTGCTATTTTATATGTGTTTGTCAACGATGCTTTGAACGTTGATGAAAAATGGTGGGGATTTATCAATGGAGCTAACTTTTTAGGTCTGATTTTAGGAAGTGCTTATTGTATTAAATTTTCTTCTTTTGTTGAAAAGAAATTAGGAACCTTTATTTTTGTCGGTTCATTCGCAAGTTTCTTATTCACAATATTATTTAGCATAAACAGTATTCCTATGATTTCCTTACTTTTATCGCTCTGTGTAGGGCTTTTTGGACAAATTAAAAAAATTCCTCAACAAACGGTTATACAAACTAGTGTGTCAAAAGAACAGTTGTCAACTGTTTATACCTCATTAGGTGCTATCGGAACTGGGATTTTTGGCATTGGCTCTCTTATTATGGGACTATTAGCGGATTTGTTAGGAATTAGAATTGTATTCGTTATTTCGGGACTATTACTTGCAATAGTAAGTGCAATTGCCCATAAAAATAAGCAATTGTTTGTTAGAAATGTTATGGAACAATAAAATTAAAAATGAAGAATTTTATTAGCTACAATGTCCTTTGTTTTTAATGACTGTGTGATAGTTTGTGAAGTAGGACCATCAATTTTGATGGTCTTTTTTATTGAACTTATTGTACTAACGGGGGCTTTTGTCAAGTGGAGCAAAGTCTTTTAAGACATTGCTCCTTTTACATTTAAAAGTACTTCTGATAATACTCTTTCCTTAGCCTCCCGCTTAATTGAGCGTAGATCCTAGTTGTTTCGCTTTTCTCATGCCCCATAAGACTTTCTATCCTCCATTGTTCAACAAATGAGTTGCATAGCTGTGTCTAAGTTGGTGTGGATGAATTTCTTTATTGATTTCAGCACGATTTGATATCCGCTTGATGATGTATCGCATTTGGGCAACACTCATTTTATGTCGCTGCCTTACTGTCACAAAGATGGCAGGATTATTGTCAGTACGGCTTTCAATATAACGTTTAACCCATATGTCACAACGCGTATTAAAATAAACCTCCCTTTCCTTATCACCTTTTCCTCTAACGATTGCGGATTGATTGGACCAATTAATATGGTTCTTTTCTAATGCAACTATTTCTCTAATTCGGCAACCAGTAGAAAACATGAATTCGAAAATTGCTTTTTCCATTGCGGAATGACAGGATTCACGGAGGTGTTCAATCTCCCGTTCGGTTAAATACTTGGGTATCCGCTTTCCTACTTTCGGTTCTTTAATTTTGGAAGTTGGATTCTTACTCAGGTATCCTTCTTCATGAGACCAACGAAAAAATGATTTCATAAAGCGAGTACGGTGTGCAAGACTGGCTGGTTTTAAGTGCTTGCCGGATATAGCAAGATATTCCTTCAGTTGATTGGTGTCAAGCAATTCCATCTCTATATCCTTAAAATAACCAATTAATAGAAAAGACTGCAACCGGTAGGCCTTCTGAGTCTTTATTAAACATTTTTTTCGCCTCCTTATTCATTTATATGGTAACTCTATTACTGAAATTCCAAATAACATATACTACGCTCTTACCTCGGCTTAAGACCCGCACAGGCAAGAACTGATAGCAACAATCTATACGAAAAGAGCCTTATAAAATAACCATTTTAGATGATGAATTACCAGGTTCAATTGTTAATAGCAATACTGTTGAAAACCTCCCTCCAGTCCAAGCTAATGCAGGTAACTGTACAAGTGAATTCTGTATAAAGATTGATACAGTTGAAGATAGCATTTTTGGGGGTTCTAGAAGGAAAAGAATAGAATAGAGTTCAGAGTAGAATAAACTGAATGTACCTTTCTTAGCTATATTTAAACGCTTTTATAAGTGGATGAAAATGAATAAACGATGTTTAATTTAACTTATATTTAAATAACTTATTTTTTAATACTATGTTGACTTTAAAATGCAAATAGAATACAATTCGATAATGATAATCATTCTCAGTAAAAGGAGACTAACAAATTGTTTCGAATTTCTGCACACGACATCGAAGTAAAATATGATAAAAATATTATTCTTAGAGACCTATTATTACATATTCCAGATAATAGTATTTCAACAATTATTGGACCGAATGGTTGTGGAAAATCAACTTTATTAAAGGCTCTAACAAAAATATTGCCTTATTCCAAAGGTCAAATTTTATTAGATGGACAAGCTTTAACCTCATATAAAACAAAAGATTTGGCGAAAAAAATGGCATTACTTCCGCAGTCTCAGATTGCACCTTCTAACATTTCAGTACGTGAACTTATTGCTTACGGAAGGTATCCCCATCAAGGGAATTTCGGTATTTTAAGCTCTCAAGATCAAGAAATTATTAACTGGGCAATCTCCAAGACCAAGTTAAATGACGTAGAAAATTCTATTGTTGATTCATTGTCGGGTGGGCAACGTCAACGCGTTTGGGTCGCTTTAGCATTAGCTCAGCAAACGGACATTATTTATTTAGATGAGCCCACAACCTATTTGGACCTTGCACATCAACTTGATTTAATGAAACTTCTTAAACAATTGAATGTGGAAGAAAATCGTACAATTGTTATGGTACTACATGATTTAAATTTAGCAGCTAGATATTCAGACTATATGATTTCAATGAATTCTGGTCAAATCGTAAAAGCTGGAACCGTTGATGAAGTGATGACTACTGATAATTTAAAGCGGGTTTTTCAAATAGATGCTGTCATTAGTGAAGATCCTTATACTAAAAAACCAATTTGTCTATCTTACGACACTAGTTTATAAGAGGTGATGAGATGACAACTTGGCACAAATGGATCACGATATTCGTACTTTTAATTATCTGTTTTGCTTCCATTATTTTTGCAATCAGTATAGGGGCTAAAAATATTCCCTTTATCACAGTGTGGACATCCATTTTCCAATACAACTCAGAGGATAACTTACATCAGATCATTTATGAAGTTCGATTACCACGAGTGTTAGGGGCCGTATTTGTTGGAGCTGCTTTCGCAGTCGCTGGTACAGTAATTCAAGCAATCACACGTAATCCCCTTGCTGATATAGGCATTTTAGGAGTCAACGGTGGGGCAGTACTTCTTGTGACTATCTGTTTTGCATTTTATCCAGCGATTTCCTACGGTTGGCTTACGTTCTTTTCATTCATCGGGGCCGCACTATCGACCCTCCTTGTCTTTTCAATCGGTATAGTCGCTCGTAGGAATCTTTCCCCTTTAACATTTACAATTGCTGGGGCAGTGATTGCTGCATTTCTACATGCAATTAGTTCTGGTATTGCCATTTATTTTGATTTGAATCAAGAATTGGCTTTTTGGTATGCAGGTGGAGTTGCAGGTGTTACATGGGGGCAACTTCCTTTATTGATTACTATCGTTATCGTATCCATCATTATTGCAACATTACTTGGTAAGCAATTAACGATTTTAAGTACAGGCCAAGAAATGGCATCGAGTTTAGGTATTAACATTAAGTTCTTACTATTCACAAGTATGGGGGTTATCGTTTTACTTGGTGGTGTCGGAGTTGCAGTCGCTGGTTCTATTAGTTTTGTTGGACTAATTATCCCTCATCTTTCACGTAAATTTGTTGGACATGATTACCGTTGGAATATTCCAGTAAGCGCTTTATTAGGGAGTACACTTGTAGTAATCGCTGATTTATCAGCTCGAATAATTTTTGCACCTAAAGAGCTTGCATTAGGAATATTAATTGCCTTTATTGGTGTGCCATTTTTTCTATTTGTCGCGAAGAAACTGGAGGGAACTTAAATGGCACCAAAACGAAAAATTCCATTTCTATTATACATCTCGATCACTTTGATATTCATTTTTCTAACATTTTTCTTTTCAATTAACACAGGAAGCTATCAACTTTCTTTACCAGAAGTGGTGAATATCCTATTTGGTCAGGGGCAGGATAATAGTATACTCGTATTATTTGAGTATCGATTACCCCGCATCTTGATGGCATTAGTCGGTGGTGCTGGTATCGCTGTGGCAGGATCATTACTCCAATCCTATACGGGCAACCATTTAGCGGATACTGGTTTATTAGGTCTCCATGCGGGTGCTTCATGTGGATTAATTATATTCATGAGCTTTTTCAGTCAAAAATTTTTATATTCTGAAATTTTAATACCTTTATTCGCCTTTTCAGGTGGTGCTTTGGCCGCCGTTTTGATTGTTTATTTAGCAAAATCAAAAAATGGCGGTATCAATACAAATAAATTGATTTTAATTGGTATTGCTGTATCGGCACTTTTTAATGCAATAACGCTATTTTTATCATTACGTTTAAGTAAAGATACTTATTCTTTTGCAGCTAGTTGGTTACTTGGGAATATTTGGGGACGTCATTGGATTCATGTTTCTATTTTAATTCCGTGGGTTGCTCTATTTAGTTTTCTTGCCTATCACTTAGCGCATCGATTAAACCTTTTACAAGTTGGAGAGGCATTCGCTCAAACAACGGGAATTAATGTAAAGCGCACCAAAAATAGCGCATTGATATTGGCTGTGGCGTTATCAAGCGTTTCAGTAGCCATCGTAGGTAATATTAGCTTTTTAGGACTTTTAGCGCCACATTTGGCACGTCAATTAGTTGGCAGTGACTATCGCCTTAACCTACCTTTATCTGCATTGATTGGCGCTGGCATTTTACTACTTTCTGATACGATTGGTCGTTCTCTATTTGAAGCAAACCCAATCCCAGCAGGTATATTGGTATCCTTCATTGGAGGACCTTATTTTATTTATTTACTATTAAAAAACAACAGGAGTGTATAACAATATGAAAAAATGGTATTTACCAGTAACTTTAGCTCTATTAACAGCAATTTTAGGTGCTTGTGGAAATGAAGAATCAACAACATCTAATTCAACAACGAAAGTAGTTGAAGAACAACGTATTGGCTCTTTATCAATTCACTTAACAAATGACTTAATTGCCCTAGATATTACCCCCGTTGGTTCTGTAGTAGGCGGTTCATTAGGTGATTTTTTACCACAAGCAGCTCCATACTTAACAGAAGCTACAAAATATGGCCCTGCAAAAGATGTTGATATGGAATCATTACTTTCCTCCGAACCAGATGTTATCGTTGCAGATGAAGAATTTGCAGCAGCGAATTTAGAACACTACAAAAAAATTGCACCCGTTCAACTATATAATTTAGATGAAGGAACATGGCGTGATCATTTAACATTACTTGGAGAAAAATTCAAAAAAGAAGAATCAGCGAAACAATTTATTGCAGATTACGAAAAGAAAACGGAGGAAGTAAAATCTTTACTTGCTAAACAATATGGTGAAGATGCAACAGCAATGGCAATCCGTGTTACAGATAAAGAATTACGTGTTTTCTCAACAGCACGACCAATGGGCCCAATATTATTTAAAGACTTAAATCTTGAACCTGCTACAGGAATTACAGAAATGGGTACAGAAGAGCCTTATCAAGTGATATCAAAAGAAGTTATTGGTGATTACGATGCAGATATTATATTTGTTGTAGTAAATAGCAACGAAGAAGCTGAAAAAGTATACAAAGAACTTGCTGAATCATCTATATGGAAATCTCTAAAAGCTGTTCAAAAGGGCCAAATTTTTGTTGTTTCAGATCAACCTTGGTTAGACTATTCAGCTCTTGGGAACTCAATGGCAATGGATCAACTATATGACCAATTAAAAAAATAAAAATATAGTCTATTTACAAGAATACATCTTACAATGCGAAACCCTTCACTTTTCCCCCTAAAACCATAATGTTTCAATGGTTTTAGGGGGATTTACTTATTTACTTTTAACCGTTTACCTTATTGCTTTGGCGGAACATTTGTAAATTTTCCTCTTTTCCGATTTTTAAAAAACAGGATTTGGTGTAGTAACCATAAGAATCATTCTATTTTTATCGTTCAAGCAATTATCCAGTTGCTCTTCACATTTACTGAACCGTTTTAAAGGGGCTGGTCTTATTACTGTCATTGCAATGAGTTAATTGGATTCTATGAGCGTTCCAATTTTGTAAGCCTAAATTTTAACGCTGGCTGAGCGTTATGACGTGCAGACTGAAGCTAACCGACTTGCAGCAGCCTCAAACTTCCTTGAATATGCAAAGTTTAGTTTGCAATTAATTTAAAAATAAGGGGAATTGATTATGGATATGTATTCTATTGATAACGGAAAATTTGCTGTTGTAAAAACATCGAAAGAGTTTGTCTTGATTTTAGATGAAGAAATTTTGGGACCTTTCCCTTGTACTAGAGGGGAAGTAGAACGTATTTATAGATTATTAAAATCGAATGGCTTTTCATCAAAAGGAAATAAAAAGAAATTAAAATAAATTATAGTTTAAACCACTAGGGAATTTAATGAGTACAAATTCAGTGACGACTCTTAATATACATAATACAACAGCGTGGATCAAAAATAATACACATCGTCATGAAATAACGTTCGTTACAGAAAATAGATTTCTCTTGAACTTTATGGAGGCATACCTGCAGTATTATTTGGAGCCAATTTTCGAAGGTAAAAACTAGTGAAATAATAGTGAATTTGATTGATATGACTGCAAACCAAAGGTGGTCGAGTTATGTAACTTCCCACTTTCTTATATCGTTAACTCCACAGGTAGAAATATGAGCATCCATTAGGAAAATACTCATCCAGATGCACTAGTCGATTTCCGACAACAAAAACGTGTTTATAAGCTTAATAACATTGAGAAAACACGGCAACCTAAAATGTACAAAAAAACGTTTAGTCTGATAGTTCGTGATAACACCGTAGAGGATATTTTAGAGAAACGAAGCGAAGACGTAGAAAAAATGCTTTTAGGTGAACAATTCGTTCAAAACCAACAAGATGAATAATATGGAGAGAAGGCAAAGGTTCTTAAACCATCGGGTGCTTTACTTGAAGATCATTGAGTTGCATATGCAGCTCTTTTTTCTTTATTAAACTAACGGCGCAGTTTAGTGGAAGAAATGGTAACTAAAGTGTATATGATGTTTGGTTTATATAACAGAGCATTGCGGAAATTATTGGGGTATGCTACATTCATAATACATAATTAGGTGACATAAGTAAGATAACTTTTGTTGTCCTTAATGGATAAAAACAGTAATGCTGCACAGTGCCTTCAATCATATTGGGGGCATTTTTTAATTTTCAAAGGAGAGTGAAAAAATTGCTATTAAAAAATGATTACACAAACTTATTTGAAGATGTACAAACTCATGTGAAAGAAAGTGCTAAAAAGTTGGGTTCCAGTGGTGCTGCTCTATTTATCATCCATAACGACAAAATCGTAACAGAGTCTTATTTTGGTAAACAGTCTAATGCTAAACATGCTCGAGATGTTAAAGCAGACACTCAATTCCACATTGCATCTGTAAGAAAGGCTTATATCGGTTTTGCTGCTGCGTACGCGATATACAATGGCTACTTTTCCATTGATGATCCGATTCGACCGTTTGTTGAAGAATCTAATTTATCCGCATATGAAGGAGTAACCATTCGTCATTTATTAACCCACACACATGGACTTAAAATAGCTGATGGCAAACTAGTAAGTGAATATAAACCTGGTGAATCATGGGCATATAGAGGTCCCAGTATTGATTTGTTGACAACGATTATTAAAAAAACAACGGGAATGTCCGTTGCTGATATTGTAAAAGAGCAGGTCATTGTGCCAGTCGGCTTTCAATCGACAGAATGGATTAAGATGAGTCAACCGCATTCAAAAATCGCAAACACTATTCGCGATACAGATAACCCCTTCTGGACTGAGACGGATGTAGTAGATGGTTCTGGAATGAATATGTATGTGTCTGCACAAGAGCTTGCCTTATGGGGTTACCTTCATTTAAGAGAAGGGAAATGGGGAGGAAAACAGCTTATTCCTAAAGAAATCATTCAAATGGCAACATCCATTCAGACTCCTAACCCGAGACTTCCTATTCATAAGAATGGATTTTTATGGTTTGTTAAAGACACTAACCATACCTTTAACCAAATAGGCGATACAGTTCCAAAAGGTTCCTATCAATTACTCGGTTACACAAATGTAGCTCTACTCGTCATTCCAGAGGAAAACGTAGTAGCAGTAAGAATGTTCAACCGTTATGGTTCATCTGATGGATACGATTATCTAAACGACATTCGGTCTTTTGGAGACACTGTTTATAAATGTTCCATAAAAACAAATAGAAACCAATAATGGAAGGTGTTTCAGACGTTAGCCCCCAAAAAAGTTGAGAATTATTATTAGACTTTGGTAAATTAGAGCCTTTTTTATTATTTAACTCCCATGAAAATAAAATCTCTGGCACTAAAAAAGTCTATGCTAAAATAAACGCGACCTTTATATTCAAAAAAATGGTAGCGCCTAAATAGAGATCTGGTTTTAGATTGTATTAGGAATCACCAAGTTCAGTGATGGTCACATTGTAACCCAAACTTTCAAGTCTTCGAACAGAATATCGAATAATGGATTGTTCTTTTTGTTTATCAAAGTAGTCTTCGCCCAAGTCTACATACATTTCTTTCCGCGTTAAAAGGTAATAAGCAACGCGTAAGATGGCATGAGCAACGGATATTCCAGCTCGTTTTTTATCCTTTCAAGTTGCAGTCCGTTTATATAATGCGCCTAGATAGGTTTTAGTTCCTCTGTCGGAATGAGCTACTTCGATTAGAGCCGATTTCAATTATTTATTACCTTTTTTCATAGTAGAGGATTTCCTTTTTCCTGCACTTTCATTGTGTCCAGGTACTAGTCCTGCTCAAGAACAGAGATGTGCTGCACTTGGAAATTGCTTTTCTACATCAGTTCCGATTTCAGCTATGATTTGTTCTACCATTCGAGTGTCAATTCCAGGGATGAAATCCAATCTTTCGATATCTTCTTGGTGTGTGGAAAGCCGGCAAGTTACTTCTGGATTTAACAATTCAATTTGTGCAGTCAGAAAACCAATATGAGTAAGAATGGTTTTAATCATTAGTCGTTGAAGTGGTTGGATATAGCCACGAAGTGCGAGTTCAAGCGCTGCTTTTTTCTTTTTCATTGAACGTCTAGCGAAACTAGCCAACCTTTCTGGATCATTTTCACCTTCGGCAATGGCACGAAGCATATCCAGAGAGGAAACCCCCATCACATCATATTTTTTTCGGTTCATTCGCAAGTTTCTTATTCACAATATTATTTAGCCTAAACAGCATTCCAATCATTTCCTTACTTTTATCTCTCTGTGTAGGGCTTTTTGGACAAATTAAAAAAATTCCTCAACAAACGGTTATACAAACTAGTGTGCAAAAAGAACAGTTGTCAACTGTTTATACCTCGTTAGGTGCTATCGGAACTGGGATTTTTGGCGTTGGCTCTCTTGTTATGGGACTATTAGCAGATTTGTTAGGAATTAGAATTGTATTCGTTATTTCGGGGCTATTACTTGCGATAGTAAGTACAATTGCTCATAAAAATAAGCAATTGTTTGTTAGAAATATTATGGAACAAAAAAATTAAAGATGAAGGATTTTATTAGCTATAATGTCCTTTGTTTTTAATGACTTTGTGATAGTTTGTGAAGTAGGACCATCATTTTTGATGGTCTTTTTTATTGAGGCTGTTTTCGTAAACTTTGTTGCTTTTAAGCCAAAAAGTAATATTGTGATACTATAATGACATAAAAGGAATTAAACGGTCATTGTATAAAGGTTTGAATATAATAAATTAGGAATAACAACCAACTTTTAGGGAGATGAACCCGAATTAATAAATATAGTGTTCTTTCACTTACTACTTTATTAATCTTCGTTGTTATGTTTTTTACAATGTGGAATGGAGTGTCGTTAGGAGCATTAGGTAAACCATATATTCTTTCAATGTTTTTGTTCCCATTATTAGGAGCTTTTTTAGGATTAAAAGCAAAAAAAGGTTTATTAAAATGGCTACTAATAATACTTAACATTAGTGCAATCTGTATCATCGGGTATATTTTATTACTTGCTTACGGTATTGCCGAAAGCTAATTAAAACAAGATGGGTAGCATTTTTCGCTATCCTCTTTTTAATTCCTTACTAAGTAGCCCTTAAAGAATTGACAGTATTATAGTTCGATTTTTGACACGCTGAAATAAGCATTTGCTCCACTCGTTTTTCAAATGCTACGTTTTTCTCTAAATCAAGCCAACGGAACCAGTAAAGGACATACGATCCTTTGCAAACACGTAATGCATATTTAATTTAACGAAACTACATGGAGTTTGTGAATTGCAATGGCAAGATGGAAGACGGTTTAAATAGTGATCTCCCGTCTGATCGCTTCTAAATAGATTGGCAGATTGGGATTTTAATGACTTAACTGCAGTTCAATTAGTATTTTTAATAAAAAGTAGAACACTTAAAGTAGAAAATATTGTATATTTTTAGCTAAAAAGCAACTTATCGATAAAAATGCCGTTATTTACAATAACTTCGCTGAATTTTCTGACTATAATTAAAGAGAACAAATTATAAGGGGTTGATTGAATGTCAGTAAAGGTTAATCCAAACGTTGAGCTAAGCCACCCATTATCACCATTATCTGAAGTAGAAATTGAAAAAGCTGTTCAATTAGTCAAGGAACAGCAACAGTTGTCTGAACATGTACGGTTTATGTCGGTGATGTTACATGAACCTAAAAAATCAGAAGTACTAAATTACAAACCAGGTAATACGGTAGATCGCCAAGTGTTTTTAGTGATTTTAGATGATAAAGAATTGAAAACATTTGAAGCAATTGTAAATTTAACTTCAGAAAAAGTTGATTCCTACGAACATATTCCTGGGGTACAACCAAATGTAGCCTTAGAGGAATTTGAGCAATGTGAAGAATTAGTAAAGAGCCACCCTGATTTTATAGCAGCTTTACAGAAACGTGGCATTGACAATCCTGATTTAATCATGGTGGATCCTTGGTCAGCAGGGAATTTTGGTGTTCAGGAACATGAAGGTAAACGTTTACTTCGTGCGATTTGTTGGCAAAAACAATCACTAGAAGATAACGGATATGCTTACCCTTTAACAGGTATTGTTACGTATGTAGACCTAAACAAAATGGAAGTTTACAAAGTAGAAGATCACGGGGTACGTCCAATTCCAACAACATCAGGTAATTACCATCCTGAAGTTGATGAATCAATTGTGTTTAGAAATGACTTAAAACCATTGGAAATCATTCAACCTGAAGGTCCAAGCTTTACAATTGAAGGGAATTTGATCAAATGGCAAAAGTGGAGTTTCCGCTATGGATTTACACCACGTGAGGGCCTTGTATTATACACAATTAATTACCATGACAAAGGCAAGGATCGTCCAGTTCTTTATCGTGCAGCATTATCAGAAATGGTTGTCCCTTATGGTGAACCAACATTTTCGCATAACACACAAAATGCCTTTGATGCTGGTGAATATGGAATGGGTCAATTAGCCAATTCGTTAGAACTAGGTTGCGACTGCTTAGGCGAAATTCAATACTTTGATGGTGTTGTAGCTGATGTTAAAGGAAATGCGCGTACGATCAAAAATGCGATTTGCTTACACGAAGAAGATTACGGGATTGGTTGGAAACATACAGATTGGCGTACAGGCCATGTAGAAGTACGGCGCTCACGTCGACTAGTGATTTCATTCTTCTGTACAGTTGGAAATTATGATTACGGCTTCTATTGGAGTTTCTACCAAGACGGTACGATTGAAGCTGAAGTCAAACTAACAGGTATTTTAAGCACTGGTACATGTGAAGATGGCATCCAAACAAAATATGGATCTGAGATTTCACCAGGATTAAACGCATCACATCATCAACACTTCTTTAATTTCCGACTTGATACGATGTTAGACGGTGAAAATAACTCAGTAGTTGAAACAGAAACAGTATCAGAAACATTGGGAGAACACAATCCGAATGCCAATGGTTTCTATCCTGTTTCACGTATCTTTAAAACGGAGAAGGAAGCGTTACGTAATTTAGATTTAAAAACGCAGCGTACTTGGAAAATTATCAATAAAAACTCACTCAACCGAGTGAATCAACCTGTTGGATATAAAATTTTGCCTGGCGAAAATTGCTTCCCATTTGCTCATGAAGAAGCAAGCGTTATGAAACGTGCTGGCTTCCTTAAACACCATTTACACGTTACGCAATTTGATGAAAATGAAAAATATGCAACAGGTATGTATCCAAATCAACATGCTGGAGGAGATGGACTTCCAAAATACGTTGAGAAAAACCGTTCAATTGATGATGAAGATATCGTCGTTTGGTACACAATGGGCCATCATCATATCCCGCGCCCTGAAGATTGGCCTGTAATGCCAACTGCATACATCAATTTCCAATTAAAACCGGTTGGATTCTTTGACCGAAACCCAGCAATAGACGTTCCTAGACCAGACAAGAAGTGTCACACAACTTCGTCATGTCATATACAATAAAACTCTTTAAGGAGTGATTATATGCTACCATTCCTAAGCATGTTGGTGATTGTTACCTTTACGGTAATCACTAACCGTTTATTAAAACAGCGTTTTGCTAATCATGGCATGGCCAAGTGCTGTATAATGCTGATTTCTATGACAATGAGTACTGCTGTTGGGATAAATATGGCTACCTGGCTTCCCGATATGGTTCTAGGTGCAATAGCATCTATTATTATTTCTATGGCATTAGGCTATTTACTGTCAACAGGCTTACCAATGTACCTATTCATGGAAAGTGTAGGATCTAGTTTTATGGGAGCAATGATGGGCGTGATGCTAACATTAATGACCATCCAATATTTAACGTTAAGCATTATCTTTTTTACAATGATGTTTATTGTAAGTGCTATCATTTCTATCGGTGTATGGAATCGTGAGATGTTTCCTATCTTTATAAAAGCCATTCCAAAGCATATTTACATTGTGGCAGGTTTAATGATTTGTGTACTAGTATTAAGTAGTTTTGAAATTCAACATGAGGTACCTGTAAAAGAAGAACAACAGCATCATAATCATCATTAAAGGGGTCGATAATTATGCTAAATGTTAAACCGAGTATTGAAGAATCTGGCATTCAATTCAAAAAGAAATATGACAATTTTATTGGTGGTGAATGGGTAGCACCTGTAAATGGAGAGTATTTCGATAATATTACGCCTATCACGAAAGAAATATTTACAAGTGTAGCTCGTTCAACAAAAGAAGATGTAGAGCTAGCATTAGATGCCGCTCATGAAGCCCAAAAAACTTGGGGGAAAACACCTGTAGCAGAACGGGCACGAATCTTACTAGCGATTGCTGATCGTATGGAAGAAAACCTTGAAAAAATTGCAAAGGTAGAAACTTGGGATAATGGGAAAGCAATTCGTGAAACTATGTATGCTGATATTCCATTGGCAATTGATAATTTCCGCTATTTTGCAAGTGCCATTCGCGCGCAACAAGGGCAAGTGACACCTTTTGATGAGGATACAGTAGCTTATCATTTCCAAGAACCTATTGGTGTAGTTGGTCAAATCATTCCATGGAACTTCCCTATTTTAATGGCAGCTTGGAAATTGGCGCCAGCACTTGCTGCAGGAAATAGTGTTGTATTAAAATTAGCAGAACAAACGCCAGTATCATTCTTATTCGTAGTTGAACTTATTCAAGATCTATTACCAAAAGGTGTATTAAACGTCATTAATGGTTTTGGTGAAGAGGCAGGTAAAGAGCTAGCTTCAAGCCCACGTATTGCCAAAGTGGCCTTTACGGGTTCTACAGCTGTCGGCAAACTGATTATGAAATATGCATCTGAGAATCTAATTCCCGTTACACTAGAGTTAGGTGGCAAATCTCCTAATATCTTCTTTGAAGATGTCATGGATGCTGATGACGGATATCTAGATAAGGCGATTGAAGGATTAGTTATGTTTGCTTTAAATCAAGGTGAAGTTTGCACTTGTCCATCTAGAGCCTTGATCCATGAGTCTATTTATGATCGTTTTATGGAAAAAGCCCTTGAACGAGTAAAGCAAATTAAAGTTGGGGATCCATTCGAACTTGAAACAATGATGGGTGCACAGGCTTCAGAAGAACAACATAAAAAAATTCTTTCTTACTTTGAAATTGCTAAACAAGATGGCGCAGAATGTTTAATCGGTGGCGTCGAAAATCGCCTTGATAATTTAGATGGCTATTTTATTAAACCAACTATTTTTAAAGGCAATAACAAAATGCGTATTTTCCAAGAAGAAATTTTCGGTCCTGTATTGGCAGTGACTACATTTAAAACCTTCGAGGAAGCGATTGAAATTGCAAATGATACTATGTATGGATTAGGGGCAGCTGTATGGTCACGTAATACAAACGTTACCTATAAAGCAAGTCGAGAGATCCAAGCAGGACGTGTTTGGATAAATACGTATCACCAATACCCTGCTGGTGCAGCATTTGGCGGCTACAAAAAGTCAGGCGTCGGTCGAGAAAATCATTTAAAAGCTTTAGAATCGTATCAATCGACTAAATGTGTCTTAGCTAGTTACAATGAACAGGCGCAAGGATTCTTTTAATTTTACCTAAGAGTAAAGTGAGGGGGCGGCTTATTGAGTAGCTATTATCCAATCCAACCTGAATTGGTCCAAAAAACGTATTCTTATAGAGAACTGGCTCCAAACAGCAATTTAAACCAGGATATACTATTTTATTATGAGTTTGAACCAATAGACATTAATAGTGATATTCATGTCATTCCTGATGCTTGCCAAGATTTAATGTTTTACATGGGCAAAGATCAAAAGGTTGTCTTAGGGAATAGCCCGACTACACGTGAAATTTATTCATTTACCCCAAAAGGTAAATATTTTGGTGTTCGTCTAAATCCAAAACAAACAGTTATTCAATACAATTGCGCATTAAAACAAATTGTTCAACAACCGTTTGTTAATGTTGAATTAGGCTGCACACTAGACTCTAAATTTATACAAGCTGTTTTTGAAGCAGGAGATTTCGAACAAAGAGTGCAGATTTGTAATGAGTATTTTTGCTCTCAAAAAAAGGAAAAAAGCTTAGGTGATGAAATATTCGCTACTTGTTTTGATTCTATTATTGAAAATAATGGGCTGTTCTTACCAGATGTAATTCAGCATAAAACAGGTTATTCTGAGCGATATATCCGAGAACTTTTCTACAAAAAAACAGGTTTTGGACCAAAAAAACTAAGTAAATTCATACGTATTCAACTCTTACTTCAACATTTTTCTTTTGAAGAGACACCTGTAAACATTGACCAATATGGTTTCTATGATCCTTCACATTATTACAAAGAATTTAAAAGCTTACTTGTAATAACACCTGCTGAATATATAAAAGAATTTTTAGGTTGGAAAAACATAAAACGAAAGCTGCTATCTTATTAGCCCCTCAAAGCTTCCTCTTTTTCTTATAAAAAACATACTAATTTTAGTATGTTTTTTATTTATTCATGAACAGTATACTTTCCTCCAAAAAAACATATCAGTTAGTTTAACTACATTAACAATTCGCTACCCTAGCTTTATGAAAAAATTCTATTATCTATAAAAATTCATATAATTGATGCAGTTGCAACAGATACTTTCAGACTTAAAAGTAAACCTTTTGATTGGATAATTGTAGGTAAGTCCAAAAAAGAGACGTATCCTTTTCATCTCAAGATAAATAGGAAGATATGTAAATTTCTTTTTCCCGAAATTCCAGCACTTGTTCCAGCAGTTATAATTTTTTGTGTTTTTATGATAGTGCATATTATCGGTATTAAAGAGTATGTACAATGGTTCTATGTTCTGTGGCTGTTGGATTATTAGCTCCAAAACAACCCCTTATTTGGCGATGAACAAAACAAATAACATTACATAATATAGAAACAAGAAATATTATTAAAAAGGATGATGTATTATTTCTTTAGTAAGAACTGGTACCCTTCCTAACGGAGAAATACATGACGGCTGGGAAGATGTTGATGTTGTTTGGGACATTGATCGTTGGGAGAATGACGGCGGTAGAAGTGTTGGAACGAGTTCGAGGACGTGAAAAGGCAACCTATATTTAGAGGGAGACAAACTTGTCTCCCTTTAAAAATGTACTTTATAGAAATGCACTTTATGTTTTGATTATTTTAGGATTACGAACAGAAAATTGAAACTATTTTCCTTTTTTTACGTATTAATATTAGAGAATACTAGGAGGTGTAATTTTGGAAGAAAAAATACAGGAAAAACAAACTAATGAGTTTGTTGAATGGGTAAAGGCAATTGTGTTCGCATTATTGGTGGCATTTTTAATCAAGTATTTTTTATTTACGCCAGTACTCGTAAAAGGTGTTTCGATGGAGCCGACACTGGTAGACCACGATCGTGTTATTGTTAATAAAATCGGTCCGAAATTTAAGTCAATTGATCGATTTGACATTGTTGTTATTAATAATATTTTAATTAACAATGAAGAAGAAAATATTATTAAACGTGTTATTGGTCTACCAGGAGATAAGATCGAGTATAAGGATGATCAATTATACATAAACGGAGAAAAGTACAGTGAACCTTATTTAGATCAGTACAAGAAGGTGTTAAAAGATCCTGGGTCACTTACTTATGATTTTACGCTAGACCAAGACTTAGGTGAAACTTCGGTACCTGAAGGGTATTACTTTGTATTAGGTGATAATCGTCGTAAGAGTAATGATAGTAGAAATCCTGAGTTAGGTTTCATCCCTAAAGAAAAAATAATGGGTACAACAAGTATCATCTGTTGGCCAATCGAGCATTTTGACTTCAGATTTAACTGATAGATCGAAAGCTTATAAACTTGATAAAGATAACATGACCACTCCACGATGAGTGGTTTTTTTTGTATTGTCATTTGATCTAGGAGACGGACGCACAGAGGGTATCATTTCATTAATGGAAAATATAATTAACTTAATGCAATATATACATTGCAAAAAGACAAATATTCTGTATAATTAAAATCATAAACAAGAGGAGGTAAAATATTGATGTTTTGGAAAAGTAAACACGTCGATGAACGAATTAAAAATCAGCAAAATAAAATTTACAAAGAGATTTTTTTCTTTGTCATAGTAATCTGTTTAATATCGATCCTAATAAAATTCATTACACAGGGAGTGACCTCACAAAATGTAGTAACAGAACGGTTGATTATATTATTCTCAGTTGTTTATTATTGTGGCAGAGCAGCGTATCTCGGCATATTTACTGAAGAAGTAGAGATTCACGATAGTGCAAGTAAATTTAAATTAAGTACTAAACTTATTATTTTCGGTGTGGCTATTGGCATGGTTATTGCAATTATTATGGGTGTTAACAGTGCATTCAACTATGCAGAAAGCACTTCACAAGCAATATATTTTTTCTTTATGGTATTTTTTGTATCACTGTTCATGTACTCACTATTTATTGCCGGAATTTTATTCTTATTTTATGTGCTTGCTAAAAAGAAAAGTGATCGAGTTATTCAAAGAATGTTAGAAGATGAAGATAGTGGTGATCAATGTGAAAAACATACGCTTAAAAATGGCTCGAATTGAACATGATTTATCACAGGGGGAATTGGCTGAAAAAGTGGGGGTTACTAGGCAAACTATCGGTTTGATTGAATTAGGTAAATATAACCCGACTTTGAATTTATGTATTGCTATTTGTAAAACGTTAAATAAAACCCTAGATGAATTGTTCTGGGAGGAGTAAATCTGATTGGTTCAAAATGTTAAGTAATGTATTTAAAGAAGAGACTATCAACTAGACAGATAGTCTCTTTTGTTCTTTTGATTTCTAGTACAGCCGAAATAAAAAAGATCGAAGCAATTTGCTCCAACCTTTTTATAACAGAGTTATTTATTTTCCTACGAATAAACCTAATCATTTAATCCTTTACCATCAAGAATGTGTTGCGTGTATTTTTCAATTCTTGACACGCGAGTTTTGGATTGTTTAGGTTGAGAGAAATGTAGAATATATGCTCTTTGTCGTCCTGGCGTCAATTCTTCAAAAGCAGTTTTTAAGGTAGGCACTTCATTGAATTTATTGTGAAGTTCTTCAGGAATTATGTATTCCTTATGCTCTTTCAAGGGTACTTCTAAACCTGCTTTTTCAACTCCAATGGCTTCAAGAATATAATCTTTTATAATGGTTTCCATGCCAACTATTTCTTGAACGTTGGTGAAACGAATTTGGCGCGCTGCCTGTACATTTTCAGTCTGTTGAATTAAAATCCCATTGGCATCCTTTAACAAGGCACCTTTGTGAAACAGAAGCGCACAATAATCTTTAAAACCATGTATTAACACGATGTTTTTTTTCTCAAGCGTGTAACAAGGATGCATCCATTTAAATTCTTCCGTCAATTCACAATCAAGAACGATATTTCTCAACGCAGAATATTCTTCCTGCCACTTTTTAGCTTTACTTAAAAATTCATCAACCTTTGGATTAATTTTGCTATTTGTCATCAAGGAACACCCCTCTACAATTTTTTAATCAGTTGATATTCTCTAATCGATTTATAATAAAACATTAACTGGTGTCATGTCTAGTTAAAAATAGGGAACTAATATCGCTAATTTACAAAGAATTGTGATGAGTTGAAAAAGCCTTTGAAACATGTTTTTTTTGCATATTTTTATTGGTATAACATTGTATTGCTGGTAAAATATTAGAATATTGGTATATAATACTTAAAGGAATGTGTTATTTAAAATAAAGCTAAGTAGGAGGAGAATAATGAGAAAATTTTTTACGGTGTTACTAGCAGCATTTGTAATTGCAGTAGTACATCCAACAAAATCAGAAGCGAAAGTGATGTATGATGGAGCAGAGGTTGTAAAAGACCAAACCGGAAAAATGACCTTTACAAAAGACATTAAGGTGTACAAGAAAAATCCAAATGGTACGTTTGATTCGTTAGTGGTAAAGCGAAATAACTTCTTTAGAACGTATGATATTGAAAAATATGATGGCAAAACGTTCTACCAAATGGGGCAATATCGAGTACAAGCAACGGATTTGGTAGTTTTCAAAGAAGTACCAATAAAAATTCGTTCATCTTTCTACAACAATCCAACTTATATATTTATTAATCGTGATAGTAAATCCGCAACTTACGGAATGTGGTTCAATAAAAGTACCAACCCGGGTTTTTCTTTTACAAATAATGGGCAAATACTTTCTTATTGCGGTCCCAATGATGTTAGTTCTAAAGAGTGTATACAGTATCCTGGTACAGATCTTAAAATCGCTGAGTCGAAAAGAAGCGAAAAAGGCGTGCGTTTTGAGCTAACAAAAGATGCAGATTTTAAACAGGATCCAATAAAAGGATCTGCAACGATAAGTACGTTGAAAAAGGGAAGAATTTTAGTTTCAGAAGGTCTTGAAATTAATGGTTATCTAAATGTTACTTGGAAAAAAGATGACGGCAACGAGTCCACTCATTGGATTCCGGTGAATTTATTAAAACCAGTTGGAAATCAGTAATTGGGAATTTTACAAAGCTCTCTTAAGCTCTGCCCCATCTAGTTTTCATGTTAAATTATAAATAAAGGTACCCTCTAAGAGCGATTTTTAGTGTCTATCTTAGAGGGTACTTTTTATAGAGCACACCTGCTGAAGTAACAGCAACAGTTATTGTTGAACGGAATGCATGACCGATATATTGTACAAACTTCATACTCTAAAAGATCAGTATCTTCATAGATTGGGATACTAAATGACGTTTGTGTTTAAAAGTCTTCTGTATTTTCTTCAGCTTTGGCAGATAGTATAAAACCAATAAAATAATAGAAGTGTGAAAATAAGTGTGACATATAAATATTTTCACTAAATAATGTAGAGGTGAAATAAAATGGATGAAAATCAGAAAAAAGTAGAAATATCTTTTCTTACTAATGGACCGATCCAATCTGATTATATTAGAGAACAATTTCAAGTTTTAATTAAAAAATTTAATTTAGGGCTTCAACAACTCTCTAAAATGTTTGATATACCCATAAATGAGATAGAAAATATAATGAATGATTCAATTACCATCACAAATGAAAAATTTGAAGAGATTGAGTATAAAATAACAATGTTGAATTTTGGTTTTGATGATTTTAATGCCAAAGATAGGGTAAAGTCAATATTGAATAGTTTGTTAGTGGAATACGAAATAACAACAGAAAGCTTGTCTAAAATTATAAATGTAGCAGAAAAAGAACTGATAGATTTTAAAGAAGATCAATTATTAGAGAGGACTATAGAAATTGAGATATGTGTGAATATTATCATGCTTAATTTTGTTTTACATAAATAAATTTAAAACCCAGGTACTCGAATTGATATGCTCCCTATTAAGTAGACAGATTAAAAAATAAAATCTGTTAATCTAAGGGGAGTATTTTTATGGGGCGAAGCAAATTGAAAAAAATGCACCAAAATAGGCTTGGAGTGATGGCACAAAAAACAGAAAATAAAAAGGACTGGGGTATTATCCCCAATCCTACTTACCCATTCCTATAAACATGCCCACCAAAGCTTTATTAATTGCTCCAATTTAGCTCCAATTAGCTAAGTACATAATGGAATACATTATCTAAAAATGTTGATATGAAGGTGCTTTGTGATTAACTTGCATTCCTGTCACTTTACATTTGGATAAATCATCGTCGCAGGGTCCACGTATTCATCGAACTGTTCCTCTGTTAGTAAACCAGATGCAATCGCTGCTTCTTTTAATGTTGTGCCTTCTTTATGGGCTGTCTTCGCAATTTTTGCCGCATTTTCGTAACCGATATAAGGGTTTAATGCAGTTACAAGCATTAATGAGTTTCGTAAATTATGGTCAAGTACTTCTTTATTTGGTTCGATACCGACAGCACAATGATCATTAAATGATTTCATTGTGTCTGCAAGTAGGCGAGTTGATTGTAAGAAGTTATAGATAATGACTGGCTTGAAGACATTTAACTCAAAGTTACCTTGGGAAGCGGCAAAGGCAATTGTTGCATCATTGCCAACAACTTGTGTAACAACCATCGTCATCGCTTCACTTTGAGTTGGATTTACTTTACCAGGCATAATGGATGAGCCTGGCTCGTTTTCTGGAATCGTAATTTCACCAATTCCTGAACGAGGACCACTCGCTAACCAGCGAACATCATTGGCAATTTTCATTAAGTCAGCTGCAAGAGCCTTTAATGCGCCATGTGCGACAACCGCTTCATCATGACTCGTCAGTGCATGGAATTTATTTGCTGCAGAAGTAAAATGTTTTCCTGTTAATTGACTAATTTCCGCTGCTACACGCTCACCAAATTCGGGATGTGCGTTAATACCTGTACCAACCGCTGTGCCACCAATCGCTAGTTCCTTCATATATTCAATATTTTGGACTATCATTTGCTCAGATTTAGCAAGCATTGCTACCCAGCCACTTATTTCTTGACCTAAAGTTAAAGGTGTAGCGTCTTGTAAATGTGTACGACCAATTTTAATAATATCTTTAAATTTCTCTGCTTTGTCATCAAGAGTAGCTTTTAGTAAACGTAGTCGCGGCAATAAATAATCTTCAACTTTTAACACTGCAGCAATATGCAGAGCCGTTGGGAAAGTATCGTTTGAGCTTTGAGATTTATTGACATCATCATTTGGATGGATGCGTTCAGCTTCTCCAGCATTTTGTAAAAGTTGGTTTGCACGGTGCGCAATTACCTCATTGACGTTCATATTTGACTGTGTACCACTACCAGTTTGCCAAACTACAAGAGGGAATTGATCGTCCCATTGACCCTTTAAAATTTCGTCAGCTACTTGAACAATCGCATTTGCTTTTATATCTGAAAGCTTACCTAATTTATTATTGGCCATCGCAGCACTTTTCTTTAAAATGGCCATTGCTTGAACTAGCTCAATAGGCATTTGTTCTGTTCCGATTTGGAAATTCTCTTTACTGCGCTGTGTTTGAGCACCCCAAATTTTATCTGCAGGTACTTTAATTTCACCCATAGTGTCTTTTTCAATACGATAATCCATGTAAAACAGCTCCTTTATTTATGTAAATCTCTCCAATAAATTAAACATCCGACGGAGAATTTAACTTTTTTCATCGGGTGTCAAAACATCTGCTGAAAGAAGTTAAAAAACGGATATTCTTAGTCTGATGTAAGAATATCCGTTTGATACATGCTTATTTCAAAAAAATAGGGGGATTCTGAACTAAGCATTTCGGAGTGAAGAAATAATCTATTGATAATGATAATTGTTATCAATTAAAAAGTCAAATACTTTTCTTTAAGCTATTTATATAGTTGAGAATAATTCGCAATTATTTTTTCTCTTAGAGTTCGATACCCTCTTTATTTAAGTTAAAACGCTATCATTAAATGATAGCGTCGGAAGGTAAATAGGGGAGAACTATCTCTTTTTCTTGCCAATTTCTTTTAATGGTTGTTTTTTAGGTATTTTTTCAAAAATGATACTTACTTGATAGTTGTTGTCGTCTATTTGAACAATCTGAACAACTTTTGCTTTACGTCCTTTAATTTTAATGTTCTCTTCGACAGTAGGTAAATTTACGAGCAGCTGACTTAAAACTGACGTCTTGTTTTCATAAAAATGAGTTACAAACATAATTCTTCTCCTTATAAATGTTTTATTGAACCTAGAAAAAACCTTCCTTTATTCCTTATATGTAATGTAAAAGAGACATGGTTTTAATGAGAATGATTAGCAAGGGGAAGGTTTTACTCAATGTATGAAAAGAACCTATAATATAGAACATTTGTTATACTGCAGGGGAACTTATTTTGGATAGTTGCTTGACGAAAAAGTTGAAATGAATTATGATGTATCGAAAATAAATTAACAATGATTGGAAGTAGTAATGAATGTAGTTTGCTTTAGAGAAATGATGGCTGGTGAAAATCATCGCAAATCATTTATGAACTCGTCCATGAGTTTTTATGTTGAATTCAGTAAGCATAGACGGCTGCTACCGTTATAGTAAAGTGAGCTTTCTAGCTAATCAGAGTGGTACCGCGGATAACTTCGTCTCTATATTTATTAGAGATGAAGTTTTTTTTATCTTCTTTAGCAAGTGTTTTTATGTAGCGAAAGCGAAGCGTCAGCTACAAATGTTTTATGTAGCGAAAGCAAAGCGTCAGCTACAAGTGTCTTTCGCACAGACAAAAATACGTTGCTGCCACTACGCTTTCGCACAAAAACCATCTGTTGCTGCCGCTACGTTAGCACTGCGCTTTCGCACAAAAACCATCTGCAGGCCAAAGCACAAAGCCGATTCTGGACGCAATTATGCCGAGGCATAATTGATTTGGGAAATTGAAAAACGCTCGATACCTGATCGCTCAAAAAAGAATGAATTGCTTTATCGACAAAATTCTCAGTCTGTGTGTGTTTATAAAAACAAATAGGGGGAAATGTATGGAGATTACAAAAAAACAGGCAACAACAGTGGGATTAGTAGCTCTTGTATTATCAGCACTTTTAACTTCGATAAGCCAGGTTTTCTATGCAAAGCAGGTGCAAGAAGTACCGACATTTTTATTTACTGGTATTAGTTTTTTCATTACTGCTATTTATTTCTCTTTCTTTGCACGCAAGCATAAGCGAGCTAATCTGTGGAAGGGAAATATTAATTCTGTAGTGAAGTTGAATGTAGCATCCGTGTTAGCATTTATGGGCTTTTATTTCGCTTTAAAATATGTAGAGTCAGCGATTGTAAGTGCACTTGAGATGGGCATTGGACCACTATTTGTCTTGGTGTTAGCTGTTTTTGCAAAGGAATCGATTCCGAAAGTACAATGGGTAATTGCCACGGGTACATTTCTCGCTTGTACTATACTAATATTAGCGGTTATTAGTGGAAAATCAGCTGTTCAAATGGACATAACTTTTCCAGTGATTTTAGCATTAATAGCGAGTGTTGGCTGTGGGGTTGGGGCTGTACTTTGTACGATCTATTCTAAGAAATTAAGTGAGGCTGGTTGGACTACTTCAATGATTTTAGCCAATCGTTATTATGGCATAATTTTATTATCTTTTTTCGCGACTTTCGACATATTTTTTAAATATTTCTCGGGAAATATTTCATGGATAATCGCAGTAACAGCAGTGGGTGTCATGCTTCCAATGTATTTATTGCAGATAGGCATTCAGTATTGTTCAACTTTGATCGTAATGATGAGTTTATGTTTTGTTCCAATATTCACATTCTTCTTTCAGATGTTTGACTCTAGGTTATCATGGTCACCCTTTTCCCTTTTAGGAATAAGTCTATTGTTTATTTTTGGGGTGTGTAGTTTGTATGTGGAAAAAAGGACGGTTTCAGAGTAGCGTAAGCGCGCTATACTAATAGTAAGGGAGGAAATAAAATGTATTTAAAGTCATGTAAGGTATTACAGGGAGAAGTTGAAGTTAAAGATCAATATCCCTTTAATATACCAAGTTTGCAGGATTTACAGGAGCTAGAATTCCCTACGAACGTAACTTTCTTTGTAGGGGAAAATGGCTCTGGGAAATCAACCCTATTAGAGGCAATAGCTGATCGCTGTGATTTTAATACTGCGGGGGGTGGTCGCCAAAATTTATATGAAGTACATAAAGCGGAATCTGCACTTGGGGAGTTTATCCGTTTATCCTGGTGGCCAAAGGTTTCAAATGGCTTTTTCCTACGTTCGGAAACGTTTTATCAATTTGCGAGTCATATTGATTTGTTAGAGGAACATGACATTAGGAAAAAGTATGCCGCTTTTGGTGGTAAGTCGTTACACCATCAATCACATGGGGAGTCCTTTTTATCACTATTTATGCATCGCTTCAAAGGCAAGGCAATTTATTTATTAGATGAGCCTGAAGCGGCTTTGTCACCAACGAGGCAGCTAAGCTTACTTAAAATTATCAAAGATTTAGAGCATGAGGCACAATTTATTATCGCCACACATTCACCTATTTTACTTGGCTATCCAAATGCTACAATCTATAGTTTTGATAATGGGGAGATTGAATCTATTCGTTATGAGGATACTATACATTACATTGTTACGAAGCGTTTTTTAAATGCACCGGAAACCATTTTTTCAGAGTTATTTGATGAGGAGAGAGAATCATGAATCAACGTAAAGGCTTAGACATGCGAGAAATTCGATTAGATGAAATGGCACAGTTTATTGATTTGCTTAATTATGTTTTTCAAATGTCCATGTCCATTCATAAGGATCGCCGCTTTGTGAATGCCAAAAGTAAACAATTTAATGAGGGACATGCGCTTGGTTGGTTCGATGGCTCACATCTTGTATCTCAAATTTTAAGCCTACCTTTTGAGGTAAATGTTCATGGAAAGATTTATGAAATGGGAGGCATCACTGCTGTCGGAACGTACCCTGAATATTCTGGGCATGGTTTGATGGAGAGCCTTATTATTGAGAGCCTGGAGCGGATGCGAAACGAAGGACAATGTATATCCTATTTATTTCCATATTCTATCCCTTATTACCGAAAAAGGGGCTGGGAAATTATGAGTGATATTGTGGAATTTCAAATCAAAGATACGCAGCTTCCTCGCTATAGAGGCCTAAATGGTAAAATCCGTCGTGTAGATCCAAAGCATGAAGATGTCGTGACTATTTATGCGCATTATTCAAAGAAGACGCACGGTGTCATGGTTCGTAATAGTATCGCTTGGAATGAAAAATTTCAGGAAGATTTTTGGGAAGAAAAATTTATTGATAGTGATGTGAACCTTCAGGCTGCAGTGTATTATGACGAAGATGATATGCCGCAGGGTTATATGTTTTACCGTATTATGGAGGAAAATTACTACATCGATGAAATTGTCTATTTGCAGGAAGAAGCGCGTAAAGGTTTATGGAATTTTGTCTCAGCACATAACTCAATGATTTACAATGTCTATGGTAAAACAACTGGCAATGAAGCCGTTGCCTTTTTATTAGAGGATAGTGAAATTATTCAAAAAGTATCCCCTTATTTTATGGCACGAATTGTAGACGTAAAAGAATTTCTGTTACATTACCCATTCACGGGAAATGATTTTCAGCTTAGACTCGCTGTAAGTGACCGCATTGTGGCATGGAATAATGGCACATTTGTCATAACGAAGCACAACGGAAAAGTCGAAGTTGAAAAGGTGAGTGAGACACAGTCAGAAAATGCTATTCAGCTAACGGTTCAAACACTTGCCACGATGTTACTAGGCTATAAACGACCGAGCTATTTAGAAAAAATCGAGCGTTTACAAGGCAATGCCATTGAAATTGCACTACTAGAGACGGTACTACCAGTAGGCATCCCAACGTTTATTGATTATTTTTAAGGAAATAATGGGGAATTTGTGCAGAGAGATGCTGTGCAGATTCCTTTTTTTATGGGCTCAGGGGGAAATTGCTTGGGTCAGTGAAAGAACTGCTCGGGTTCAAGGGAAAAGTGATCGGGTCAGCGAAAGAACTGATCGGGTTCAAGAGAAAATCGAAATCAGGTCATCCAAAGACTCGCTCGGATTAAAAATATATTGGCAATATCGAGAAAGTGAAGCTTACATTAAATGGAGCGCCGATGATACGGTTAGTACTAACAGTGTGACATTGAATGTGCCTGATGCAACATACGACGATCGAGACAAAGAGTAGCCATAACAATTGCAGTTATGGCTTATTATTCTGTTATCCAAGCTTTTCTTATCAGTTGTACACCGAGAATGATTTCCTCCATTTTTAATTTACTAAAGCCTAATTGTATAATGGGCACAGAGCTTGGCTGTTGTAGAAAATATGGGCTCGTAGGGTAGACCTTGACTCCGTATTGTTGCGCATTTTGAATGAGCTGCTCTTCTGAAAATTGTGTATGCACCTTGACCAATATATAAAGTCCAGATTGTTCTCCAAGTATCGTAATTTTTTCTTCGAACTGTTTGTTAAGCTCCTCTACAAGAGCATTTATTTTATGTTTATAGGTGATACGCATTCTTTTAATATGCCGTGTCCATTCACCTTGTTCCATGAATTTCGCCATTGTTAATTGATGTAAGGACGAGGCGTTATGTTCGAAATGAGCAAAGCGTTCTTTATATGGCTGTACAAGTACTTTCGGTAGCACCATATAGCTTAAACGAATAGCTGGTAAAAATGATTTTGAAAATGTCCCCATATATATAACACGTGACTTGTCGAGTGAGGCGAGAGCAGGAAATGGATGTTGCGTATAACGAAATTCACCATCATAATCATCCTCAAGTATATAGCCATCTACTTTTTTAGCCCACTGAATTAAAGCTTGCCGCTGCTGAATGCTCATAGAAACACCGTATGGAAAATGATGAGAAGGTGTGACATAGAGTAAGCGCGAATGTAAATGCTTTAAATGCTCAAGCTTTGCACCGTTTTCTGACACAGGTAAAGTCTCTATCTGAAAGTCATGCAGCTTGAACGCTTCACGTGCACCGTTGTAGCCAGGGTCTTCTAAAATAACACTTGGGAAATCCTGCTTTAATAGAAAGCCTAGATAAATTAACATTTGTTGTGTGCTACTACCGATAATAATGTCTTCTTCATTTACATGAACGCCACGAGCTTGAAGCAAATAATACACAAGCTGTTCCTTTAGAAGTGGCTCACCGAAAGGGTCGCCATATTCATAGCACTTTTGTAAAGGTAACACTTGATTAGCCATTTGCCGCCATATTTTTAAAGGAAAATGTTGTTGATCGACAGCACCAGTCCGAAAGTCAATGATGACATCTCCGTTGTTAGTTTTAATTTCTTGAGTAAGGCTTGGCCGTTCCTCCTCCTGAAGAAAAACTTTTTCAAATTCATTTACGAAATATCCCTTTCGTCCTTCACCACGTATGTATCCTTCCGCTACGAGCTGCTCATAGGCAGTTAAAGTTGTATTCCGACTGACATGTAAAGTTTCGGCTAGCCTTCGAATAGAAGGAAGAGATTCATTCGTTGTCAATATCCCTTGTTCGATTAACCATTTGATTTGCTGATAAATTTGTTTATATTTTGCCTCTTCATCTGTAAATAAGAAAATAAAATTCTCCATAAAGTCCCTCCTTGACATGTTGGAATGTAGAGAACTGTTTCTTTTTAAATGTCAGTTAGTTTTTTATCATAATACAAGAATTACATATTAAAAGAAATGGGGGAATTGTTAATGGAGATTTGTCCAGTAACTTTAGCAACAGTTGGAGACGTAGTGCCATTATTTAATGCCTATCGAGAATTTTATGGTCAACCATCAGATTTAAAACAGGCTGAGCAGTTTCTAAAGGAGCGTTTAAATAAGAGGGAGTCGGTTATTTTTCTAGCTTATCTGGATGCGCAGCCAGTTGGTTTTGTCCAGCTCTATCCTATTTTTTCATCTGTTGCAATGAAAAAGGCGTTTATTTTAAACGATTTATTTGTGACAGAGCATGCTAGGAAGCAAGGCGTAGCACAGGACCTAATTGAACAGTGTTATTCATACTGTATACAGAATGATGCACGTTATATTGGGTTAGAAACAGCGACAGACAACGTTCGTGCTCAAAAACTTTATGAGAAGCTCGGGATGAAAATAGACGATGGAGTGTTTCATTATATTAAATATTGGTAAGTGGAGGTTCGAATAATGACTGTATCCATAAAACAATTAACAACGGAGCAGGAGTGGATGGAAGCATATGCCGTTATGGTGCAGCTCCGGACGGAATTAACAGTAGAAAAGTACCTTCAATTATTAAAGGAAATGACCCAAGATGGCTATATGTTATTTGCTTTATACGAAAATATGAACATTGTCGCTGTCGCCGGATTAAGTTGGAGAGTCAACTTTTACAGTGAACGCCATATATTTGTCTACGATTTAGTAACGGATGAGGCCCATCGTTCAAGAGGCTATGGTGAAAATTTATTGCAATATCTTCACCAATGGGGCAAAGAAAATGGCGCGCACTATATTGCTTTAGAGTCAGGTATTCAAAGGACTAGTGCGCATCGTTTTTATGAAGATCGATTAGGGTATGAAAAATGGTGCTATTCTTTTCGGAAAGCATTGTGATGAAATATTGAGCGAAATCCGAATAAAGAGTGAAAGCGACTAGATTTTTTGTCGCTTTTTTTAAATGCTTATATACTGATTAACATTTAATATTTATTTTTAAAAGTTAATTATTTAATGATTATCGTTAAAATTATCTTGATTTCAACTCTGTTGTTTAATATGCTTAACATGAAGAAGGACGTAATATAGAGTACCGGCGATGATTTCCGCATTAAGCGGCGGAAAGCAGGAGTTAGCGGCGCAATTTGAACATTAAGCGGCGGAAAGCAGGAGTTAGCGGCGCAATTTGAACATTAAGCGGCGGAAAAGTGGAAGTTAGCGGCGAAGTTTCCACATGAAGCGGCGGAAAAGCAAATGTTACCGGTAAACTTCAAACATCAGCCAGCAATTCCCGGAAAACATCTTACCATTCGCTCGTCTTTCTTTATGTAAAACATTATGAACAGGGGGAAAAATTATGGTTTTGGAAAGTGCAATAAGTGCAATTGTTCAGGTCATTTTATTTTCAGTTATTCCGTTTATTTGGTGGTTTTTCTCAGCAAGAAAGGAACAATCATTTTTAACATGGCTCGGCCTTCAAAAGCCTGTCATTGAAAATAAAGGGAATTATTTTCTATGGTCTTTATTCATTATTATTTTATTATTCGTACCCCTTATTACAATCAGCTATTTCTACCTAGATAGTTCAACCTTAGCGACCAATCGTTTTACAGGACTTGGCTTTTCAGCGCTCATTCCAGCACTTTTCCATTCAATTGTCCAAACGGGGTTGTCTGAGGAGCTGTTATTCCGAGGCTTTTTATTGAAAAGATTCATGCATAAATTTGGTTTTCAAATGGGAAATATCATGCAAAGTTTACTATTTGGCATTTTACATGGATTGTTGATGTTTTCTTTTATTCCTTTTGGAGTTGTAGTATTAGTTGTTATAGCAACTGCATTTGTAGGTTATTTAATGGGGTGGATCAATGAACGAAAATCTAATGGTTCAATCATAACAAGCTGGGGTATCCATAGCATTGTCAATCTGATTGCCGCCTTCATGACAATGTTTAATATGCTCTAAGAGCCTAGCTCATTTGCATTTCATCATGTTCGATTGCATAATAAAGCAGAGAGGTGATTGAAGTGTAGTTTATCGAGCAGGTAGTAAAAGGATGCTTGATTGTCGGTTTTATTATCACCGCAATATGCCGTTATTATCATATAGCATTTACGGCTTTTTTTGTTGATTATCATGTCGTCTCACTAGCTATACTATTAATAGGTATTATAGGAACTGAGTTATTCAATAGACGAAAAAAGAAGGGACGAGCATAAATGACGGAATGGCCAAAGGGAGTAGCGAAACCTGCTGTACGTGCATTGAATGCGGCAGGGTATACACAATTAGAGCAATTGGAAAATGTTGATTTATCAACGTTGAAAAATTTACATGGGATGGGACCGAAAGCGCTAGCGGCCATTGAAGTAGCATTGAATGAAGGTAGGAAGCACAGTGAATAAACTGACATTATTTTTATTGGCAATGGTGGTCTATTATATTTTGGTTGTTTTCGTGATTAGTAAGTTATTTATTATTCCTCTCATGAAGTTTATGGCGCTTGTATTTTTCCTTGGAGCTGGCTTTATTTTTTCTCGAAAAATGCGGAAGAAACTACAGTAGGAGGAATTATGAAAATTACAAAACTAGCCATATTTTATTTGTTCATTTTTATTTTAACAATAGTACTATCACTAGCAGGAGTTCCCCTATCCATTACAATCGGCATTATTGCCCTTATTGTGATCGCAATGATTTATAGACATATACATATTTTATTTAGGACAAATAATATGACGATGGTAGATAAACTAGTAAAAGATCGTAAAAATGATCCGTTTTTTACCTATCTTTACGCTGTTGCTTACGGTACAAGGGAAGACCAACTTCACTCATTAGAAACAGTCATCGTAAAATATAAGCAGCCAGCAATGAAGTATAACTATAAATTTATAAAGGCAATGATGGAAGAGAATTTGGAGGAAGTAAAGGATGCGGCCAATAAAATAAATAAAGAGCCTTTAACTAGCTATGCAAAATGTTATATCGCTGCATTTGAAAGACGAACAACTGACATGCGAAGTGATCAGCTTACACAGCCGTGGATGCAGCCAGCAATTGAAGCGGTTTATGCATATAAAATGAAGAATGAAACAGACCTTCATCATTATGCCCAGGAAAGCATTGAAATGGCTCGTGGTGTACAAAAATATATGTTAATACATACATTTGAAAAAATGAAAACGGATCTGTAAAAATTTTAGGCTACTTGATGCTATATGGTGTCAGGTAGCCTATTTTTTAACTTAGTAAATTTACACTTAAACATACAAATCTTGTTTACTCATTCGTCTAATAAAGTAAGAGAGGTGAGAAGATGGAGTTTGATGAGCTTTATGAACAATATTTTCAATGCATTTATCAATTTATTTACTATATGGTCTCGGATCCAGGTTTAGCGGAGGATTTAACGCAGGAAACCTTTATTCGTGTTTATAAAGGACAGTTTAGAAATGAAGCTGCCATGGGCACTTATATAAGGAGAATTGCACGAAACCTTGTCTATGACACCTATAGAAAAAAAGCACTTATTAAATGGCTACCATTTCGAAAAGAACATGAAAAACGAGAGACACAATATGTACCACATGATTGGATCATGCAATCTGAGGAGCGAAGACTATTATATGAAGCAATCCAATTATTAAAGCCTGAATATCGAGAGGTTCTTATTTATAGAAAAATTGAGGAGCTGAATTTAGCCGAAACTAGTGAAATTTTAGGATGGTCTACAGTAAAAATAGCGAATACACAGAGAAACGCTATGAAGGCTTTAGAGAAAATACTTGGAGGTGATGAATTTGGATTTAAACAATCGACTGAAGGAACTCAATAAATTACCAGAGGATCCGGCTGTAAAGACTCGGATTTATGAACACATTCACCATAAGAAAAGAAATGGCTTAACGTTATGGAAGGAAAGTTTTCTACTATTAACGATCGCCATGATTGCTCTATTTTTTATTTTGATTCCACAAAATTCTTCACCGCCTCAAACTGCTAGTCAATCCATCCAAGCGATTTATAAGCATTTCGGAGGAAAAGAAGGGGAATTCTTTGCAAGAAGTTCAAGTTTGTATATATCTGTGAAAAAGGTTGAAGATACATCAGTTTTTAGCTTTTTTGAAGATTTAACACAATATGTCGAAAAGGCAGATGGAAAGTTAGGTAACTATATTACAGATGTAGTTGTTGTAAGAGATCGTCAGGAAGAGCACTATCAGATTTCAGATACAGGCATGCTAAATGTTGATTCTGGCCAGTTTTTTGTTGGGAATTCTGACATGTATGATGAAGTATTTCAAACATTATACTCTGTAGAAACAATACCGTGGATATTTATCCTGCCACTTATTGTGGTAGCTGTAAATATATTCTCTATGTACTATTATAAACGTCATAATCTAGAAGGATCTAAACCATTTAGGCCGATATGGTGGCTGTTAGTACTTGTACTTGCGATGTTTTCAAGCGTTTTTGCTTGGGCAACATGGGTTGGTCCATTGTATAAACCATTAATGATTCTGTTTGCGTTTTTATATGGTTTCAGTATTTGGCATAATATAAAGCGAGAGGTACAGACAC